>JABDBR010000007.1 GCA_013288545.1 Nitrososphaerota archaeon | reverse complement strand
ATGTTGCAGCTGCCATTCCGTCTTCCACATCTGTCCAGACCGTAAGTCCACCTGTATCGTCTCCAACTACAAATGTACAATTTGATTTTATTCCATCCGATGGAACTGTTCTGACTGGTGTGATATTTACCCAAAGTGATTATCTTGCGCTACAGTACAAAAAAGATCCTAGGAGCATAATGCTTGATGCAGTGCCCACTGTATTCCCAATAAACAACAGCCTTGATCATTTACTGTCATACCAGAACAATCACCTAAGCGATGACGCTGTTCCTGCCCCTCTTATTGCAAAACCTATCTCCATGACACAAATTAATCTTACATGGCTTCCACCAATCCAGCAGTATGGCCAAAATCTAGTGGGATACAAAGTCGAGATAAAAAATGCACCTGGGGATTATACCGTAATTGATGAGAACACTGGAAATGGAACCACAAAATATTCTATAAACGGACTATCCCCTGCAACAACCTATACGTATCGAGTCTTTGCAGTATACCCTGGCACACAAAGCAACCCCTCAAATGAAGCATCTGCAACAACTCTTGCATTTATCGCACCGCCTGTGCAAAAACCAAACCAAACAACAACATCGCCTCCCACAAATACACCTCCATCTAATGTCCCCACAGTTGTAAACAATGTCAAGTTTGATCTTACAGCACCTGATGGAAGTTTGCTAGCAGATGTTATCTTGACACAAAATGATTACCAGCAACTTGTCATCATAAAAGACCCGAGGACCATTCTATCCAACATAAGCCAGACACCATCTACAATAAACAATGCTTTATCCAGTATTGTAAGATACCAGAGCCTCCACACTATACAGGACACTGGAAATGTACCACCGCCAACACCTGTTGTAAATTCCAGCCAACCACCACCCGTGCAAAACAAGCCACAGCCTGTAGATAGCACGCTTGTCAACGGTGTAATCACTTCGGTTGTGGCGTCTGGTGTTGTTGGTATCACTACCTGGTTTGTCAGAACCAAGGTGGCAAGAAAGATAGCAAAAGAGTATCATTTTACAATGGAGCGTGTCCACTCTGTCACTGCATCACAAATCAGAATACGAAACAGTGGAGAGACAATTGAAGACTGTACCATAATCTGTGGAAAAGATGCATGTGTCTGGACTGACACTAACATTGACAAGCCAAGACACATCTATGAAGGAAGTGTCTCATCTGTGATAATTCCTACAGAATATGAAAACCAAAATCCAGCCATAATTGTCAAGAGCGGCAAGAAAGTATTGCGAAAGATAATGCTTGACGGCATGGCACATGGATAGAAAACAAGATTCTTAATTTTTAGAGTATCTGTATTTGTGTTACACGTACGATGATAGATCTCACTAGTACCCTATCCAGGGGGGGAGGATATGCTTTTTAGGAACTAATTTTCACCAAGTATGGGGGAATTTTGTGGCAAATCTCTTTGCATACATGATAGGAGCGGCACTGGTTGGCATATTGCACATGTCTGCCCCTGATCATTGGCTTACACTCTGCGTTCTTGCAAGAAACAAAAAATGGACTACAAAAAAGCTCTTTGGAATATCTTTTATGACTGCGATTGGCCATGTGGGTCTTTCCATTGTTATGGGTCTTGCTGTTGTGCTAGTTGGGCTTGTTTTTTCTCACTTGATTTCATACTATCTTGATACTGCAATAGGGGTAATCATGGTAGGTGGAGGATTAATTGTTGGAATTATTACTCTAGTAAGAAAAAAACCACATGAACATGATCACACACATGAACATGAACACGAACATGAAGAAAAGAAATCTGGTAAACTTGCCTCAAAAATAGGATATTTTGCAGTCCTGGGGGCTGCACTCTCTCCAGACCCTAGCATAATTCCAATTTATCTCTCTGCAATATCCGCTGGGTTTTACTTTGCAATTGAACTATCAGTGATATTTGCTACTGCGTCAATTCTCACACTCTTGCTTTTGGTTCAGCTTGGTACAAAGGGATTGGTAAAAACTCTGGCAAAAATTCCGGAAAAATATAATGATTCAATGGTGGGATTTGTCATCATGGCTATTGGAATCTATGTCCTTGTTGTGAGGTGAGAATAGACATGTTGGATAAACCATCCGACTAGATAAATATCACTTGATGCAAAAACATAACGCATGACTCATCACAAACTCCCTGAAGTGAAAAAAAGATTGGCAAGAATAGAGGGTCATGTAAAAGGCATTACAAAGATGATAGATGAGGGAAAAGGATACCCAGAGATTGTTCAGCAGATAACTGCAGTCAGAGCGGCTCTTGATAGTACCATGGAGATAATGATACTTGACTTGGCAGAGCATGTAAGCTTGAATGCCAGCAGCAAAGGCAGAAAGGCAGCAACAGAACTAAAGGATACTATCTCTAAAATTTTATAGACAGGTTTTCACCTGTCTTGAAAAATAAAAATAAATTAATAAAAAGTTGGGTTATGATGCCGAGTACTTTTTAAAGTTCCCATCCTTGTTGAACAGATCTTGGACTGTTGAGTCTGCAAGGTGATATTTTACGTTGATTGCCTTGTTGACACTTACCAATTCTGTCTTTTGGGTTGCAGCTCCGTTATAGTATGCATTTAGTGCTTGGTCGCGTGAGCCGCCATTTTGCAATACTTTATCCATTGCAAGTTTTCCCTGTGCAACTTTTGCCTGCATGTATGCAAACTCATCGAGGAATACTCCTTGTGCTGAGCTGTCGACTTTGCTTACAAAGCCTGCATATGCGTTTGTTGGATTGCTCATGTCGTTTTGATTGCCTGTCTTTGCCAAGTCTGCTTGCAAATATTCACTTGCAAGTTTACGTTGCTCATCAATCAACTTTTGTTGCTGGTCCTGCAAGTCTTGCTTTGCCTGTTGAGCTGCATATTGTTGCTTGAAGAGTTCTATGTTGTATAGTATCTTCATTGCAGCTGGGTCGTTCTTTATTGCATCGCTTGCCTTGATGTTTATGCCACCTAAAGAATTCTGGCCATTATCCGCCCATGCAAAACCGCCGTAACTTGCACTGATTAGCAGTGATCCTGCACTAATTGCAAGAACTAGCTGTATTTTGGTTCCATTCATTCTCTATGTTTCACCTCCTAGTTTTCTCCCGACAATATTGTTTCGTCCGGGTCTCACGGACTCTTCAGGGGATTTGATATTG
Source organism: Nitrososphaerota archaeon (assembly GCA_013288545.1). GTDB lineage: Archaea > Thermoproteota > Nitrososphaeria > Nitrososphaerales > Nitrosopumilaceae > Nitrosotalea. Next base: position 49,122 of record JABDBR010000007.1, on the reverse strand, counting down.
GTCATATCGTTTTTAGCATTGTCTCCATGATCTGCTTTACAATCTCAGTCATGTCATCGTGAAGTATTTTTTGTATGATTGACTTGTATCCGCTGCATTTTTCGGCGTGTACAAGCAGATGCTTGTTACAAAAGTTTTTTCCACATCTAGTGCACAGTTTTGCACATTCACGAGCACATGCACTGCATTTTGCTGTCTCTGTTTTTTCGACTGCTGGTATTGCTGTCATGGCATTACTTGTCAGAGAAATTATAAATCAATTAGAACACATTTTGCCGCACAAATGTGGACCTGTTTCTGGAACGGCTCCAAATGGCCATGCCTGACATATTGCCATTTTAACATTTTTGCGACAAAAATGTAGTAAATGTTTTTAATAATACTATGAGACTTTGTCATCATGGTAGGCAGAGGAACAGACAACCAAGAGGGTGCAATCCCTATGAAGAACCTTACAAAGAACAACATCAGCCCGCTTGATGTACTGATATTGCAGGTTTTACAAAGTGGCGCTACGCCTGATACTGCAAGCAAGGAACTTGAAAAACATGGCTATGTCTTGTCAAGAGACAATGTCAAGGGCAGAATCGAAGACCTGGTAAAAAAGGGCGTAATACTAGAACACAACGATGGAGCAGACAGCAAGCGAGATGACAAGATAAAATGGATCCTAGTTGATCCAAGCAAACTGTTTGACAACCAATGGTATACTTTTATTAAAACACAAAATCCTCTCTTTGAAAGACGAGTCATTCCATACTCTGAGATGTACAATAATCTAGTTGAAATCAGCAGAGAGTATGGCATTGTCACAACAATTGACGTGGTACAAGGAGAGGGCCAAAACTATGACTTTATTTTGCGTATAGTAACAAATGAGACTAGCCATTTCGAAGAGATGGTGGAAAAAGTCAGGTCACTTGGATGGGTGCACTCTGTTGACAGCAAGCCAATTCATGTTCTTGAAGGCGTAGGAATATCAAAGAACAACCTGACCAAAGTTCACATGAATTATTTTTACGAGCCAATAAAACTTCCTGACTTTGAATCATACTTGAAGACAATACGACAGGTGTATCGTACCTATGACATTTACCTAAAAGATGAGGGCTCGCTAAAACAAAAGACTGCAAAAAAGAAAAGCAGTGAAGATGCATATGATGGCACCCAGCCTGACAAGTAAATCTTGTCCAGTCTTGATATAATTGCAAATTGCTCTGTCTGTGACCATGAATTGCAGTTTGGTATAATAAAATCAAAAAAAGAAAACGTAATCTGTACCAATTGCCAGGCTGGCTATGTATTCAAAAATGGCTATCTGAACTTGCTTGCACCAAACATAAAAAATGAAATTTGCACAAAAGGAATGCTTGCAAGAACCATAAAAGAAAAACTGCATGTGGGAATAATATCGAAAAATGATCATGACCTAATCCGGGGAATAATTGCAAGCAAGTACATGGCAAGGCAGTACTTTAGAAATGTAGTACATCCGACAGAGGCTGCATGGTCTGCAAGGTCCTATGAAAGATTCGAAGAGATATTTATCACAAACTATCTTGATGGTATTCTGAAAAAAAAGCAAGTGACTTTTGTTGATGCAGGTTCTGGACCTGGCAGGTACCTGCTGCTTCTTGGCTCAAAGATTGGTGCCAACTCGTGCAAGGATCTCAAAAAAAACCCTGAAACCAGCAGGCTGTACCAGTATGATGAGATATATGAAAAGAATCTGCGATATGTAATAGGAATAGACTATTCTGAGGAGATGATTTTACACTCTACCAAACTTCTCAAAAAATATGGCCTGGGCCAGTTTCTCAACAAGAGAATATTTCCAGTGACAGGTGTTGCGCAAAACTTTAACCTAAATAAAAAAATGCTAGATTCCACCCACAAGGTAATTGTATGCACTTTTCAGACACTGGGAAACCAGGAAAATACCGAACTACAGGTACAGATGCTAAAGTCAATGAAAAATCTTGCGTCACCCCATGGTACAATTATTGTGTCTGTCTTTAACAGAAAACTCTTCAAAGATTTTGGACTCAAAAAATTCTATGGCCGAGAAGTCAAAAGAACTGTAGGGGAGATAGTTGGCTCAAAGCAGGATGTGGAAAATGCAATACTTCGAACATCAAAGGGCGTCTACTCCAAATGGTTCTCAAAAGATTCTCTTGAAGACTTGTTTTGCCGTGCAAAGATTTCAAAGTATAAAATAATGGACGCAAAATCCTTGCAGCCAATTGGTGGATATGAAGAATATCTCAAGGCAGAAGAGCAGCGCAAAGATGTCTTTCCAAGAGCCATTGTGGGAATGGCCCAGATCTAAGACTCTAATCGCTTTTATCTGGGCAAATTTTTGATCATCTGTTGTCAGAAGATCTAATTGGTGCAATCCAGCAAATTATCATACTTGGAAAAGGTGACCAAGGAAGGCTAGAGTATCTTTTAGATCTTTTGCAAAAAGGAAGACCTCTCCCAGATTCTGATCAAAAATATCTGCAAATAATGATTCCTCTATATCTTGGACCCAAAGACCCAGAGTCTTACCAGAAAAATGCAGAACTTGCAATGGAAAAACTGCATGATGAAGTAAGACAACTAGATGAAAAAATTAAGAAATTGGAAAAAAAGGGATTTGAAAAGTATGTTGGAAGAAAAGCAGTCTTGTTTTTTGTTACCATATTTGTAGGGTGGAATGCCTTGCAGACATACATCCAGCCAGCTTTGTCTGGCCTTTCAGATGGTATGATATCATATGTATTTCCACTAAACCTGGCTGCAAACTATCTCAATTATAGTGGGGCAGTATGGCTTTCATTTGTGGTACTGGTATCCGCATGGCCATTTATTGGTGCAATACATCTTGCAAAGTTTATTGCATCAAGAAAAATTTCGGTAAAAACCTAGATTGTATATTATAGTTCTACGCGATAATAGTCCCAGCGCTCTGGGTCAAACTGCCTGACAAATTCAATCTGCTCATTTCTCTTTATTCTGCTTGCAATTACATCTCGTAGTGCAAAACTTGTGAGATACTTGTACCCTTTTGACTGCACCTGCATGTTAAACAATAATCTCATCTCTCTTCCTCCCCTTTGGCCCCAGTAACCCATTCTAATTGCAAGCGGCTCCATGAATGCTGTATTTTTGAGTCCATAGTTTACATCGTTTATCTCTGGTCTTAGCTTGTATGCCTCTAGTGGTCCGCCCTTTGTAAAACCAATGATTGGACCATTGTCGCTTCCAAGCCTTAATGTGTTCAGTATGGTGTCTTTTGCTGTAACTGATTCTAGAAAAGAATCTTTTTTGAATTGGAGTGGCTTTGGCAACTGCTTGTGAATCTCTGACAACGTTTCTATGAATTCTGGCACTTGCCTGTTTGCCATTGATTCTATTACTGCAAAAAATTTCGTATTATCATAGACAAGTGAGCCCTCGATCTGTATTTCTTGCTCACGCAGTTTCATAAAAGACAAGACATTGTCAGTGAAATGTTTTCTCATGTCTTTTGGCAGGGCTTGCAATACGCTTTGATACATTTCTGCATCGTTATTGAGCAAGTCTTCAAAATATGCAACAGACCTTCTTACGATATAATATGGATGCCATGCCAACGCATGCGCATTTTTTTGTGCCATCTCTAATGCTTTTGCAAAATCGCCAAGCGTATATCCTGCAATCCTGTCTGTAACCGAAAGGAACCATCCCATCTTTTTGAAATGCTCTCTTTTTTCTTGGTCGTCTTTTGCAATCTCTGATGAATCAAGACAGTCCTCAATTTTTTTCTCTGTTGTCTCTTTTATCTCTCCACTCCAAGGATATGTGGTTCTGTGGATTAATGCAGCAATCAAATTTTTATCAATATTTGCATCTCTCAAAAGCGAATCTAGTTTTTCATCTGTGACGACAAATTTTACTGCGTCTTCTTCGTGTGGCTTGTCCACCTTTTTTTGAGGGTCATAGTCATGAAATAGCGCCGCAACAAAAAGATACGGAAAATCCTCTGGCTTGAGCATACCATGGGTGCTCTCCCATTGGGCCGCAAGAAGTGTGACATAGGTCACTTCAAGCTCGTGAATGATATTGTGATATCCATAGTAATCAATACCCAGTCCCTTTGACTCGAACAGGTTTACAGTATAATCTAGAATCTTGGTGTAGCACTCTCTTTTGAAACCATTATCTACCATGATTTTTTGAATTTCTTCACGTAAGGCTACTGGATCCTGGTTCTGTAGCAACATGTTGGTAATTGAAACTGGTGGCTTTAAGTTCTCGCTCTTGACAAGATCACATCTTGGGAGGCATTTTCCTCTTTTGGTAAATTACAAGCAAAACCAAAACTGCAATCACACCTATGATGCCCATTGAGATGTTGGTGTAGTCTACAGACCAGTTTGCAACCAAAACCTTTGGCGAGTCTGCCAATGTTTCAGCAGACATTTGGTTTTGATTTCCTATTGTAGAGCCTTGCCATCCCAAAAATACATGATTCTCAATGATGTCATTTCCTGGAATGACTGAAGCATCTACTATTGTACCGGAATTGTACCATCCTGTACCAAGTGCCCGCCCAAAACTGGAAATGACTTTGATGTAATATTGTACCTTGTACTCTAGGTCAACTGTATGCATGCTTGACATGTGTATTGTTCCAGACTGGAAAGAACCCGACTCTTGTTTTGAGATTACATTAATGTCAGAATTGTCAAGTGACCAACCATCAAGTTGCAGTCTAGTATCTTGCTTGTCTGATGATATGACATATGGTACCATGAATTGTATATCTGTGGAATCATCAAACCAATTATCTTGAGTGGGAGATGATGGTACAAATGTTGCATTGTCTATGCCGTGTATTGTAACCTCAAATTGTGGTTTTGCAAAAAAGACAACAACATGGTTTGCATCTGATGATACGTCTAATGTAAAATTTCCGCTAGACTCTCTGGCGATTGGAACAATTGGGCCATTGTCGATGGTATACGACTGGAGGTTGTATCTTGAAAGCGAATCCTCTGACCAGGAATGTCTCTGAGAGATGACATATGTCTGGTTGTTATCTGGAAAAATCACATATGCAGGTGCAGTACCATTTGCATACTGTACTGTGATGGTATGCTGATTACCATTAATGGCAGCCATTGCATAGCTGTCATACCCTGTGGCAGAAAACAACACCAGTAATAAACTCAAAAATATAGTATGATGTTTTATCAAAAGCAAACTTGTCAGGTGGTTCTCATACAATGCCTCTATTTTCAATTTTCTAAACTGTATCCATCACTAGCAAAGGTCAAATAATACAGTGCAAAAAAGAATCCATGCGCTGGGGCTTGTATGTTATCATGATATCCATTGCATTCTCAATTGGTGTGGCACCAGTCTTTGCACAAACAGCCCAATATACAATCCAGGATGCACAGAGCGGCCAATCATTTCAGGTGGGATATGATATCACTGGTGGAACCATTACTGATATGACAATTAACCCACAAGATACATCTCTTATAGTATCATTACAGTCCTCTACTGATGGAAATCTTACTTTGACATTACCACGATCTCTTATTGATGCAAAAGACGGCGCAAACGATGACAACTTTTTTGTTCTAGTGGATGGTGCGGACACTGACTTTGCAGAAAACAAGACTAGTACTGACAGGACCATAACAGTTGGAATTCCTCAGGATACAACACAGGTAGAAGTGATTGGAACACAGGTGGTTCCAGAATTTGGCGCGCTGGCTTCAATTGTTCTAGTTGTTGCAATCATATCTATAGTTGCGGTGTCTGCAAAAACTAGGCTCAGGTTCACCTAGGCAATATAATTTCTATATTTTAGCTAAATCCTGCACCGAACTGGTCTCCATGCTGGAGGGGGTCTGCAGAGTCTGCGCCCTTGAGCTTTAGATACAAAAATGCCTCGTTTACAATCTGTGCTGCAGGCTCGTCTTGCAAATTAAATTGCCTTTTTGCCAAGTCTATGTATTTTTTCAATTTGTTTTCGTCTTGCTCATCCAAAGATGTCTTGTCTTCAAGTATTGCTGAAGCAATTTTTTCAATCTGGGAATTGTACTTGATGTCACTCATGTATCATTTAACCATGTCTTGCTATTTAGTGATTGTCATTTTTGGAAATCAAAATATTTTAAAATCAGGATTTTTCCAAATCCCCTTCTTCAAATTCGTCATCTAAGAATTCATCTGATTCGTCATCGTTTTCTTCAGACTCGTCTGGAAATTCTTCCGAGTCTTTTTTCTTGTCAACCATGATGTCGTTTATATTTTCTTGACCTTATATCTTTTGAAATGCTGTCTGAAGACACATTGGTTAACCTTGTTAAGTCACATTGATACGCAATCTATTATAAACTCATGACCAGATATTTTGCATGCAAACTAGACTTCAATACACTGCATTGATTGCATGTGCAATGATGGTTTTACCGTCTGCAGCATTTGCAGACTCTGGTGCCAAGTCCCAGTATGCAACACAACAGTTACAGGTGCAATTTGCATCTCTGACATGTACTAACGCATACCTTGAAGGATATCTTGGTGATGTTGTAACTGCAATAAACAATTCTACAACTACAGCAACACTGAGTACTGATATGACAAAAACAAGTACTGACTTTGCCACCTTAAAGTCTGATGTAAATGCCAGCAATGTGTCACAGTTTAGGACTGATGTCAAGGCATACAACGCTGATTCAAGGACAGCAAATCTTGATGCCCATGGCATACTAAAAACAGTGCACAGCAAAACAGTATATGCCACATTAAAATCTGATGCACGCCAACTAAGGTCTACTGAAAATAGTTGCCTCTTTGTCGCAAAACAGCAAAGAGCAAATCTCAAGACAGAAATGTACAACCATGACTTGGCTCGTGTTCAGAACATGACAAACAAATTGACAAAACACGGTGTAGATACCACTGGAATAAACAAGGTGATAGGCAATGCAACTGCTCAAGTTCAAGCATTTGAGCTTGCAGTACAAAATGCACAAAACAGCACACAGCTCAAGGCAGCACTAGACAGTTTCTGTCTGTATAATGGCTGCAAGACTGCTGACAACTTTCACTTTGCTGCAGCAACTGCAATTCAGGTAAACCAGGCAAAGCTAAATGTTCTTGCTACAAAAAATAGCACTGCTACATACCAAACATTGGCAAGCCAGGCACAGACTGATCTGAACAACGCACAGACTGCATTAAGCCAGGTGGGCTCTAACAAGTATCAGGGAACTCAATCAAGTGACGTTTGGAACAACATCAAGGCAGCAGCTGATGTGATTCACCAGCTACAGCAAATCATAAACCACAAACACTGATTGACCCAACTCTTCTCTTTTTAGTTTTTTCCAAAGTTTTCAAGGGACCTTGTTGCGTCCTGCTCGCCTGACTTTATCAGTTTTTTTATGGTACCAATTGAAAAGTCTGCATCTTCGAAAAGATAATGCGATTCCTCTTTTCTCTCGACTCTTGTTATCTCTTTTATTATGGCACCCCTCTGGCATGCAAGCTTGTTAAATTCAGGCTCTATCTCTGCAAGTTTTTTCTTACCAGCATCATCAAGTGGAGAAGATTCTAAGAGGTCATGCATTTTATTTATGATGACTAGGTATCTTGAGATTATTTTTGACATTCTCACTGCCTGGTCTGTCTTGTCTGCATGCATGATGTCTCTTGCCCTGTGCCATGACTCCATCATGTTGTGGGGCAACTCTTCCTGGGTGTTGGGAAATAGGTTTGCAATTATGACTCGCTTATCTCGTATGGGTGACGCATCAATTACCTCTCTTAGGGGAGTGTTACTAAGCAAAGTCCCATCCCACAGGTATCTGTTACTGACCTTGGTCCACGCAATTCCATAGAATGGATATCCGGCACTTGCCAAGACATGGTCTGATGTAAAGTTGTCATACTTGCTGTCAAATATGGAAGGTCTCCCATTTTGGATATCTGTAGCAGTTATTATGAGCCGTGGCCTTGTAGGATCTTTTAGCTTTGTATAATCTACAAATTTTTCAAGCGTTGCCTTCATTGGTGAAATATCATAAAGATATGGAGAGTTGTAAAAAAATCCAAAAGACGGTTTAAGCCAAAGGGGCAAAAATGCATTAGAGTTTCCCCACATTGCAGAATAGATGGACGATGAGACCATCCTCATGGGTTCCGTAAGAAAAGGTGATGCTGAAGTCTGCGCCAACGCAAGCCAAAACTCTTCCAAGTCTTTTGCGGGGTTTCCACTTTTGCTTGCAGAAATTATTGCTGAATTGATTCCTCCAATCGAGGTGCCGGCAACAACGTCTATTCTTATCTTTAGCTTGTCAATTGCCTTGTACACTCCGCACTCGTAGGCTCCAAGAGAACCACCGCCTTGGAGGACAAGCACATTTTCCTCATCGGCATCATCTCTGTTTTTTGCATGCATTTGTAATATAGAATTTGTATTGTATAGTTATGATGTTTTCTATGATTCCCAGAATTCTGGCATGTTGCATCTAGGTTGTTTTATTTTTTGTCTTGTTAAACGCATTATGGGATGATAATATGCCAAGTGATGCAATGCCTACTCCTATGAAATTTCGTACTGTCATGGTATAGTCTGGCTTGGCTGCAAGTATTGTTCCATGAAATACTGTATACCAATTGTCAAGCATCCAAAATGCAAATGTTGTCCAGAATAATATTCCTGCAACTATATATCCAATTCTTGCCTTGCCAAAAACCTTGACTAGACTAAAACCGATTGTAGCGTACCATGATATGGATATTGTAATCCACTGTATCTGGTATGGCTCCTTTCTTGAATCCATGTAATAGTATGTTGTGCCAATTATGCCAAGTGCAAAAAGACAAACAAGCAATAGCCTGTGATTTGCAGCAAGGCTTGTTCTGCCTTCATTGGTGCCTTTCATGATTGTACTGCCAGGCCTTGCAATTTTAAACTATGACGCATCTTGATGTTTTGTAAATCTGTCTTGTAAAATGGCAATACAATTATTTTGAGAAAAACTTCATGATTATCTCTGCAAGCTTTTCTGGGTCCTCTACATATGGTGAATGCCCACATCCTTCCATTGGCATAAACTGGCAGTTTTTAATTGATGAGACAAACTGCTTTGAATATTCAAAAGGTATCAGCTTGTCTTCTTTACCCCAGATTATCATCGTGGGGACATTGATCCTTTCGAGTTTCTCAAAAATGTCTGGAGCATTTTTTAGCCCCAATAGAGTTGACAGGAACACCATCTTTGCATTAGGCCTTGACATGTTGGTGATGAATCTCTCAATTGATATGTCTGAGACTTGCTTGTCTGGACCTATCATCATCTGGTATGCATTTTTTACAGACTCTTGGTTGGGATAAAGCGCTGCCATGGTATATGCATCAAGTGTAGGAGTTGACTTTCTCATTATTCCAGCAGGTGAGATGAGGACTGTTTTTTCAATTATTGGGCCTTGGGTTGCTGTACACTCGACAGCTATCTGTCCACCAAGTGATGTGCCGATCATGAATGTCTTTTTTATTCCAAGTGCCTCAATAAAATCAAAAACAAATTTTGTGAAAAATTCTAGAGTGTAATCAACTGAGGGTTTGTCGCTTTGGCCATACCCGATTAGATCTGGTGCAAAGATGTGGTATTTCTTGCTCAGGTGAGGGATTAGACTTATCCATCTTTCGGCATATCCACCTAGTCCATGAAGGAGGATGATGTTGCGATCAGACTGACCTTCTTCTAAATATCTTATGTTACTTTTGTTTACAGTGATAAATTTCTCCTTCATCTGTGAATCTGAAAGTTTTGCAAACAAAATAAGTTTTTAGCGATACTAGTTATGACAATATCAGTAAAGCCTTGTTCACCAAAAAAGATCGGTAGATCAAGTTCTCTTTGGAATCAGAGCTGAAGTGTACTCTAGGACCTTGGCATATGACGATAGCATGGCCTTGACGTAATCATCATATGATTTCATTGATGATATCATATTTTCTGTCCATGTCCTCTGAAAGCTGCTCATCATGTCTATCTCAGATACTGCGGCCTTTGTTATTATCTTGGAATACCTGTCAAATGTCTCTATTGCTTTTTGGTCAACTCCCATTTTGTCAAGTATCTCTTTTTCTGCAATATAGCACGTCCCAAAAAAGTCTCGTGTTATCCGCAAGCCTTCTGCCTGCAAGTCTGCAAAACTTTCGATGTATGATGGCAACAGGCCCTCTATTCTCATTATGACCTCATTTGTATTGTTCCTCATAACATCACACATTGATACGGAATGTGTATCCTCAACAGTTTTTTCTTGGGATTTGGCACTTGACACTGGTATACTTGGTATGGCAGTGCGTCCTTTTAACAATTTGTTGTAACAATAATTGCTAACGCGTAATCTCTATATGTATACAAATCTACTTTATTCTACTTCCCATGTCACTCCCACAAGATATGAAAAAATCATTGGCAAATTACAAACACAACTCTCTTTTCTGGACTGACTTGCTGTACCTAATGTCAAACAGACAACAGTCTCTTGCTGCTACTGGGCCGTTTAGAAAATTTGCAATCAACGCCAAAAATATCAGCACAGAGACAATTGAGATGAACGAAGACATGACAGAATTTAACACACGGCTTTCTACTTACTACAAGCAACTCACTGATACCTGGAATGAGGCCCAGAAGGAATATTCTAGAAAAGTACCAGAGCTTCCAAATGATACTGAACACATGGAAGCATCAAAGCGTATCTGGATTGATATCTATGAAAATTACTTTACAAGATTATTTGATTCTGCCGACTTTGCAGAAAATTTTGGCAAACTTGTGACAAGTGAGCTAGAGGTTGCCAAGCATTGGAACAACATGGCATCCACATTTCTTGAGAGTGCAAATATGCCGACAAAGAAGGAGATGGACGAAGTGTACAAAGAACTACACTCTTTGCGAAAAAGAGTTGCCAAACTTGAAAAAATAGCAAACAAGGAAGGAACTTGACATATGGCAAATGAACTCAAGATAGACCCACGCTTAATGGCAGAATTTATCAAACTAAACAAGAACATCTTTGATGCACCAAACTTGGCAAAATCTCTTGAAGAGATAGACCTTGAGGTGACTCCACATGAAGTTGTCTACTCTGAAGGAAAGGTTCGACTGTTACACTTTAGTCCGTTGGTTGAAAAACAGATCAAGACACCGCTTGTTATTGCATATGCATTGATAAACAGATTTCACATTTTAGATATACATCCAAAAAAGAGTTGGGTGCGACATTTGCTAACCCAGGGAATTGATGTGTACCTGATTGACTGGGGGACACCGACTCAAATAAACAGACATGAAGGGTTTGACGATTATGTGAATGGATACATGGACAACTGTGTAGACTTTGTAAGAAAAGAATCATCGTCTGAGAAAATATCTCTGCAAGGATATTGCACAGGTGGTACTTTGTCAACAGTATATTCTGCACTCCACTCTGAGAAGATAAAAAATCTGGTTCTTACTGCGCCAGTAATTGATGGGAGAAGGGATAGCACTGTAGTGTCAAACTTGGCAAAGCATATGGACGTTGACAAGTTGGTAGATACACTTGGCAACATGCCGCCTGAGCTGATGTACTATGTATTTTCAATTTTAAAGCCATTTGAGCAGGGGTTTGAAAAATATCTTAATTTCTTTAAAAATATTCATGACAAAGAATACGTTGAAAACTTTATCCGCGTGGAAAAGTGGGTCTCAGACACGCCCCCAATACCTGGTGAGCTATACAGGCAGTGGATAAAAGACGTCTACCAGGAGAATCTGTTAATCAACAACAACATGTACGTGGGCGGAAGGCAGGTATCTCTGAAAAACATTGCCATGCCACTTTTAACCCAGGTAGCAGTAGGAGATCATTTGGTCTCACCTGAATGCAGCATGCCAATCCACTATGCCGTATCAAGTCAGGATAAGATGCTCAAAATATACCCGACTGGGCATGTGGGTATGATAGCAAGCTCATTTTCACAGAAAAAGGTCCTTCCTGAATTTGCACAATGGCTTACTGAAAGATCTGAAAAATAAAAAAAAGTGAAGATTTAATCTAGTTCTTGCTTGGTGTCCATGCTGAGAACCATGATTGCAGTATGTTTGCGTCCATAGTTGTGAATGCCTTTAGGTTGTCATTGAATGTCTTGATGTTTTGTCTTGCTGCTTCCATTGCTGCTAGTACTGCCTTGTTTTGTACAGAACTAGTTTTTACTATCTCGTCTGTTGCATCATTGATTGCCTTGAGATAAGTTGGTGGAAGGTTTGCGTTAAAGCCACTCTTTGTTGCTGATTCCTGCTGGAATTCGATTGCTGTCTCTACTGCATTTTTGTATGCTGTTGCAAATTCTTGCTGTAGATTTGAGACTGCCTGGATGTATTGTGTGACATTCTTTTCTGCTTCTTCAAAATAGCGATTCACATTCTGCTTGTATACTGCATATGCCTCTTTTGCTTCTGTCTTGCTCATTTTTTCACCTCCTGTCGTGAATTACTTTTATGGATTGGAACTACAATCACTTGGACCAGATCATTTTCCTTGATTCCGATTGCCTCTCTTTCTGCTTCGGGTATGGATATTCTGCCATTGCTTCCAACTGATGTCTTGAATGCACCCCATGATGAAAATTGGGGCAAGTTTTGTGCAAGATTGAACCAGTTGTACATGGCCTTTGATCCACTCTCTGCAAAATTTTGCACGAAATCTGTTTGGGTCTTTGTGGTCTTGTCTGCCATTTCCTTTAATGTATCAAGTGGATTTGATTGGTTTGTGCGGTTCATCATGTCGCCAAATGTTCTCATAAAGTCCATCTGTGCTTTACCGCTTCGCTGGATCCATTCTCTGAAGATGGCTGTTGGGTCAGGTTGGTCATAGTTACCATTCATTGGTAATGGTAACCAGCCAAAGGTATATAACCGTATTGACAGGAATCATATCAGATGTCTATTAAGACAATCAATCCTGCCACTGAAGAAGTCATTGCTGAATACCAAAATATCACTGAAGCAGATCTAAAAAGTAAGGTAGCCAAATCACGAGAGGCTTTTTCCAAGTGGAAAGTTGACGCTAAAAACAGGGCCATGTTTTTACATCTCTTGTCTGAAAATCTTCGAAAGGACAAAGAATCTCTGGCAAAAGTTGCCACACGTGAGATGGGAAAACCACTCAAGGAATCATTGGCCGAAGTTGAAAAATGTGCATGGGCCATGGAATTTTACGGTGACAATGGTGAAACTTTTCTAACTCCTGAAATAATCAATACGGATGCAAGAAAAAGTTTTGTTGCGTTTGAACCAATTGGAATAATTGCAAGTATCATGCCGTGGAACTTTCCATACTGGCAGGCATTAAGGTTTGCAGCCCCATCGCTTATGGCAGGAAATACCATAGTACTAAAACCTGCAAGCGTTACAATGCAGTGTGGAATTGAAATGGAAAAATTATTCTTAAAGACTGGATTTCCTGAAGGCGTATTTCAATCACTTGTTAGTGACTCTAGCATGGCTGAAAAATTAATTGATTCTGATGTTAACGCAGTAACTTTTACTGGAAGTAATCTAGTTGGTGCCAAAGTTGCACAGCGTGCAACATCGCAAATCAAAAAATGTGTACTAGAACTTGGTGGAAGCGATCCATTCATCGTATGCTCTGATGCTGATGTTGAAAAGGCATCAACTGGTGCAGTAAAGGGACGATTCATCAATTGTGGCCAGAGCTGTATTGCGTCAAAGCGATTTTTTGTGGTAAAAAACCTTGCAAAGGAATTCATTGAAAAATTTGTACAAAAAGTAGAGAAACTAAACGTGGGAGACCCAATGTCTGACACAACCGACATTGGTCCGCTGGTAAATGCTGAAGGTTTGCATAGGATAGAAGGGATGGTACAAGATGCTGTAGCCAAGGGCGCAAGAGTTCTTACTGGAGGCAAGCGACTCAAAGACAAGGGCTATTTTTACGCACCAACCGTTTTGGATGGTATCACACCAGACATGATGGTGGCAACTGAGGAAGTCTTCGGTCCTGTGGCTCCAGTGACTATAGTCGAGGATGAAAATGAGGCAATTAGGCTTGCAAACTCGTCTCAATATGGGCTTGGTGCAAGCATATGGACCCAGAATCTTGACAAGGCAGAGAAACTATCTAGGCTAGTAGAATCTGGCATGGTTACTGTAAATAATGTGGTAATATCTGATCCAAGAGTTCCGTTTGGTGGTGTAAAACATAGTGGGTTTGGTAGGGAACTATCAAAATATGGAATGCTTGAATTTGTCAATGTCAAGTCTGTAAGATACTATGATCAGCTAGTGTTGCATCATCGCGTGGAATAAATTTTTTACAGCAAGACTTGGTAAATTATAAAATATTTTTCCTAAATTAAAAAAACAGTCCTAATGAAATAGGACTGCTGTGATTATTCCTGCTCCAATTACTGCACCTAGTCCCAAAAACAGGACGTCAAATGCTATTACTTTTTTGAACGGAGCACGTACCTCTGCTGTCCACACTGTGGGTTTGTTATCTGTCATGATGTTAGTTACCCAAGTCTGACTGATAAAATATCATCAGCTTGTTTTATTATTGTTAAGCTAAGTTTCTTAGATGATTCTTCTATTATTACGCTGTATGGCAAAAAATTAGCTTGTCCTACTGCATTCTACCCCTTGGAATTTTTGTATAATTGATAAATATGATGATGTCATATCTGACATGAAATGCGCGCTGATACATGCAGACACTGTGGATATGAACTTGAGGCACTAAAGAAATGTCTAATCTGCAGCAAGCCATACCAATTTTACTGTAAGACATGTCACAAAGAAAGCGAAGAGCAAATACACTATGACTGTCTGAAATGATGCGATAAAGCTTATTTTATAATGAGGCAGTTTTTCATTTGGTTGTGATGAAATATGCCATAACATCTACAATTTTATTTGCAGGATTTGCAGTCTTGGCTTTACTAGTTGTTGATAATACTTCTGTCTCAGAGTGGGACCATTCTACATTTGTGGCAATGAACCACCCTGGGGGCAAAACCATTAGCAAAATAATGGTTGACCTGTCTAAATATGGAAGAGAGGCAGTATGGATTGGAGTCACTGCACTACTTTTCATCATTGGCAGAAAAGATGGTCGCAAGGCTGCCGTACTTCTTACTATTACTTTTCTGGTCTTGATTCCTCTTGGAACAATACTAAAAGATGAGATTGATAGACCGCGACCAGTTCCGGTTTCAAGTGACAACCTGTTGATGCCAAAGGATACCGATCCATCATTTCCATCAGGTCATGCAGTAATTGTTTCAGCTGGTGCTACTATACTTCTTTTGAGATTTCACAGGAGCAAGCAGATTATTTTATCAATAATTCTTGCAATCGAAGCTGCACTTGTTGCATATTCGAGAATCTATGTCGGTGCCCACTATCCACTTGATGTAGTTGGTGGAATCCTTCTTGGTGTTGGTGTGGCATGTGCTGTTGTTGCATCTAGCAAATACATGGGGCCAATTTTTTCTCGCATCGATTCCATGAAAAGATAAGATGGAATTTTTATCATGTATTTGGTATGAAAAACCATTAATGTTAAATAACTAAAAGTGTAAAAATTATTCGTGATAGATCCCGAAGTGCAAAAGGCCAGAAACATGACATTTGAAATTAATCCTGTTATAGTAAGCAGATGGTCTCCAAGATCATTTGTGTCATCTGAAATAAGTGACAAGGACTTGTTTTCTCTTTTCGAGTCTGCAAGGTGGGCTCCATCATCTTCTAACAGCCAGCCATGGAGATTCATCTATGCCAAGAGGGATTCACAAAACTGGAATGATCTTTTCAATCTACTAATTGATTTTAACAAGCAGTGGTGTGCTGATGCCTCTGCACTGGTAGTTATCGTATCAAGAAAGAATTTTGAGAATAACAACCAGCCGTCACTTACTCACCAGTTTGATACCGGTGCCGCATGGGAAAACCTTGCCATACAAGCAGTATCGCAAGGACTAGTTACTCATGCAATGGCTGGATTTGATTATGTCAAGGCAAAAACCACTCTTGGCGTTCCTGATGATTTTGAAGTGATGGCAATGGTTGCAATTGGCAAAAGAGGTCCAAAAGACAAACTGTCCCCAGAACTCCAAGCTCGTGAAACTCCGAACACTAGAAAACCCTTGTCAGAGATTGTAATGGATGGCAAGTTTGGAATCAAGGCCAAATCCCTATGACTGATACGATATCTCCCGAAGTTGCAAAATTAATTGAAGACAAGAATTTGGCATTTGTTGCTACATTGATGAACAATAATTCTCCGCAGATAACTCCTACATGGATTGATCTAGTTGATGGAATAATTATTGTAAATACTGCGCAAGGCAGGGTAAAGCAAAGAAATGTTTCAAGAGATCCTAGAGTTGCAATTTCTCTAGTTGACAGGAACAATCCCTACAACATGGTGACAATCCAGGGACAAGTAATTGAGCAGACAACTGATGGTGCTGATGCACACATAGACAAGATGGCAAAAAAATATCTGGGTGTAGACAAGTATCCGTTTGCAGCACCTGGGGAAAAAAGAATTCTCTTGAAGATAGAGCCTCAGAAAATATTTCACATGGCACCTCGTTCTTAGTGTAACCGATCTATTCCTCTGTTAGGCTTTTTGAGAAAATGATTAATAATACAATATTATGACCTAATTTCATCTTGCCCGTTCCGATAAATACAGGCGACACTGCCTGGCTTATGATAGCATCTAGCTTGGTGCTGCTCATGATACCTGCACTAGGTATGTTCGAGGCTGGTCTTTTAAGACAGAAAAATGCAGTCTCTGTCTTTATGCAGATCTTCTTTGGTCTTGCATTGCTTAGTGTAATGTGGTTTACATTTGGATTTAGCCTTACCTTTGGTCCTGACACAGGTGAGGGAATAACTGGAAACATGGATTGGAGATTCCTAAAGGGTGTCTCTCAACATGAGGGACTGCATTATGCCCCGACAGTACCTGGTGTATCGTTTGCAATGTTCCAGATGATGTTTGCAGTAATTACTCCTTTGATACTTACTGGCGCAGTTGCAGAGAGGATGAAGTTTAGCGCATATGTGTTGTTTATCGTGGCATGGAGTGCATTGATCTATTATCCCTTGGTGCACTGGATTTGGGGCGATGGGTGGCTGCACAAGCTTGGAGTCGTTGACTTTGCAGGTGGAATGATTATCCACGCAACAACGGGTGTTGGGGGTATAGCAGCTGCTCTAGTTCTTGGCAGAAGGCTTGGGTTTGGTCCTGGAATAATGGTTCCACATAATATTCCGCTTGCTGTTCTTGGCTCGTCGCTTTTATGGCTTGGATGGTTTGGCTTTAATGCTGGAAGTGCATATTCTGCAGGTTCTCTTTCTGGCCTAACAATTGTCAACACGCAAATGGCGTCTGCGGTATCATGTCTTATCTGGGTTGTAATATTTTGGATACGCACCAGGAAATCTAGTGTGATTGCTGCAATCAATGGAGCCGTTGCAGGTCTTGCAGGTATCACTGCAGCTTCAGGATATGTTGCAGTAGAATTTGCCGTAGTGATTGGAATCATTGTAGGATTTGCATCATCACTTATGGTGCCAATACTAAAAGAGAAACTAAAGATAGATGATGCACTTGACATTGGCGCAGTCCATGGAGTTTCTGGAATCATTGGCTCGCTTCTTGTAGGTGTATTTGCAAACTCTGCAGTAAACCACCTTGGAATCAACGGATGGCTGTATGGAAATCCCGGACAACTTGGGGCACAGGCAACAGGTGTGGGAATTGCAGTACTGATGGGATTTGGAGGAACATGGTTGATTCTCAAGATAATCAAGGCCTTGGTTCCGATACGTGTTAGTCCTGAAGTAGAAGAAGCAGGGCTTGACATTGAAGAGCATGCAGAAAGGGCATACTCTGACGAAGAAGAATATGGCAAGCTTTGATGAGATGAAAACCTAGAATATCTTAAAATATAAAATTTGTATCTACTACTTCATGGGCGGATTTGAAAAAAATTGTCCTGTATGCGGCAAGAAATTTGCCAGTCTTGTAGAATATACTAATCACATTGGCATTGACCACAAAGACATACCGCCTGAGCAGATATTGAAGATGAACAAGGAAGACAAGTGGACATTTTCAAACAAGTGATGGTATCGTTACTTGGAATCTTGATCTTTCTTTAGAAGAATGTCTATCTTTCTGTCAAGTTCTTGTATTGCATCAAATGATGATTCATGCTTGTCGTCAAAATCTGCAAGTTTCTTTAAAATATCGCTGTGATTTTTTTCCAAATCTACTATTCTGCCAAGAATCTTATCTTGCTGCTCTGATGTGCGTTTTTGTCTGTTGTAGATCCACCAGCTAACTACACCTCCTATTATGACACCCATTACGACTCCAAGATATGTAGACGATGCATTGGTCATGTCTGTGCAATTCTTGGAAATCTCCGGAATGCATCCCCAAATGTCAAGGAAAAAAGGCATCATGCTGATATCTCAAAATGCGATGACAGGCATTTTTACATTGTCTATGAGCATCAATTAACGAGGTTGTGAAATGATTGTAAGTCACATGGAACAATCATGGAGTGATTCGGAAAACTCCAAAGGGTGTACAAAACACTGGTTGCTTAATTTAGGTTAAAACTTCTGTTATTGGCTTCAAGCAAATCTATCAAGTACATGTTTACGTCTAGCACGATCTCATGGTATGCAGTGCCAAATTGGTCTTTGAGGACCTTGTCTAGGTATTCTGGGTGTGCCACACAGTCTTGTATGCCACACCTATACTCTTGGTGCAACTTTGACTGGACATCTTCTAGCGTATTCTTGTTTACCTTCATTAGTGTGCTCACTATGGCAAGGGTAACTACTTTTTCCAATCTGTTATCTATTTCACTCAAGTTGTCATTACTTTGTGGATGTAATATGAAAAGAGGCCGGAACAATCGCAGGGTAGTTGATTCCACTTTGGCATTATAGAACAATCTTACATACCTAAAATTATGAAGAAAACTACCTGGCAAGAAAATAAGACTTGCGCATGATTGTAGAAATGCTGTTCAATTATATGTTCTAACCCTGATTTATTGTACATGTCAGATGACGCCGATAACTCTGATTTTTTTGTCAAGGCTCAAGAGCACATTGAAGTAATAAGCACAGAAGATGAACGGATAAAGATCATTGGAGAAGAATTGGCAAATGACACTGGTAGGGCAATATTTGGCAAAATATCACAAGGAGTGTCAAGCACAAACGAGCTTGCGAAATCGCTAAACATTTCATTGCCTCTTGTCAACTGGCACATCAACCGCTTACTTGGTGTGGGGTTGATAAAAGTAGAAAAAATTGAACTAAGCTCCAAAAATAAACAGATGAAGTATTATGGTCCTGTAAAAACTGCATTTGTTATAGTGCCTCCTGGACATCCTACTGAAAACAATGTTTCAAAATCAAAAAAAGAAGCGATCTTTCTTCAATTGCGTCATTACCTTGCAAGTGTTGCGGCATTTGTTATAGTGGGCCCTGTGATTTACCTGATGGAACAAAACCAGATTGCAAACCAGGTAACACCTGCTCAAGATGTGGCACTCAAGAGTATGCCGCATGCATCCGAGTCTTTGAGAAGTAATGGCTCCATTACTCCATTTGCTGCAACAATGCATGCGCCAATAGCTCCTGAACCATCTGTGGTATCTTCAGATCCAATGATTATTGCAATTGCACTAGCTGGTGCAGCTGCTGCATTTTTTACAGTGTTTTTTGGAATTCGTGTATTTGCAAAATTTCGAAAAATAAAAAAATAATGTAAAATTATACTCTGGCGGAATTTTGATAAAAAATACATGATATTTCGTATTATAATCCAAATTTTTAAAAAAAATTAAGTTAAAATGAAATTTAATCAAAGCCTATTAACTATATTCGTGTTATAATATTTCATGACAACCCAGAAAAAAACAGTGCTGGCAACAATTGCTGCAATATTGATTGTTTCAACTGCAGTGTTTGCAAGCCTGGAGATTTCTCAACAAGGGGCCTATGGACAACAAGCGCCTGTCATACCTGCATCACGAGAGAGAACCGTATCAGTTACGGGTTCGGCATCCTCATCTGTAGCACCAGACTTGGTTACTGTCCAGTTTGGAGTTGACACTGAAGCAAAGACTGCCAAAGATGCAATCAGCTCAAACTCTCAAATGATGAATGATGTGGTAACTGCTGTTCAAAACATTGGGATAACAAAAGACGAGATAAGCACCGCCGGATTCTCGATTTATCCTATATACAATGACTCTATGCCTGATCCAACTAGTGGGATACACAAGTCGGTTCTAGCAGGCTATAGGGCTTCAAACACCTTGTATGTCAAGACAACCCAACTATCGCTTGCAGGAAATATTATCGACTCTGCAGTTGGTGCGGGAGCAAATAGGGTGGATAACATCTCGTTCTCACTCTCTCCTGACAAACAGCAAAGCATGCAAGATGATCTGTTGAGCAAAGCAGTCTTGAACGCACAATCAAGGGCAGAAAAAGGAATTGATCCACTGGGCCAGAAGATAATCGGCGTAAAAATGGTAAGCTTGTCAGAGTTTAACATGCCACAACCTGTTCCAATGTACTATGGAGCAACAATGGGAATGGCTGACAAATCTACACCTGTCTTTACGTCAAACCAAGATGTAACAACTACTGTAAGTGTAATCTTCCTAATTGGGGACAAGTAGTTTTACATTTCTTTTTCATTTTTTTAAAATCCGCTGATACTGGAACAGTAAAACTGTTGTTTGTACTGGGTATGCAATTTTTGTAACACCTGTACCGTATTTTGTGATCGATTGTACTGGATGAATGATATAATGAATTGATGTATCCAAAAATTTCATATATTATGAACGCGAAATGTTACCATTGGAGACCGCATATGTCATGATAAACTGTGAAATGGGTGCGGAGGGGACAATTGTAGAAGGTGTGAAATCAATAGACTCTGTAAAGGAAGTGTCAGGTGTATTTGGCAACTATGATGTCATAGTAAAATTAGAGTGCCTTGACGTAGAGGAGATACGTGAAACTATATCAAAAAGGATACGCCTGATGTCAAAGGTGCGATGCACTACAACGCTAATGTGTGCTAATTAAAGTCACTAGATACAAAATGGTTCAGATATCAGCCGCTGCTATTGTAAAATTACTAAAAAACGTCTTTTAACCTGTAACGCGTTATTATTGTATCATGGAAGTAATGGGCAGGGGAGCTGTACAACTAATCCAAGAGATGCCTTGCTATTTTCATTTATTTGGCAAGTATGCAGGCTATAAGCTGCTACACCGCAAGAGCCCATTGTATGGCTCTGCTGATATAATTAACGTCTGTAATCTGCATTGCACTCACTGCTACTGGTGGCTAAACAGAAAAGAAAACGAGGAACTCTCAGTTGAGCAATGGCAAAAAGTAATTGATGAAAAATTCAAGAAAAAACACGTGTTCATCATTACCCTTGTTGGGGGTGAGCCGACTCTAAGACCTGATGTCATTGATCTGTTTGTAAAACAGTTTCCAAAAAGAATCTGTATCGTATCAAATGGAACTTTTCCACTGAAAAAAATAAAAAATCTTTACTTTTACTGGATTTCAATAGATGGCACAAAAGAGGTTCATGATAAAATCCGCGGTCCAGGATCTTATGACAAGACTAGAAAGAATGTGCTTGATTATGTAAATAATAATGGAGAACAAGCCTGGAAAGACATGTGGATTACAATGACGATAAACTCACAAAACTACAAGACCGTACAAAGTGTGGCAGAAGAATGGCATGACTATACAAATAAAATTGGATTTCAATTTCACACTCCGTTTATGAAAAATGATCCGCTCTTTTTGCCATTTGGTCCTGAGAGGACCCAAGTAGTTGATGATATCATTGCAATGAAAGAAAAGTTTGACGATGATTACATCATAAACCCTGACAGCCAGCTTGAACTGATGAAGAAAAACTGGGGAGGAAAAGGTACTACGCCGGTGGACTGTCCTACTTGGGCAATTATGTCAGTTGACCATATGGGCAGAGAAAAAAAACCATGCTGTATTGGAAGTGCGGAGAACTCATCTATGAAACCATTATGTGAAGAATGTGGCCTTGGATGCTATTCCGTACTTGTAGGACATGGAATAAAGGGCAGCTAATCTTAATCCTGAATTCTTGGCTTTCTCTTGTCTACAAAGAAAATAATTCCACCAATCACCATTACTATAATCCCAAATTGGCTAATAATTGACAACTGGTTGCTAATTGATAGCATGTGATAATTTGCATCTGCAATAGCACTTGAATTGGCGGGATTGATTGTTGGAATCAAGTCTAAGACAAGTTGTGCCAGAAAATGTCCTGCTAGGAACATGACTACACCTGCTAACAAAATTCCTATGCCACGTTTTATCTTCATGTTCTTGAAAATCTTGGAAATATGATTATGACAGAAAACATGGCTGCAATTACAACCAGTGGTCCTGCGGGAAACTCTGGCACTATGTGGGGCTTTGAGACAACACCTGAAATTTCAGAGTCTGAAAAACTGTTTCCATTTAGGTTCTCAAACCCAATTGTGATGGGCCCAGTATAGTTGTCTGGGAACTTGACATCGATTGTATTTGGATCGCCATTGTTACTGGTTGTACCACTCTTGTGGAACATCAGGCCATTTTTTCCAGCGATTATGGAAAAATCATAGTCTATCGAGTCCACTGTCTTGTTTACTAGATATGGATCAAGAATTTGGAAACTAAATCTTGTTGTCTGGCCTGCGAGAATTTTTGGCGGATCCCAACTGAGGCTGACCTTGTACTGGGCATTTCTTGTATACTGTGTTATTGGAAATGCTGTCTCATTACTTGGTGATAATGCAAAATCCATCTCGGATTTGGCATTGTGTTGTTGAGCTGCTATGGTGTTTGCCTCCTGCTTGTATAATATCAAATGTACAATCCTGTATTCGTCTGAAGAATAATCATCTATGCTTACAGATCTGTCTTCTAATTTTACTCCGTTCACAAATGCATCATATTTTGTAACTATGAAGTTTGTAAATGGTCTTGGTATCTTGAGTTCCTGGTGTACGACTGATACTTGTTTTAGGTTATCCGGACTCCAGTTAAACGGCATTGAAAAAGTCATTGTCTTGTTGTCTGAATTGTACTGGAAATTTTTGATTTGGTCATAATATGCAATGACTGTCACTGTCTGCTTTCCGTCTTCTTTGTCATTTATGGTATAATTATTGGTCTCAGGAATTGATATTGCAGCATTGTATGATTTACTGACTTGGTTATCATAAGAGCCAACTGTGAGAACTTCTATCTTGAACTTGTACAGTCCACCTGATGCAAAGACTGGCCCCTTTATCTGGTAACTTCCGCCATGACCCAAGAGACCTGCGAATGGTCCACCCTCTTCGTTAATTGCAATCTTGCTTGAAGAATTGTCTGGTGCCACGTCAAACAAGAAATTGCCACTATCACTCATGAATACATGACCGAATAGTGCTTGGTCATTTTTGAAAGCAGAGACAGCAAGTGTTACATCTTGGAATGGTTCTTGGTTAGATGCATCTTGTAAAATGAAGTTTATTTGAGTACCAACATGTGTGTTGTCAATCAAAAACGGGGAGGAATTGATTGACAGTGTAACGTTCTTGTTTCCAATTACTTCCGGCGGAAGTATCTCGCTTGCAAGACCATCTCCATATGCTGACAAGAAAATAAAACTTGGAAATATCATGCATGAGAGTATAAGTAAAATTGTAATCCTTTTCAATTCATATGGTCTTGTCTTGTAACTCTAAATAAATAGTAGGCAGGTTTTCACCTGATCGCATTCATGCAGATGCAATTTTCTGTATGTAACAACACCAGTCTGAGAGGTCAGTGTGATTATTGTTATAGGCTTGAGAATGTGTCTGCAAAATTGTATGCTGTTCTTTCAAGTAGTACTGGATTGTATTTTTCAATAATCTCACGAACCATGTCTACATTTTTCAAAAAATAGACTTTCTTTAGTTCAATTATTTTTATTTCCACTATTTCATTTTCTACAAGATTTGCAAGAAAAGTAGAGACCGTAGAAGGTGCTTTTTTTACTTTTTTAACTATTTCATTGAATGCAAGTGGTTTACCTTCTAGTAGTGATAATAGAATGTATCTTTGTGTATCTCGTCTAAGACTTGTTATCAATATTGATTCTTCTTCAGTGACAAAAAGTGGATAGAATCTAGTCTCTCCTGATTTTCTATCTATCTTTACACTTCCGATTTCCTCTAGCTTTTTTGTGTGATAGCTCAGGACTCCATTTTTTAGCCCGGTCTCCCTCATTATTTCCCTGAACTTTATTCCTGGATTTTTTTCAATGATGCTGATAATTTCTGTAATTCTATCCATGGTCAATCTTTCCTAAATACGCTAAGTGCGAACATTCCAAGTGTTGACAATTCAAAGAAATGTGCAATCTCTTCTGCTGGGAATGGTCCTAAATAATATGTGTACTGCCATGTTGCATCTACGAGAGATAGTGCTTCAGCTATGACAAAGAGCGAAAATGCAAGCATTGTGAAAAACAATCTCTTGGTTCTGACCCTTGCGTATGCAATTGCTGATATTATGCTCAAGAAAACTGCCAGGCTAATTCCGCTGAGATGGATCAGTATGTGAAAGATCTGGAACTTGTGAAAGATATGGGGCAAAATTACTGGTATTGCCAGGACTCCTATGACTGTAAACATGATCAAAGTCAGCAAATTAGACCTGTTTTCTATGATGCTGTCATACTTTGACATGGGATATGATGGTCCAAAATTAAATTTAAACGAACTGGTACAACTCTCGAACAAGATTTGTTTTTCATATTGTATGACAGTGAATGGTATATTCGGGGAATGTACCACTTTGCTTATTTTGTAACATGATTGTATGATATGTACAGCATCGTTTCGACTTCATCCTGCTCAAGTTCTTTGCTGTGTGGCAAGTGCGCCCATGCAGCAAAGACATGAGTTGATTTTTTTATTCTGGATATGACAAAATATTGTTCTATTATTTCATGCATAACCAATTAAGTTAGAATGTTTTTTTTACTTGGTTTGTTGCCTTTCTAAGATCTATTGTACCCTTGCAATAGATGAAAGCCACTACAACCAATAATCCTGTAATGGATGGTGCTACAACCTGGGCATAATCAAAGCCGAATTTTGGAATTACTGGTGAAATATCTGCTTGATTGCTTTGTGGCTGTCCTGCTGATATGGTTGCTATGGCAAGTGCATTTGCTCTTTCTTCTGCCATTATGATGTTTCCTTGTGAATCTGACGTTAACCATTGTATCCACGTATTAGATGAAGGAATATTCTTCTCTACTACATCGCCAGTTCTTGGATCTATTATTGAAATTTTGTCAATAGTGTGTTGTGCAACCCAGAGGTTGTGATATTCGTCAAAGGCCATTCCGTATGGAAGATTACTTGGGCTTGGATCAAGTTGTATTTTATTAAATGTCTTGAGCAACGGATCAAAGACTGAGATTGCCTGTCCCTCATGTTCTGAAATGTATACCTTTTCTGTCTGGGGATCTACAATTATGGCTGTAGGACCTTTCATGGTGTAATTTCCAGATGGAGAAAACTCTGTTACTTTGTTGTCTGAAATATCCAGACTGGATATCTTTCCAATTCCTTCTGCTATCCATATCTTGCCTGCGGCGTTATCAATTGTAATTCCCAACGGGTCAGACTTGTCTGGTAACTTTATAGAATCAAACTTTGTTGTATTGATGTTAAATTTCAATACCTCTGCTGCAAATGTGTTCAAGTTTGTAGAGGTGATCCAAACGGTATCATTGTTATCAATTGTCATGCTTGTAAGAAAATCTTTACTTGGAATTGGATATTCCTTACTTGAATTGTCATCAGGGTTGTAATGTCCTAGAATTTTTCGCGTATAGTCAATATACCATAAAGTGTCATGAGAGTCTAGAGCTGAATATACTGCACTGTTTAATCCGTCAATTTTATGTACCGTGTATTTGTCTGTACCTAGATCAAAGTCAAGTATCTTGCCACTGTTGATAGTGGTATCCCCAAACCATATCTTGTTCCTGCTACTGTCATAAACTGGATATCTTGGGGCACTGCTATTTCCTGGAGTCTTGTATTCTTTAATGTCTACTTGAATACTGTTCAGTTTTGGTTTTACAAACATGTCGTAAGAATATACTAGATTTAGGGAATTTTCTTTATTTTGTACGCCTTCAACTCTTACGGTCCAGTGGCCTGGAAATCCGAAATCTGTATTGGTGGTAAATGTTCCAGTATCTGTCTTGTTTGTATCAATCGTGATTGGTCCTATCCCACTATCGGTTTGGGTAAGTTTGAGCTGGGCTGACTTCATGTCTATTGGATTCTTGTTCGCGTCCAAAAATGATATGGTAAAATCATTACTTCCAGTCGCAAATGGGCTCATGGATAGTATTATTCTGCTTCCATTTTCAATAAATCCTGTTTGCGATAGTCCTTGTACGTTAGAATTGCCATCTGTGGTCAGTGCAAACACTTTGTTTTGTAATGACTGCAACTGGTTTTGAAATTCGCTTGATGGCAAACCTGAATCAACTAGTACTGCAACAGATGCAATCAATGCAATGCCGATAAATGCTTCTATCTTTATGCTTGTATCAAATCTGGAAAGAATTTGTTTTGCATTTGTTGTTGTGTTTTGTACTATTGCAGTATTTTTTGTGGCTCCTTTTGAAATTATAGAATATGCCTTACTGCTGACAAACACTTGATGATATCCGCCAAATGCTATCATGGCAGCAGCAAGTGAGAGTTTGATTATTAGGACTTTGCCATAAAATGATGCCAAAGTTAATGCTAGATTATTTTCTAGAACATACAACAAAAATGGACCTGTAATAACAACTGCACCAAGAACTGTAACAACAAGTATTGAGAATCTTGGAATGAGAAGTGATATTGCAGAAAGGTTGAGATTAGAATCTGTGATCTGTTTTATCTGAGGCATCACAACAAATGCAAGATAAATTATTCCTCCAATCCATAATGATGCAAATACATTATGACAAAAATCAAGTAACAATGGAATTATCTGGCCAGTAGCTGCGCCATGACTTATTAGACTTGTAGTCAGTAATACCGAAAAGCTTACACCAAGCAAAGCTGCTGTATGGACTCTTGGAATTATGGCTGGAGTCTTTTTTGTTTTTTGATATATTGCAAATGATAAACCAAACAGCATTGATGCTGTAACCATTCTTAGTACCCACATGTTTCCAAACTTGGTAGAAATTGCATCAAGTATTCCGGCATTTATGGAGAAAGCTTGTACAATTATCATGGCAAAACCTGACGCCAAAATAATGATTGACCCTATCACTGCCATTTTTGCCATGGAATTATCTATCTTGATTCTAGTTTGTGATATGGAATCCTTGAACCTGGGTATTCTGGATATTGGACCCCATAACCACAGCGATGATGACGCAATGCCTGCCACCATGACTTGGCCTAGAAGGGATGGAAATCTTGCTACTGCTTCTGGTATTGAAACCTCTTGATAATTACTTGATGCTAGATTATTTGCAATACTTTTTGGAACGTCTTGTCCAACACCAAACGCAAATGCATCTTCTGTGACATGACCATCTGTCTGGTCAAGCACTTTTGTTGATATTGTGTATATTCCATTTGGGAGATTTGGTGGAAGTGATACGCTTAACGATGATTGATCTCCACTAATGTAATGCTGATCATTTTCTTGAATCTGCTTACCGTCGGAATCCAAGACTTTTATCTCGCTGTATCTTATGTCTACGGGATCACTAAAGTAAACATCTACTTTGGATGGTGGAGTTACAAGTGATTGTGAAGCTTCTGGATCACTTTTTGTTACAAACGCATGTGCATAAGAATTGGGAATATTTGGAATTATTATGATGGATGCAATTGCTACGATGATCATGACTGCAAATAATTTATTTTTATTATCTATTTTGATCATTTGATATGTATTACAAATCTGTGATTTACTATATTGCTCTTGCTCCATTTGTGGTACAAACGTCGAATAGAAAAATATTATAACTTGTGATCTAATTTTTTAAAATACAATTTTTATTCGATTGTTGTACTATAAGACTTTTAAATAAGATATCATGAATGAGTTATCGTGAATAAGAAGTTCGCTGCATTATTACTTGTAGGAGTCATCGCATCAGGTTTAATCTATACTCATCCTGCATATGCCCACAATTTCGGTGGAGATGAAAGTGCTTCATGGCTAGCCAAAGTGTCTGAAATAAAAACAGAAGTTACCAACGTCGCCAAGCATGTTGGGGAAAAGGATGTAATTGGTTACTATTCTGATGCACTAGGTGAATATTGGAATTCTAATGATACTAGAGAAATGGGAGAGCGAAACACCCTGTTGCAACAAGAGATTCCAACCACAATTAATGCTACTTTGAGTGATGCAAGTGCAGGAAATCAAAGCAAGGTAAATGACGATGTTGCAAAACTTGGTGGTTATCTTGATGAATCTGTTCCAGTTCGAGTTGATAAGGACAAGCTAGACAACTCTACTGTTCAAGCATTAGCAGTTACATTTGTACTAAAAGAATCTTTGGAGAAATATGGCACAGCATTGAACTCTACTGTAGACTTGAATGACATGTCTCAAATGAACATGAATGGTAGCAGCATGTCAAACATGTCACCAAGCACTATAGTTGATGCAAATGCATATGAAAATTCTGTCTCACTTGCAACTGCTGCACAACAAATGTTCAGCGATGTGGTATCCAAGAATCCTAGTGTTGCAGACAATTCCAAGATATCTGCTGGCTTGGCAAAACTAGTCCAAGATCTAACTAACAAGGCAGATGTTAATACAATCATGATGGATGTTCACGTGGGAATTCATCCGATGCTAATAATGGCTTATAATATTCAGGGTGCGGACGCACATGGACAATCTGCTGTACCAGAATTCCCATTACCTGCACTCTTGAGCATAATCTCTATTGCAGGTGTCGTGGCAGCAACTAGATTCAAATCACACCTAGGATTCTAGACGTTAATCACATGACTAAAACAAAACAATTTCTTGTTACTGCAGTATTTCTAGCACTTGTTGCAACAATTGTATTTGTATCTCCGCTTGGTGTAAAACCCGCAGAAGCACACATCACCAAAGTTTATGGCAACTACTTGGTTCAGGTGGGCTGGGATAACGAACCGGTGTATACTGGATTAGTTAATGCCGCCCAGGTGACAATAAAGAAAGGAAGCGGCGATGCTGCCAAGCCAGTGATTAATGCCCTCAAAGACTTGCAGATATCTATCAAGTATGGCAGTGTAACAAAACCTCTTGATTTTCTTCCAAGCAATACAGTTGATGGTCAATATCATGCAGTATTGATTCCAACAAAAGTTGGCACTTACAGTCTTGTATTCTCAGGTACTGTAGAAGGCCAAGCAGTTGATGATGAAATACCGCTGGACGATGTTGCAAGTGTTGACACTTTGAACTTTCCACCATCTACTGGTTCATCACAAGATGCTACTGCAAATGTGGGGCAACTAGGTACTTTGGTAAATCAACTAACAAGTGACATTGAGGATGCAAAAAATAATGCAGATGCTGCATCTAAAAGTGTCTCAAATGTTGTACAATCATTCCAACAAGTAAAAGATACAACTGATAAACTATACATGATAAGCATGACTGGAATTGGTATTGGAATTGCCGGAATTGTGATTGCAGTAATTGCAATTACACGCAACAGACAGCAAAACTAGTTTAGGTATTTTCAATTTATTATGTAACCCTAGTCTGTTTTAGTGATCTCATTTTTTGGACTTTTTTTTCTAGTGATGAATGTATATACAAAAGATGATGAAACTATACTTATTGCTAAAACAGGACCTGTTAGCTTTGGTAGTATTTCTGAATTTGTCAGTATCTCATAAGATGCAACCGATGCAATAACCAACGCAGTTCCACTTAGTGCATATGACATGTATCGAAAGCCTTTGGTGTAAAGTATTTTTGAAAATGCTGAACGCAATATGACACTGTCAAATGTATCAATTGGAATCATTCCTATTGCAAAAAAGCCTGCCAAGATGAGTGCAGTCTGGACCCCCGAAGTTGCAGATGCAACTACAGATAACGTGATTGCAGAAATCTGGGTTGCAGTATCAAACCCTAAACCAAATACCAATCCCGTGACTAGAGCAGAACCTACTGGACCCAAGACTCCTGTCTTGTTCAAAATTTTACTGGCAAGTATTGCAGAGCCACTCTTGCCCCACTTTTTCATTGCATAGATGTTGACTACACCTATGACCCCTAGCGCTATTGCACCTATGACCCCTCCCCAAAATGCAAGATTGCCGGCACTAGTTATGCTCCCAATTACGTAAATTATGAAAACCATCTCTGCCACGACTGAGATCATGTGCCCTGCACTGAATCCAGTTCCTACCCATCTGGATTTTTTTATTGCATTATGCAATCGTACTAGATTATCTATTGCAGTTATGTGGTCAACATCTAGAGCATGACGCATGCCAAGAAAGATCATTGTTGGGATGGATATTGCAATAAATGGCCAAATTTCCACCATACTTGGTAACTCGTTTCTGTCTGCCCGAACTGGTATTTATTTTTAGTTTCGCATAAAAATACCTGTGACTGGGTTTTGCTAATCCTAGTCTATTTTATTTAGAGTGGTGTGTAATTGATAACACAGGAGAATAAAATTTGAAGTGCAAAGGAATTTGCTACAGATTTGCGGCAAAAAAACCATTGGGAGGATATAGATTTGCAGCAGGGCAGAGGCCTTGCTCGATATGCGGAATATTTGTGGACTCGCTATCTATAGGAATACGTTGCCCGTGTTGTAATAATAAACTACGATTAAATTCAAGAAATACAAAATCACGAAAAAACATGTTTGCCTTGCGTCATTCCCAAATATTGGAAAAAGCAGGCAATTTGATAAAGTCTATCAATCAACCCGCGTTAGACTCTCAAGTGATAACAGCTAAACTAGTTTTAAATAAGTAAAGAGACTATTGGAAGTAAGAAAGATGGATACAAAAAACTCACATGAAAAAGAGGAAAAACCAGCAAACGAAAAAGAAGTCAAGGTGGATGACAAACTGGTTCAGATCATAATTGATGCTACCTCTAATGTATCCCTTGATGACTTTCAGACAAACGACAAGAAAGTCTTGTCAATACTACACCAAGATGGTGACGTTAGTGACAACCAGTATACATTTAATGGTCTTGTGCGAAAGTTGGGAATTCACCAGCAAAGCTTGGCAAGATCTTTGCATAGATTAGAAAATGCAGGATTGGTAAAAAAGACTGAGTATGGCTATAAACTTACAAAGAATCTGGACTCTGTACTTGTTAAAAAATCTAGAATTGATCTTGAGAATCTATCCAAGGCGATTTCATCACAATATGCCCAGTTTGAGCAGATAATTCAGCTATACATCCCTACCACTGTCAAAGTTGAAGATGTGGTAAACAAATTACTAGGAAAATGGTTTGGCACACTTCGCTGGATAGGTATTGTTGAAGGCGATGGGGGATATGTATTACAGTGGACAAGCAACGACAAGTATCACGTAAATCTAAAACTAGTCTCTAGATATGCAGTTGTGGAAAGTGATGCTGTAGGGGCTAAAGACAAGTCAGAGGCTACCATAAACGCTCACAGGATACTAGAACAGATAACTAAACTGCTCAAAGAGGGACAGGGAAGAACTGAAGGAAAAAACAGATACAGTTCTTTTGGTCTGTATAACTGATCTTGGCTAATTTTGGTAACATTGATTTGAAATTTTATGATACGAAATATTATAAAATAACGAGCTAAGGACTGGTATTGGATCCTCCCTCTGAACCGTACATATTGGCCTTGATCTCTTATGTGGAGCTAGTATTGATGAGAAGGGGCAATGCAAATTACCACTTGGTGATAGCAAAACTTGGCTCACTGTACAATTGTAAGATTTCAGATTGTTATGAACACCCAGAATATCTAAAAACCGTACTCAAAGATGTATACAAAGAAGAATATCATTCAATCATATCACAAATCAAATCATATTTGGCAGAGCTTGCCGATGTTAAAGAAATAGTTGATTTTTTTAAAACTATGGAAAGCTAGATCAGACTTTTATGCGATGAATGTGTAATAATTACATGGTCACAAGTGGAATTTCAAAACAACATGGCCTGAGAATTCTAAAAGGAGTAAAGATGGCACTCAAAAGCATGGTATTGGATTTTGAAGACTCGGAATCATCAAAAAAGTCAGATTCTACGGAAATCTAGTCCCTAACCTCTGAAGATCAATTGATACACTTGCTATGGCATTCTGGTTTTTCAATCAACAAATGATAATAAAAAAAGTATAGTTGTCCTGGAAAAATTAGGCATTTTCTGTGCGTATTTTACGAAATGCCTTACCAGGTTCAATTATGCCTGTTTCGACTATGGGTTTTTCACCAAGTGCTTTTTCTATTACCTTTCTTCCAAGCTCGATTGCCTGATCAAGTTGCATGTCCTTGTTGTACTCTCTTGTGAGAACTTCAAGTGCAGCATCTGATGCTTGACCTATTGCAAAACCCGATCCCCTAAAGAAAGTTCCACTTGGGTCTACTTGATACAACTGGACTCCAGTCTGATCTTCACCTACAATTATCATCGATGCAGCCTGTGGCCTTACTGCATATGACGTAAAGTTGTGGAGAAAACTGCTGAGGTGTTTTGCCAATGAATCCACATCTATTGGGGTCTCATATGTCAGTCGATGTTTTTGTGACTCGAGGCGCAACGTGTCAATTAGTTGCAAAATATCTCCAATGTATCCTGCGCCTGTTGCACCAATGTGAAAGTCAATTGGAAATATCTTCTCAGATGGTTCCATCAGTGGATGTGTTGGTTTTATCTGGCTTGCAATCATTGCAAAGTTTGGCGTCTTGATTCCAATGGTTGTAGCTCCCCTGCTTACGGCTTCCAGTGCACTGTCCACTAGAACTAGTCTTCCTTGTGGGCCATAGAACGGAAATCTACTGTTTTGAGATTCGGACATTTATGCAACGACCTCCTTTTGCAAGTTTGGTATGGCAAGAATGTTTATGCCGTTTCCAGAACCTGGATCTCTTTCCATTGCAGCTGACACTGCACGTGATGCAATCTCGCTTGCCTGGCTGTTTGTTACCTCCTTGTTGTACAAGCTCTCAAGCACTCCATATGCAATAGGCGAGCCAGATCCAGATGATGCAAAATCTTCTTCTGTGATTGCTCCACTCATGTCTGCTGCAAAAACATGTGCGCCTTCCCTGTCTACTCCTGCGACCAGCAGCTCTACGTAATAGGGCTGGTAGTTTCTAAGGCCTGAGTAGGCAATGTTTGCAATCAGTCTCGTGGCTTCTTTTATGGTAAGAGGAAATCCTCTTCTTAATTCCATGAGTCTTCGTTCTGCCTTTGCCAACTTGATGATGTATTCTGCGTCTGAGAGTTGTCCTGCAATTGCAACAGCTAGTGTATCATCTATCTTTGCAATTTTTTGTACTATTTTTGATCCGATGAAAAAGCCCTTGCTTGCTCTTCTATCTGATCCTAGCACAACTCCGTCTTTTGTCTTGATTCCGACTATTGTTGTCATGGTATGCATACAGCACTTGGGAATTAATTGACTAGGGATGCCAAAAACTAGTCACTGCAAACAAATGCATAGTGTTTTATGACTTGGTTTGGTATGATATGGTATCATGAAGGACATTAACGAAATAATGCCAAAATTTCCAAACATGAAATGGGGTGCACTGACCAACAGATTTCCAACAAATGATAAAATCAAAGAAATGGACAAGCTCTTTCCACATGATGGCAAGTGGCATACTGTATTTGAAGAACCCGAACAGACATTCGTTGATGGTGTTAGGATCTGGAAAAAAGATCTTGACAGGCTAAGCTAAAACTCAGTCTGCAAGAAATCTTTGATCTGCGATTCCTGTTACTTTTAATTTTACTTGTCCTTTGATTGCATTGATTGCAAAATATGGCTCACCCCATCTTCTGTAATAAAATAATTTTTCATCTCCTGTCATGTGGACTGCAATGACATTTCCCTTGTCTGCAATGTTAACAGTATGAAATGTTGCAAGTCTTTCTTTTGTAATTTCATCTTGTTCTGTCTGCATGAAAATAAAATCTGCTGCACCAAATTCGTATAGTTCCATTACCGGTTCAAATGGGTTTGATTCTGTACATTCTACATGATTTATCATGTAGCTGTTGAAATGATATCTTGCATACTCTTCCATGTGTTCTGCTTCATTTCTGTACGTCCAAGGAGAATCTCTGTCAAATACGATATTGTATACACCTAGGACCTTGTTTTTCTGGCCCTGGATTGATGAATATAGTGCAGCAAGGCCAAACCTCTTGGCCTTTGCATTTGTCAACCCAAATAATTCATGAAATACCTCATAATTTCCAGTCTGCCTTGATCTTTTCATTGCATCCATCATGGGAACTCCCATGGCCGCGCAAAGAGATGTATCATACTTGTCTGCAAATGGTCTAAACGACTTGGTTGCTTTCTCCTTTAGGCCGTTTAGGTGTGGTATTTTATTCTCAAATTCCTCTAGCGGCTCATATCTGAAAGTCTTGGCCTCATCTATTGCATCTATTCTGGTAAATGCCTGTACCATCAAGGATGCCGACTCTTTGCTGATCTGGTGTTTTGCTATTATCTCATGTAATATAGTCATGTCATTTACCATGTTCTGTTTGTATCTTGGATAGAGTTAAATTTCCTTTGGGGGTAATTACACAACAATTGGCACAGAGGATAAAACAAGCAGATCCATACAACCAGATCCTAAATCTTGATAGTACCATTCGTTTTGTTGGCAGGATAAAAGACCGGAAATTAATCACGTTTGCAAGAAAAGCAAATGCCGCACCCTTGCTTGATGAAGAACTAAGCAATATGGTGCATTACCAGGCCTCTGTCAAGGCATCCTGGGATGAAATGTTCAATGAAGCACTAGGCAAGACCAACTGGATGATCACATCAAAAGAAAAGGTAAAACTCATCACTCTGTTTCTTGATGATGGACTCTTGATACTCTCAACCGAACCTGATTCAGAACACGATGAAATAATTCAAAAAATAAAAAACCTAAACGTAAAATTATAGATACAATAAAAATTATTTTAGAAAAATTTCTGTCATTTCATAAGCTAATGTTATGAAAACTAAGCTCGTTTATTGAGAGAATTCTATATTGGCTTGTGAGCATATGATGTTGAAAGTTAGGTCAACGTGTAATTCACATAATATGTGTCTCTTAGTCAGCATTTTGGCCCATCAAAGCACTTTCTTGGAGAGGTCCTACCAAAGATGCCTCTCCAATTTTTTTTATTTTGGTGAAATTAATTCAAGATATGAAACAATATGGTAAATATTTCCAGATTCTGTTTTTGGACTTGCATTAAAATCCAAAAAATGGATAATTCTGGTTTTTTTATGTTGATATCCACTGTTTGCTTTTACCATAGTCTGTGAGCATTCTGTATATCCGGTCAAATGTTTCCTGTTTCATTGCTCCATGTTCTATGGTTCTCTGAACGATGGATTCTAGTTTGATCTGTTTTTCACGGATCATCTTCATTATTTCGTCAAACATTTGCCTGATTATCTCAGATTCTGGGTCTTCTGGCTCTTTGAACATGTTACTCGATTATGTTTAAAAAAACTTAAGGATTATTTAATTGAGTGATATTTTACAAGTCATGAGCGCTAATACTATCAAAAAGGCCAAAGCCTTGGCAAAAAATGGAGTGGTCATGATTGATAGCGACCTGTTTCAAGTAAAATCATCAAGCGATCCTTCCAAGTCATACATGGTAACATCGGATAGCTGTGACTGTGAAGGATTCAAAAATTTCTACAAATTTCATCACGGAAAGGGTTTGAAGGCAAATTGCTCACACCTTGAAGCTGTGAGAATCTTCAAAGGTATTTCAGATGAAAAACAAAATTCAAAAACCAAGTGAACTGTCTAGAAATTTAACATCTGTACTAGAATCATATCACTGCGAACCCTTGTACAAAATCAAATACTCGTCTGGTCTATCTCTATCTTTTTTTGCCTGTAATGCGTCTTGATATTTTTCATAATGCGCAATAAAGTAAAGCCTTCTTCCAAGTGACTCAAAATAATCAATTCCACACAAGTCAAATCCTGACTCTGGTGTCAATGCTTTCTTTTCTTCCTCTGTTACGTCAGAACTCATGACAATGTAATCTTCTTGATGCGTTATTTCAAACTAGCTTGAAAAGTTAGTTCTTCTTGGAATCTGAATGTAGTATGGTAACTGACTTGTTCATAAGTTCCTTGGTGGGAATTACTACACTTTCATTTTTTTCATTGGTTACTATGATGTGAAACATCTCTGATGAGGTTATGGTGCCTGTTATGTCGCCAATTTTTATTACTTGGCCTACTTTGTATATCGCACGATGTCCTGATGTTCCTGCTATTGCAGTTGGTAGTAGGTCCTTTAATGTAAATCCTAAACCGATTGCTATTGCTGCACCTATTGCAGCTGCAATACTCCATGAAAACGCTGAGACAAGAGTTGGTATGATTGTCTGTCCGATGCCGATTTGAGTGAGGCCTACTGCAAAAACTATGCTGTATATGATTATCTTGACTCCAAGTCCAATGTACCTGCTTCCGCCATAGTTGTGGGTGACAAGTTCATGGTTTACCCACTTGATGACATAGTTTGCTATGATGGAACCAATTATTACAATCATCACAAATGCAAGCAAATTGGGTATCCAGAGCCATAGTGATGTAAGGGCTGTTGTAAGTTGCTGGAGCTGTAATTCGTTTATTGCAGCCACTATGAAAAACAAATAGACAAACCACTTGACTGTTGCCGCAATCAAATGTGCAGAATCAATCTTTCCAACTGCTTCTTCAACAACCATGGATTCTGAAATGCCATGTAGGCTTGCCTTGGTTAGAATTTTTTTTGCTGTTTTTTCTACCGCACGTGCTACAAGCTTTCCTACTACTAGGCCTATTATCAACAAGACTGCGGCTGCAATTATTTTTGGTGCAGAAGTTGCAATTTCAGTTGCAAATGTCTTTAGCGCATCTGTCTCAGGGCTGTAAAACTGGCTAGCAATGGAAGAACTATCTTGAGCATATGCTACTCCAATACCTGATGCTGTAAAAAATAATGTCAACATAATGACAGATCTCAAATTCTTGGGCAAGATACTCATGACCTAATACACGCACTGATATACTTATTGTTCAGCTAAGATTATGACAACTAAGCTAGATGTTTAATTTTCAAGATTCTAAAATTATACCTTTGAGCTCTTCTGGTTCTTCTATGACATGATCGGGATGAAATTTTAACAACGCGTTTTTGGTGTTGTATCCCCATGCCACACCTATCACTCTAATTCCTGCTTTCTTGGCCGCTTCAACATCTCTTATTTCATCGCCTACGTAAATTGGATCTTTGTGCGGAATGGTTTTTTCTTTCATCATCTTTTTTAATAATCTGCTCTTGCCAAAGACTGCTCTGCCAGAATACACAAAATCAAATAATTCCAAATCATTTTTCTTTAAAAATTGCACCACATTCTCTCTGGAGTTTGTAGTAAGTATCCCAAGGACACATCCGTTTTCTTTGAGGTATACTAGAGTATCTTTTAGGTCAACTACTGTCTTTAGATTGATGATTTCCTTGTTCATCTCAAATCTTATCTTTCTTGCAACGATTGGAAGCTTGAATATTGAAATCCCTAGATGCCTCAACACTGCACTTGGCTTTTTTTCTCGTAGTTTTGGTAAATCGCTGAGTGGAATTTTCTTGTATCCATAATGGTCTGCAAACTTGTTTGCAATTTTTATAACCACTGACATTGTGTCTGCTATTGTACCGTCAAAGTCAAAGATTATCGTATGCATTAGTCTTTCGCATCAAATTGCTGTTAAAGACTGTTGTGAATTAGGTTTTTTTAATTTATTGGTCGAGAAATTGTACATTATACACAACTCATGTGATATGCCATGAGACAAGGGATGATGGATGTTTTTTTGTTATGTGTACTTGCACCCGATCGAATGCTAGATTGATCTTCTAGCATTGATGATACCTTCTAAAAGAATAATATCTACAGATTTTAATTCATGATGATGCGAAATTCATCGTTGCTAGACGAAGCATACGAATTGTGTGAAGAAGGAAAATACACTCTAGCACTAGAATATTATGATCTAGTATTATTCAAGGATTCAAAAAATATCACTGCACTGATAAACAAGGGTGTTACACTACAAACGCTTGAAAAACACGCAAAGGCGATAAAGTGTTATGATGAGGCCCTAAAAGTTGAACAGAACAACATTGATGCTCTTGTAAACAAGGGTGCTGCATTGCACACACTTGGAAAATTTCATGATGCAATAGATTGCTATGATAAAGCATTGAAGATCCAGCCAAAATATGCAATGGCAATAGCATACAAGGGACTTTCACTAGGAGAGATTGGTTTACTAAAAGATGCAATAAAATGTTTTAACGCCGCTCTGAAAATTGACAAAAAATTTGACTTGGCATTAAATAATAAAACAATTGCACTGGAACTTTTAAAAAATAATACAAAGATAAAACCAAAATTTATCAAAAAAGGCTAAGACAAAGCCAAGTCATTGCATTTGTATGTGCTGGACAAATTTGTCAAAACCATATCCTAGCGCATCTGACACTGAACTGTCTGGAATAAAATTAATCATCCATGAAAGAAATCCTGACGTTTTCACATCCAACGCGATATCTACAATGGTTGCTCCGTCTTTTTTGCCATGAAAGCCCCATGTTTTTTCTAGTTTAGTAGTCATGGTGGTTCCCTTGAGGTCGCCTGAAACTACCTCAACTACATAGTTTCCAGATGCATCTGTCTTACATATTGACTGTGTGTCAAAAAACATGCCATTTATTCCAGCATTCATCTCAACAAGTTTTGTGTTGTTATCTAATATTTTGACATTTTTTACATTGTCGGGAAATATCTTGGGGTATTCTGATACGTTTGATATTGTACTGAGTAATGATTCTTCGCTGACATCCGATACTTTTTTTAGCGTAATCATCTTGTCGGCATAAGATGATGGTACAAGTGAAAAGACTGTGATTACTGTTAGGGAAATGAAAAGAATTCCAAATAAAGATATTTTGTTATGTCCTTGCATGGCTTGATACTGTTGCTGGAATTTTGATGTAGTCATCTGGAACTTTGCCGTTTTGATCAAATGGTATTGGTGAAGTCAGAGTTGAGTTGTATTGGTGGTGGATGTATTTGTCATTGAGTGCTTGATTCACTGATATCATCTCGGTATACCTTATTGCCGCATATTTTGAGAATTCCTGCATTGCTTGCTCCCAGGTGCCACCATTTGCCAGTACTTTTTGCATGGCAGCATGCCCTGCATCTACTCTGTGTTTTGTAAATGCAAATTCATCCTGAAATACACTTTTTGTATCATTAGCTGGAATGGAATCAAGAAATCTGCTATATGCATTGTCTGAGCTATTCTGGGCTGTTTGAGTTTGGAGTATCTGGTATGCTTGTTCCTCTAATTGTTTTGCGATCAATCTTTGCCGTGCAATAAGTTTCTGGTTCTCCTCTTGGTCTTTTTGATTTTTTTGCAGATCTGCTATCTGTTTTTTAGAGTATTCTATCTCGCTTAGGATCTTTGCAACCATGGGGTTGTTTTTTAGATCATTGCCTGTTATGGTTTGGTTTCCAATTTGGTCTGGTGATGTCAAGGCAAATGCTGGGCTGTATGTGCCAAGATATGCAATACTGGAAATGGCCATTATGCTCAACAAAGGAAGCCTTGTTGTCCATGTTGCAAACATGGTCTGATAATTCACCTGTTGGTATATAACTATTGGTATACCAATCATTTGTATACAAGTGAATACAACCTATATCATGCGTAAACTGGATCTAAGTGAGAGCGTGGGTGCATTGATTGCACTTGCGGCAAAATCACAAGAACGTCTGGCAGAAATTGAGATGAAAAAACAACTGGGATTGACTCCTGCGCAATGGAAGGTTATCTTGGTACTCAACATGGTGGATGGCCTGAGCCAAAAGGAGATTGCCGAAAAAATTAATCTTGACGGAAGTACACTTGTACCAGTGATAGATAAAATGGAGCAAGCAGGCCTAGTTGAAAGAAAGGCAGACTCGCAAGACCGAAGAAACAATAGGATATTTCTTACAAAAAAATCTGAATCAACCGTTGATTCTATAATCATGATAATTCTTCAACTACGAAAAATAATCTACAATGGAGTATCTGAAGATGAAATTTCTTCTACAAGAAATGTTTTAAAAACTTTGATAAAAAACTCTGATGCCGCATCAAGTCAAATCAAGGCCACGTCTGGAAAAACCAAACCATGAATGTATCCTCCATAACAGGATTGTCTGTCATACTGCTTTTGCTTCCATTGTCTCTTTGTTATGCAGAACCTGCAACACCTGGTACTGTATTGACTTTTTATGTAACAGATTCTAATTTATCCACTGATCACAGAGCAGTGATGACAATATCCACATCAGGACTAGTTGATTTTACAATAAACGGTGTATCTATATCTGGTCCTGGAGAAATGGTGGAGACTGGAATAGACACTGGAGTCTTCCAACTTGAACTTACATTGCCAGACTCTGTTAAT
The DNA here is from genome assembly GCA_013288545.1 of Nitrososphaerota archaeon. Taxonomy (GTDB): domain Archaea; phylum Thermoproteota; class Nitrososphaeria; order Nitrososphaerales; family Nitrosopumilaceae; genus Nitrosotalea. The sequence continues at coordinate 8,166 of JABDBR010000007.1, read as the reverse complement.
GGAAAGCCATTACAAAATGGGGATGTTGTTCTCATGACGTATCATCAGAGGGCAGATTATTCTGGAAATCCAACTGATGTTACGGACTCGAGAGTTCTTACGGGTGCTCCATCAAGTCCTGTTGAGAGTTCTGCGCCAAACGTTCGAATCGGTCAATATTTCAAACTAAGTATCTATGCCCCAAACTATAATCTGGATTCCATGAAACCTGATGATATTCCACTTGATATGATTGAATTTCACATGGGTGGAGTTCAAACCACGCTTGCAGACAGCGCCTTTCAAGTAAATCCATATACATTGAGGGAGACTGGGCCTGACACAAGCACATTTGAGGTAAATGTCAAGATACCAAAATCTGTTGATGGATTTCCAATAGAGATGGGCTCTACACTTGAATTTAGATTCAATGACAATTCTATGCCATCAAGTGTGTTTGTGACCGTTGGGGGCGGCTCTTATGGCAGTACAAGTTCTAGTTTTAGCTCTAGTGTACCGCGTACGGTTCCATTACCCCTTGTTTTTTATGCTACAAATTCAGTTGGGACAAATGTCAACTATACAAACTCGTCCCCATTATCTGGCTTGCAGGCTCCAGCATGTGACCCTCCATCTGGTTCTTTTTTCATGATGGGAACAACAACAGTAACTTGCGCAGCTAAAGATCAAAATGAAAATTCTGTGGTAAAGACATTTGTGGTAAACGTGATTGCATCTCAAATCCATGTTCCATCATGGACAAAAAAGATGGTAGGATTTTGGTGCAATGGTAACATTTCTGACAGCCAACTATCTTCTAGCATGAAATATCTTGTTTCAAATGGTATAATGTCAGTACAAGGTGATTCTGTTGGCCAGACTCTAGACAAGACAACCTTGTGTCTCTGGGCTGGTGGAAAAGCATCTGACCAAGATACTTCAAAATCACTTTATCTGCTTTCTAGATAGGATTTAATTCCAGTGAAGGTGAAATGTAATTTATGAAAGCTACCTTTGGCGCAGGATGTTTTTGGTGTATAGAACATGTTTTTAGAAAAAAAGGGATAACATCAACAAGTGTTGGTTACATGGGAGGAAAGACAAAAAACCCCACCTATGAGGATGTCTGCACTGATACTACTGGGCATGCCGAAGTTGTACAAGTGGAATATGATCCGGCAAAAATCTCATATGGTGAAGTTCTTGATATCTTTTGGAATAACCACGACCCGACAACACTAAACAGACAGGGACCAGATGTTGGAACCCAGTACAGGTCAGCCGTTTTTTACCATACATCCGAGCAGGAAAAAGAGGCAAAACAATCCTTAGAAAATGTCGAAAAGTCAGGAAAATATGGCAGAAAAATTGTAACTGAGGTGGTACCAGCAACAGAATTTTACAAGGCAGAAAACTATCACCAGCAATATTATGAAAAGTGCGGAATTGTCTAGTCTTACAGTTTTTGATACATGGAATTATTTTATGAAACTAGTAAAAGCCAGATCTGTTTTATATCCTACTGGGGAATGTATCCATAATTGAATTTCAAGCGACTTGGAAGACTGGTGCTTTTTTTTGGTCTGATAGGACTGGGGGCATTTATTTTTCTGAATCTTGATCTTGCACATCGCAAAAGAGAGATGTATCTACTGTTTGCCTTGTCCATTATTTCTTTCATATCTGGATGGGTTGGACTGTTTCGATATTCAAGATTCTGGAACATGCTTGAGTGAATTATCTTTTGACTATCCAAGGGTTGATGTGATGACATGAGGGTTATTCAGAGATGTACCGGAAATGTGATAATTACTAGAAAACTCTATATTTCTGCAAGTATTTTATGTAATGATTTTATAGATAAATTTTTCACATAAATTCTTAAATAATTTGAAATTATAATATAACTGTGATCGTAGAGTCACATCAGATGGCTTGACGATGCGTGGTCCGGCGGGAGTTTAAAGAGAATTCACGCAATGGCGATGATTCCAGAGGAGGTAATCTCCAAGCATCCCTGCACGAAAGGACCACGCCCTATGTTTTACTTTTCTTGGGCCAGAGTTTTTTCTGAAATATGATTATGGCAATTAGGATGCCGCCTGCACCTGCAAGTCCTGCTATTACTAGATACGTAAACAGATTCATGTAGAAATTAAGTACGCCCATGTTGAATGTGTATGATAACATTCCACCATTTTTGAAATCAACCAGATCAACTCTGATCACGTGATTTCCAGGTTCCTTGAATGTGTAATCCAAATCCCATTTTCCCAAGTCATGGTCTGCAGGGGGAAATGAGCTTACCATGTTGTCATTATAATAAATCTGAACACCCATTCTAAAATTGTCAACAGGGTTTCCATTTTGGTCCAAAACTATGAAATGAACTATTGTGTCCTTTCCTACTTCTGGGACTGGAGGGGTGGTTTCCACCTTGACCTCGTAATCTCCAATCCTTGCCGAGTCTGTGCTAAAAGGAGGGTGTAAAATTTCGTATACTCCAAGCCCTACAAAGAAACTCAAATAAATTGGCAAAAAGAGATAGAACCGCTTCTTCACAAAACAATTAGGGTGTTTTGATATATTATGTTGCCTGTATTTTCCAAATCAAAACATGGAAATGTTATGTAACCTGTGGTTTCAAAGAGAGACTAATAATACAGACTTGGCAATTGAATCTAGGATAAATTGACATCAAAAAAAATTGTGATAATTGGAATAGTTGCCATTGCAGTAATCATATCTGTATACATTGATCAGAGTTTTCAAAAACAAGAATTGTCACTTAATCTAGTATCTGGAAAAGAAGATCCATATGTGAAAGAATACTTGATGCCTGCTGGTTCTGCTCCAAATGGTCTAGTTGTGGATAATGCTGGATTGGTTTGGGTTGCCTCAAAGAACGCTACGCTTTACTCTGTTGATCCATCAAGTGGACAGGTGAAAAACTATGAGATCAAGAGTGGGACAACGCTTGGAAATGCGGGTAACTCTACAATGGTTTGGGCAATCGTACAAGATAGTGATGGAAAAATATGGCTCTCTTCGCTTGGAACAACATCGATTTGGAGGTTTGATCCAGCAAGCAGTACTTTTGATTCGTATCTGTCAGAGACTGGGGCGCCATTTCAGATGAAGGCAGGAAATGATGGTAAAATCTGGTTTACCACACTGCGTGGAGACACTGCAGGTGTCATAGAAAAATCACAAAATGATATCTACAAAATATCTGCTTTTGATGTAGGCTCTCATACAAATCCTGCAGGAATATTTCTTCAAAATGATTCCATATGGATAGCTGGTGTAGGCTCTCAAAATATTCTCCAGTATAAAATAAATCAAGAAAATAACTCTGTAAAGGGCATCTCGATAATTCAGAGTATTCCAAAAGATAACATTACATTGTTTTCAACTCCGACTGATTTGTTGGTGTACAACAACACTCTGTGGCTAACTGAACATGGTACAAGCTTTCTCACTAGTTATGATATTAGTAGTGGGAAGGTTATACGATATCCCACAGCTCAAAATGGTTTTCACACCATTACACTTCCTTTCTGGATTCGTGGAGCACACGATCCTAAAGTTTTGTGGTTCAATGAACACCAGGGAAATAAGATTGGACGTTTTGACTTGACCAATAAAACCCTGACAGAATATAATGTCCCATCGTTGCCAAAAGATGGCTATCTTACATACCCTCTGAACATTTCACAAGACCCGCATGATGAAAAAATTCTTTGGTTCTCAGAATGGAATACTGATAAAGTTGGAATGATAAACGGTCACACAACAATTCCTTTTGAAATCAATCTCAATACTACACAAATCACACTAGAGCATGGCAAGACTGGTGTTGTTGACTTGGAAATCAAGGGCGATGCTAATCTCTCTGGCAAACTCTATCTGAACGCCTCTAGCTCAATTACGTCCACTGCTGAGCTTGGCAACTTGGAAGTCAAATTCTCTTCTAATGGTGTGGATGTCTCCCATGATGGTACCGTTCAACTGCTTGTAAATGGCGATAAAGTCACTCCTGGGAATTATACCGTTGGAATCAGTGCATCTGACGGGTTTGTAACAAAAACAAAATTTCTTGATTTATCCATCCAAAACAACTAGTTTTGTGCCTGTTATTTCTCAAAAAACTGGCTGGTAACTATGTGTTTTTCTAGCGCATATTCTTTGATCTTAGAGAATCGAAACTCTTCTATGATAAAATGAATATAGTCTTCCTTGTACTGGGGCAACTCCCTTGTCTTTCTTGTGACCTTGTCTTCATAATGCTCAATGTCTGGACCTCTTCCCAGAAGATTCTGGCACATGTCTTTTAATTGCTCAGTGCTAAATTTATCCAAAATAAAGTACTTGCTTGAGAGTTCCTTGTAAAATATCTTGTCCGCGGTATCCATTTCATTTTTTATTTTGGAGATCTCTGAACCTTGTTCATCGTCGCTGGATTTTCCATGAGAATTAGAACGCATTTGATATTGAATGATTTTTTGCCAAAATATATACCATGAAAATTACATGAGACGTTTTTCTTGGGAGATATTTTATACTTGATCTAGTTTTGACATCTTGCAAAATCTTTGATTACTTGCAATAGTCTAGCTTGACTCCATCCTGGCTTGCATCGTTACATATTTGCGTGATGGTAGTACTTGCAAGAAATTCTTGGGTATATCCATGAAATGCTGGCATCTGAGAATAGATCTGTGACATGTTTCCCACAAATATTACAGGCTGATATTCTGTTAATGCAAAAGCATTGCCTAATCCAAAAATCAAAAAAAGCATTGCAGGTATTGCCATGTACTTGGTATTCATCATATCATAATTATAGACCGAGTTTGTAGTAAACATGTTGTCTTGATAACTTGAACCTATTTTGAAAATTATCTAGATGCATGATATGACGATCAATTCTTAGATCGAATTATTCTTGTCTTGAAACCTCACTGTAAGATCTTTTACCTTTCCAGTCATGGGAGTTATGTAATTGGTTATATATGGTACCATTTATAACCTATTTAAATGCCGCAAACAAAACCGATTGTCGACATCGTAAATGTGGTTGCCTCTGCTTCAGTAGACCAAAAAATTGATCTTGTAGCAATTACAAAAGAATTCCCAGACGTTGAATACCATCCTGAACAGTTCCCAGGTCTGGTTTTTAGATTAAAATCTCCAAAAACTGCGACACTGATCTTCAGCTCAGGTAAAATGGTTTGTACTGGCTCAAAATCCGAAGAAGCAGCAGTAAACGCTGTAAATACAGTAGTGCAAAGGCTCCGAAAAGGCAAGATAAAGATAAAGAAAAATCCAGAAATTACAATTCAAAACATCGTAGCTTCTGTTAGCCTTGGCGGTAAAGTTCACTTGGAAAAAGCTGCACGCAGTCTTCCAAGAAGTATGTATGAACCTGAACAATTTCCAGGTCTGATACATAGAATGCTTGACCCACGTTCAGTGGTTCTTATCTTTGCATCTGGAAAACTAGTGTGCACTGGAACAAAGAAAGAAGCCGAAGTTTATCGTGCAGTCCACAATCTTCATACATTATTAGAAGAAAAGAAACTGATGGAATACGAGTAATCGTAAAACCATTTTCTAAATTTTTATAACCAGTTTATTGCGCTGTTTCTTTTTTGGAATCCATTTTTTTCTGTATCAGGCTTCCTCCAAATGATATTACAAGATTGATTCCAAGTGCTATGACTGCAATGTATATTGGACCAAAAGCTGTTTTCAGAAGAGATGATGTCAACTGACCAAAACTGTTTGTAAACTCTACCATTAGTATTCCGGAAATTATTCCAACAAAAAGGCCTATTATCAGCGGCACCTTTCTTAGTGATTTTACATACAACCCGCAAAATACTGCAGGCAAAATCTGTGCAATCAATATTCCTCCAAGCAACTGTAATGAAATTGCATAAGTTGCAGGAACTGAAAACACAAAACCTAAAGCTACAAACTTGAAGACAGTTGATGCTGCCTTTGTTATTCTAATCTCTGACTTGTCTGAGAGATTTGGTTTTATTTCCTTGATGATATTTCTAGTCAAAAGGTTTGCCTGGGCCATTGCCATGATTGCTGCAGGCACTAGGCCTCCGACAAAGACTCCAAGCAAGGCTACCCCTGAGAACCAACTTGGCAAGGAGTATAGGATCAATGAAGGGACAACTAGTATTCCACGCGAACTTGCAGGAAAGCCGGACAAGAAATTCATTGCCCCTGGAACTGCATAGACCAGTACTCCCATGAGTGCAAGTACTGCCAATCCTATGCCATAGAGGGGCAACAATGCAGTACTGGTACGAAGTTTTTGTGCACTCTGGGCACTGAGAACACCGCTTATTGCATGCGGGTAAAGATACAATGCAAGTGCACTTCCAAGAATGAGTGTAGCATATGCTGGAACTAGATCTTCTGGCAGTGTGACATAGCTACTGCTTGCCGCCTTGAACGCATTTCCAAATCCTCCTATGGTAATTGGTACTATCACAATGATTGCAATTACCGTTATCCACACTAGTATATCCTTGAAGATTGCAGTCAGGGTTGCACCACGCAGACCACTTGTGTATGTAAAAGCAGCCAGAATTACAAAAGCGACAAGAAGTGAAATCTCTTGAACTAGTTGCGCATTTGCATATCCCGCAAGCATTACTGTAAGCACTGCTTGCATGCCAACTATCTGTAATGCAATGTATGGCAACTCTGCAACAATTCCTGTTACTGCAATCATGATTGCAAGTGTTCTGCTGCCAAACCTGTCCTTGACAAAATCTGATGCTGTGATGTATCCTTTTTCTTTTGCAAGTGTCCAGAGTCTAGGCATTGCAACAAGTGCTACTGCAAAAGTTAGCATGACGTATGGAATTGCAAAAAAGTACAGTGAACCTTTTGCAAAGACTCCTGATGGGATTGCAACAAAACTGTATGCAGTGTACAGGTCTGCCCCGATGAGGAAAAAAACTAGTGTTGTTCCAAGTTTTCTTCCTGCCAAAGACCACTCGTGTACGTGATTTAGGTCACCTCTTCTCCAATACTTGCCATAAAATCCTAATCCGATGAATACGATAAACAATGAAACAAATACGATGAGCATGTCTGAACTAATCATGTTTTTTCTCCATTAGTTTAGAATATCCAAGATAAAATCCGGTACATGCTACAAGCCAAAACGTTTGGAACCAATAGAAAAATGGCAGCCCGAATAATTCTGGCGAGTCTCTGTTGTATATTGGCACTCCCAAGTTTACAATCGATGGTATCAAAATCAGCAAGGCAAGTATGATGTACCTTGTCTTGGAATGCATACTCATCTTGAACTAGATGGTAAAAATATAAGCATTCAGAATTCTTCTAATACAACAATCGCTATACTGTACCGTGGAAGACGAGCCGTCTGAATCCTTTTGCAATGATGTAATCAAACAATATGACAATTCTTACCTGGACAGGCCTGTCTATGTAATCCAAGAACACCACGCCTCCAAGCTTCACTGGGATCTGAGATTTGAGATTGGCAATTCGCTGAAGAGCTGGGCCTTGCCAAAAGAGCCGCCTCAAAAAATTGGAGAAAGACGCTTGGCAATATCAGTTGATGATCATCCCATAGAATATGCCATGTTTGAAGGACAAATTCCCGAGGGAAATTATGGTGCAGGTCAGGTCAAAACTTGGGACAAGGGAACTTTTGAGATTATAGAAAACAATGACAAAAAAATTGTAATCAACATACATGGCGCTAGGTTGAAAGGAAAATACTGTCTTGTACACTTTGAATCAGAGGAAAAAAATTGGTTATTTTTTAAAATGAAGTATGACTCTAAGTAGGTTTTTCTTTTTTTCCTATTGCTATTAAAAACATGGCTTCCTTGTTCTCTGCATGGGGAGAAAAGAAATTGGATACAATGTCGTCATAAAATGTGAGCCCCGTTGCACCAAGGCCTAGTGCATATGATGCAAGATACATCTTGCCTCCAGTTATTGCGGCGTCAAGCTGGGCGATTCTATATCCTCGATTTCCAAAATGCTCCAAAATTTTATCAAGGTTTACCATGAGAAAAATTGTAACACTTGCATCATATGGCAAATCTTGGTCTAATCCAAGATTTCCAGATGCATTTCTGAAATTGCCTTTACGTAACTGCTCTAGGGCATTTTTTTCTT
>JABDBR010000006.1:1276-60395 GCA_013288545.1 Nitrososphaerota archaeon | reverse complement strand
ACAAGCAGTTTGAATCAACCAACATGGCAAATCCCAAAAAAAATCCTTGACGAGACTTCCACTATCCTTTCTAGCAAAAATGCTGAGGTATTTGTTTTATGGACAGCTCCAATAAATATGCCAGACAATATTTTCAGGATTTCCAGATGTGTTTCTCCAAAACAAGATGCTGGTTTTAATTTTGGTGCTTATGTACACATAGATGGAAATGAATTAAGTCGAATTGTGTTTGATAATTATGAAAAAGGAGAACGTAGTGTTGTGCAAATTCACACGCATCCCTCAAAGAATGTGGAAATGTCTTTACTGGATAGAAAATGGGAGGTAGTTAATCATGTTGGTGCTCTAAGCATGATTGTGCCAAGTTACAACAAAGACAAATTGAATGGATTTTCTGGTGTAAATATCTATGAACGTGAAACAAACGATTGGAGGTTATGGACCAGTGACGAAACTAAAAAACGGCTGATAATAGTATGAGTGATGCAGAGAGAAAGAACTGCGATGCAATTAAGGCACTTACTGGTAACGAAGTGGAATCAAGGTTAAGATCATATCGCATAGGAATATGGAGTGAAGATAAAAATTCTGGTTTCTCAGGTTATCTTATTGCAGAAGCATTAGGTGAATTTGTTGGGCGTCTCTGGAAAAATATTGATGCAATAGGACCTTTTGCAAAACCATTTCTTACTTCAGCCATTAACTCAACTAAATCAGGAAACGTTCAAGCTACCATAAATGAAACATGGAACCCACCTTATGATTACGTGGTAAGTATCGGTTCTGATCTTCCGAATGGTACTAAAACAGGATTAAAAATTGGCGGATCTGGATGGAAAGCATTTGTAGGACAGAAATCATTTATCGATGATAATAGAAACCCTGTAGGACCAATGTTAGTGGCAGCAATTGCATCCACAGAAATTTTCAAAACATTGTTCAGCGATTGTCTTGCATGTAAATTCTTGCCTCCGGATTTTGAACTGTCCGCGTGGTATGGCACAAAGGATTTACCACCAGTGGACTTAGATTTACACTTCGACGATGTCCATTTTTTTGGAATAGGAGCAGTGACACATGGATTATTATGGATCCTTGAACGTTGGCCATACAAAGTTACAGGCAATCTACATCTTATTGATCATGACAGTTATGATATTTCCAATGCACAAAGATATGTTGGTATGTGTAAGGATGATGTAGGTTCTCACAAGTCATCTCAAACTGCTGCACGTTTGCAAAAAAAACATGGTGGTTTGACGGTATTTGATTACCAGAAAAACATGAATGATTATTTTTCAGAGAATAGAAATGATTATCGAGTGAAAATTGTAGTTGCGGGTTTAGATTCAATTGAGGGTAGGAGACAACTCGGTCTCAAACTTCCTTATCGCTTAGTGAACATGTGGACATCGCAAGAACATTTCGGGGTATCACGATCCGGTTTTGATAAAAACTGGCCATGTATTTTTTGTAGTTATCCATATGACAAAAGTGTACTCTTAGATGAAGTAGGGGTAATTTTTCAAGAAACTGGTCTTCCACCATCTCGAATTCGCGAACTTCTGGATTCTGGAGCTGCTCTTACACAAGAGGATGCGGCTATAATCGTACAACGAATTCCACAAGAGATTCAGTTTATTGTGGGAAAACCCTTGAGAACATTTCGCGGTTTTCAATGTGCCACAGGAAAAATTAAAATGTCCGCAGCAACCACTGAGGTCGATATTCCATTAGTGTTTGCAAGCGGATTTGCCGGATTGTGTGGTTTTATTGAATTATCACGAGAACTTTGGAATGTTAATTCAATTCCCGGTGCATGGCAAACTTCAGTTTTAGCCTATCCTACAGAATATAGTTGGATTCAACGAGGTAAGATGCCTGATTGTTATTTATGTTCTGATCCTTCAGTTTTAGAAATAATTAATAAAAAATATTATGACAAATCGACAATCTAAAAATAATATCATATTCTTCATGTTTTGAGATATGGTCAGTGTAATTGCAACCCAATTGCATTGTAAATAGTTTTATGAACATGAATCTTTACTCGTATATTATATTTTATTTAGGTAAGAGACAATTCATCAAGTGCTGCCGAAACTAGATCAGATTCTTTTTCCTGGATTTCATCAAGCCATTTTTCCAGGGATCGAAATTGCTTGCCATATTGTAGCATTAGTTTCTCGTGTATTTTGTGATAGATTCTCAAACTCTTTTTTGTAACCCTAAAACCAAATCCATTTTTTCTAAGATTAGCAAACACTCTTTCTAACCGTGATTTTGAATAATATTTTTTGAAGATTTCCTCAAAACTTGGCAACATGTAAAATCCTTCCCTGCCATGAGACTCTAATCTTTCTTGTACGCAGCATGCACATGCCAGCGCGCAGAGTTCCAAAAATGTCATACCAAGTTGGTTTGAGATTGAAAACCAGATACCAAAACTGGTTAGATGGTATGAGCCATCTGGATCTTGAATCACAAGTCCTTGATGCTTGAATCTAGTTAGTGTTGATTGGATGGTAATACCATATTCTTTTACTAGAATAGAAAATAGTTTTTTCTTGTCAGGATAAAGCGAGTTAATTATTTCTGATGCTTTGGATTTAGAAAATAGTTTTTTGTTCCCGTAAACATGTGGCCAGAGTTTTCTCCGGATTTTTGGAATCAATTACAAGTGACTACAACCATTCTAAATGAACTTGATTTTAGACTCTTTGCAAACTTTTCAAGTTCTCTTGATCCATTTATGGTAACAATTCGAAGTGATTGCCCGTCTTCAACTTTTAAAAACTCGATGACTGTTGGTGGCACCACATATGCTGCCTGGCCATCTCCATCTACAAGCTTTATGCACTGGTTCTCTTGATCAAAATTGACATTTGAAACTCTGTGAGTTTTTGTATCCAAAAGCAGGTCTCTGCCACATTTACAACGTACAAGACTGTTATGTGATGAACCCCGGATTAGATTTTCTGCTTCCTTCATGTTTGGTTTTTTCCAGTCTTTCTTTTCAGATTCAGGAGGCTCAAATACGATTATCTCTTTTTCAGATTGTCTTTGCGTAAGAGATGAAAGTATCACCTCAAGTGCAGGGGGAGCAGGAAAGACAAATCTGTTGGGCTTTAAAGTCCGTACTGTATCTAAAATGACAGTTGTTGCAGTTAGTTGTTCTTTTTCAGTTGAGAAATCGGCAATTTTTTCTATGATATGAATAGGGAGATCTACATTTGGATGCTTTTGACATGCTGTAATGATGAAATCTTCCCATTCCTGGCGCACTTTAGGGTACAAAGTTTTCTTGGCAAGTTCCAGATATCTTTTATCAATTAATGGTATCACGTTATGTTTTTCAAGATAACGTACAGCTTCAGCCATCTTGATTGGATTGATGGAACCATGGGTATTCAGTTCGATATGAAGTCTTACAACATCTGAGATTGTCTTGACATTGATACACCATGATTTTATGGAATCTTTTCCTGCATTTTCAAAGGCCTTTACACGAAGATCACCATTTAGGATGTATTGTTCAGAGCCAAGAATTGCAACTACGATTGGTTCAATTTGTTCGGGATTTGTTTTTACTATGCCTGTAAGGTCCTTTAGCATCTTTTCAGTATGTAGTGTAACCTTGACAGGACATGGTTTTAGTTTTGAAATGTCTGCTATTGCTTCTTCATACTTGAACATTTAATTTCGCTCCCTCTAATGCAAGGTCTAGGGCTCGTTGTGCTCTGGTATTTTCTCGCGTGTCAGTAATGTTGGTTAAATTCTCAATGGCCTGTCGCTGTATTTTATTAAAAAGAGGCCCATCTCCTATTTTGGAACGGATTTTACTGAGAAGAATTCTCATGTAATAATTGCTCTTATCATAATCGCATACAATTCCAAGGCTTTCAGCAGTAACTCGGTTCAATGAATACGTCTTTAAAATAGTAAACGTGCGTTTCATTCCAAAATTCATTTTGATTGCTTCAATTATTTGTGCATCAGATCTTGGGAGGCCATACTTTCTACAGGATAAATGCACTGCAAATGCTACAATGTGTGCTTTGGTACACCCTTTTGGCCTGTTCCTTTTTAATTCAGAAGTGTCTTTATCATCAATTTCATATTGTTTAATTGAATCAGAGTATGTCTTTTTTTCTTGTTGCTTGTGTTTTGAGAGTTTTTGATATACAATGTTAATGTCTTGTGCAGCATAGATTGGAAGATCTAGTTTTACACATACATTTGATATCTGGGATACATCAGACTTGTTTTCATGAATATGCCTTGCAAATTCAAGATTCACCTTTTTACATCCCACTTCAGCAATCTGGTACAGGTTTAGTTTGGAGCTTGAAGTGGTCTCTTGTAATTGATAATCAGGTCCAAGTACAATTCCACATTTGCTGCAACAAATCTCATTATCCATGACGCATAAACTGAGTTTGTTACATCTTGGACATTTGTTGTTCATCATATTGTAACTTGAGAGATCCTGTCTTTGACTCAATCTACAGACCCTCCAAAGGATTTGACTTTAGATCTAGCACACAGCTACAAATTGATTGATTTACTGAGATCATGTACTTTTGAACATTCTTGTGGGATTTTCTAAAGTCAAATTGTAAACTTGTAAATAACATGTTTTTAACATGTAATACGTAATAATAAAGTTTACTCGTTAACAACTCTTAATCTACATGTTATTAACATGTAAAACATATATTCTAGTAATATTATACCATATCAAAGACATGTCAATGAGAGACAAACAAAAACGTAATCCAACCGTTGCCATAGAAGAAGCAACATATCAAAAAGTAAAGAACAAAGCAAAGGAAAAGGGATTAACACTTGTAGATTATGTCAATGAAACTCTTTTGTTGAATGTAGAAAAAGATAATTTTTTAAAAAACTATGCACCATATATTGAAAAAATCAGTGTTGGGGAAACATTGGTACTCAGAGATCACAAGACAGGGAAGCTGGCAGAGGTTTATCTTAAAAATAGCAAAATGTTTTGCAGCCAGGATGAGGCAGATGATTGTATTCACATTCATTTTGCCCTTGCACTACCGGAACTTGCACTACTGAAAAAAAGAACCAAATGAGAGATTGATCCAGTTAGACCTGTTTCCAATGTGAGTTAGAGTCAGGAATATTTTTGTTTTCAACGATAGTTTGAAGACTTGCAATTACGTGAACCGTATCTACATAACATTCTAAAATTTAACTGTCTTCAGTAAAATATTTTGATTTTGTGTACATATTTCAAATCTAGTCATTTACCATATTGTTTGAATTTTTGAAGAAAAAGAAGAAATGAATTTTAATCATATATTTTTCAGATTTATTCTATTTCTTGAACTGATTCCTTCATTGAAAGACGAACCTCCTTATCTGCAATCATAGAGGCAATAGTTGCTAATCTACATCTTTCAATTTGCTCCCATTGTTCGAATCCTGTTGGGTTTTCAGATTTCTTTTTGTCTTCATCTAACAAAAGAGAATGAACTGCTAACCAGATCCTATATCTTGTATCGAATGATGTAGCAAGTACCGGGTTAGATTTTTCAAATTGTCTTTTTGCGTTTGCATAAGGAGGGAAAACAGTAGAATAATACAAAATAAGCTCAGTACTAAGTTCTGAAGATGATGCCACCATCGTAATACCTGATGGCCATTCTTGCAACTCCCAATTAGGATCGTCTGGGCCATTTACTGGTTCAAATTTCATTTTTGGTATTGAAACACTCTTTTTACTTGGAGAAGATTCGGGTCTTTGAACTATTTTATAAGAAATTTTATTAGATATAGAAATCATTCCAGGTCTAGATATTTCAATAATAAAATCACCAATAGAACCAATAGATGATGTTTTCATACAGTCTAGGATAATTCTCATTCTACCTTCCTTCAAAGAAGTACTTCCTGCTAACTTAATGTCTGATCCGCTTAAAATGATGTTAACTTTACTTTTTGTAAAATCTTCAGAATTATGATAAGATGTGGGTGCATCAGTTTCAATTCTAACATATCTTCTTTGTTCCGGATAAAACTCAATAGGCGAGTTAGCAAGTATATTGACAAATGTAGGTGGATCTTGAATATTGATCTTCTTTGAAATTTTGTTATGATGAGATTTACCGATAGGAAGTAAAATTTCATCAGATACTGAAGTAGATTGACCTATTTCACCTGCGGTAGAAATACTTGTAGTAGAATATCCATGAATCTTTAGAACTTTAGCGATCTCACCTCTGATGATCTTTTCTGTTTCATCATCTCCCTTAGTCAGAGTAAGATTTTTAACTTCTTCATTAATGATTTTTAATTCATCATCTGCATCAAGTGCCTTGATAAGTTCCTGCTCTACTAATTTGCTGACCTCACCTTTTCTGGTATCTTCCCTTCCTGAGCTAAATAAATTCCGCTTACCAATAGGAGAAATCTCATTACAATCTAAATGAATTATGATTCTATTTCTTAGAAACGGAATTTCGAGTTGATTTCTAATGATGTTATCAGACCATTCTCCATGTGTTTGACCATTTACAGTCAAAAGTATAGGACGTTTGTTATCAACAAAAGCCATTATAGGTTTGGGTCCTTTTACTTCTTCTAGAACCCAATACTCAATTCCGATATTTCCAAATTCCCCTATTGGAACATAAAATAATGGAAGGCTATGACGTATTGCTGGACCTCTTTCCTCGGGTTCATCAATTGCTCCATTAAGAGCATTTCTAACTCCCTTGATGACCCTTCTAAAATCATGTACTTTGTCTTCAAGATATATTGGAACTACTGGATCAAATAAAACACGTTGCAATAATCCATACATACTCGCAGGACCAAAAGAAGCTCCATAATTGGTTAAATCATAAGCATAATGTCGTACAAGTGTACCTTCGTTAAAAATTTCTAATGGAACATCTGCTTCGAAGAGTCGGTTATCTAAGGTCAGGTAAACATAATGACCATGCTTATATTGGTCTGCGGGAAGATCTTCAAAAAACACTATAGTAAAACTAACTTTATTGTTCTGAGGAGACTCTGAATTAAATCTACTACAAATGAAAGAATATTTACAATTAGCAAATGTACTTGAGCCACCTTGACCAAATGCACCTGCAAGATACAATTTTTGCAGTTTATTACTTTCACCAAGACTAAGAATAGTTGAAGATATTTTATCAGCAGTAATGCCTAATCCTAAATCTTTGATTGATACGGTTCTATGATGTTTACCATCGCCATTTTCTACTGTCACAACGATATCCTTTGCCAGTTCTTGCCTCTTCGCAATACTAAGTACATGTAGCCCCTTTTTAGGAACACCCAACCATGATGATGCAGCTTCACGAGGGTTAGAACATGTAGGAATTCCATGATGCCTGTTATGTTCTAATTCCAAAACAGCATCAATTCCATTTGTTATTCTTTCAACAATACTTTTTCCAGGATCAGTTCCAACTTCAATTTGTCCCCTATTATTATCATGACCAATTGGTTTTGTCTTTATTCTATCCCCAAATTCTTCTCTTATTCCTTGGACTAATGCTTCAATATCCAAGCTTGTTTTTGCTTCCAGAAATTTAATTAGAATTTCTTGTTCATTCATTTAACAAACCCTCCAAATTATCAAGTTCTGAACTAGCTTGATATTTTGTATGTATACCATCCTTTTCAATTCTTATTAGCCTCATCTCCACGAGTCTTGCCATTCCTCCAACCTTCATTGTATTCAATTCTGCTTCTGAAATATTTCCCCCATGAGAATTTGTCCATTTATTTTTTTTAACATAATCTGCAACTTGGTTACCAATCTCTTGTGGAGTATTCATACCACTCTTGACTGAAGTAAAAAGATAATCAAGAAACTGATATTCTCCAGGTCTTATTTTTTTCACGTGATTCATAAGAAAGCGAATTTCATTTTTAGAAAATGCAATCGGATGTTCTACTGTAAAAAATTCATCTAATAAGGGAGATTTCAGATTAGCTAACTTTAGACCAGCTTCTGTTATTCCAATCTGCAAACTTCCATCAGATGCTTTTCTTATTACTCCTAGTTCTAAACTTCCTAGAAAACCATCTATTCTACCGTCTGATCTGAGTCTTCCAATGTATATGTCAGCGAATCGTTGACGACTATTTTCATCTTTTTGAGGAAAACCAATTTGGAGGCCCTCACCTCGAACAATTTGTGAATTTTTGTAATGTTTCTCTATTTGATTTCTCATACTTATTGCACGTTCAACTACACCAGCTGCAAATTCTTTATAGTTAATCCATTCAGTTGTTGAAGATTCTAACCCACTAGCCAACATTCGTAAAACAAGCTTACCAGGAGCAAATCTATTGATAAGACCCCACAGGGGTTTTTCACGACGCTCTTTACTCAATGGAATTGGGTTAATTGTTCGTGGTAAATATCCGGTAGATGATTCATTATGAGTAGTTAATTTGGCATTATCCAAAACATGAATTGAACTTTCTTGAGTATCATTTTCTAATATCAGTTGATTTCGAAAAGCTAATTCTGTAAAATGTTCTAACGAACTGTATTTGCCAAGATTCACTAATTCCATTGCAGACTTGTACATATCAGGTGTAATTTTCATCATGATTATCATACTAGTATATTGTTACTAAATACCCATATTTAACTGTATTTTATACTAAACACTATTAAACAATTAATTTAATATTAAACAACTGTATTAATATATTATAAACCACTAAAATTAATAAACACTGACTAATTTTTTTAAAATAAGAGCATCTGAAAAGACAAATTTCAGGCTAGAACAGGAAAGATCCCAACACTTGATGCATTAAAGGAATTGCTTGAAAACTACAAGAAGAAAAAATAAACCATAATTTAGGAATCCCTTTTGAAAATAATTCGTAAAAAGTCATTACTGCAAAACCAAATGTTACTCCTTCAACACTAGGAATCCATCGCGTGTCACCACGAAGTCTCGTTCTAATAAAAGGAATCCGTATTAAAGATACCACCATTGACATTGCATTAAAAAAATAAAATCCATAGTAACCACCAAAAATCAATGATATTCCATAATAAATTGAAGTAGGCTCAGCTTTTTGATAATCTATTCCATATGCAGCATCTATGCTAGCACGTACAAGTAATCCAAGAACAATTCCAATTATAAAAAATATCATGTATGAAGTATTAGTCAGAACAAAGGTATGATTAGACGGTTTTTTTCGATAGGAAAAAAATGCTGCTATAGAAAGAACTCCTCCACATATTACAATTATGATAATGCGTTCACTATTTGGAACTGTTGATGATAACATCTGAATTATGACGATTATGAATCCAACAAGACAAATTGTAAAAATAATCCCAAATTTATCTTGTTTATTTATTGTCATTTTTTTGATGCGAGATATTCTGCTTTTAGTTTTTCCCATTCTGCAACATCCTGTATTGCATTACCACGATTCGCTTTGGGAAATCTAAATTCTCTATTTTCCATCATCTTTGATACTGTGTTTATCAATCCTCTTAGTCTGTTACCAGCGTCATCAGGAGGGTTTTTTCCTTCATGGACTATGTCATTTCTAATTTTGATCGTTTCTAGGGTATCAGTAATTTCTTCAGATTTGATATTTCCTTTTAATGCTGTGACTAACATTGTTTTGACAGGCAAACTCTGGGTAGTATTGAAATCATCAATCTTTGTAAACTGAATATTCATTTTTCCAAGTGCACTCCGAAGTAATTCATCTATTGCTAACTCTAATGCGGTAACACCGTCTAAAATTGCATATTTTGTATTTTTCTGATCATAGTGTTCCCAAGATTGTATTAGCAATATCATTACATAAGAAGGAGAATATTCTGCTTTTATTTTCGATTTTATTTCATTCCAGTCTTCTTCATTAATATAATTACTAAAACTAGCATGATCTCGTATGATGTTGCTTGTCATACGTATAACCTGTTGATCAGGTGTAAACTCTGACCAGTTTGTCTTATCTATACTCCATAGTAATCTAAGACTTCCACAATAACTTCCTAGAGAATGAAATCTCGAATCAAAAGGAAATAATTCTCGTAACCAATATTGTCCATATTGTATTCTTAATATTCTCAAGAAGTTTGAAATTGGAGGTTGTATTACACCGATTACTCTCTTACCAAGAGTCATATAATTAGGATCTCCAATTTTATTGTCTCTAACGGCATTTAATTCATCATCTGAGACATCTTTAATTTCTAACAAACAATACAAAGGACCAATTTCTAAAATTCCTTGTCTTGGAATGATAGTTGGATCAACTTTCTTTTCTTTATAATCAAATTCAATCATACCACCACTTACAACGCCATGTCGTTCAAACCAAGCTTGTAGATTATAATCAGAATTTCCCACATTCAAATTAATAGAATCCGATTCACCATTTGGCATCCATCTATGGGTGAGTGGACCTTTGGGGCTAAAATCTATGTTATGATTTTCTAGACTAATCCTGAACTTTAGAAAAAGAGTATTCATCAATATTTCATGGTTTGTGGGATATTCTTAGTGATAACTGTATCTAGAATGCCAGAGTTGTGAGCAACCATTAAAGAAACTGGAAATAAGGTTTTTGCAATAACAGATCTAATGTAAAATTACTTTTTTGATGATAGTATGAATTATCTTGTAATTTTCCCCTGAATATAGTCAAACTTTCTACTATGGCGGTCAATACATTTTGCCATAACAAGGAATGATCATGTATTGATAGATTCTAAAAAAATTCTACCCAGCGTCAAACAAATTTTCTTGGAATTAGTGAACTCTGGAAATGGATCATGAATTTCTCCCATAGGATTAGAGTAAGAAAGTATCAACCATCTAACAACTTTTTCATCCATTAGATCTCCCTTGAGAGAATCAATGACCCATACAGATTCAAATATGAATTCTTTTTCCTCTTGTGGAATGGATATGTGTGTGAGTCTTTCCGCCCTGCTAATAGTTTCTACCAAATCATTTTTTTTCAATATGGCTATTTTTCCCAATGATTTCTTTTGTTCATTCATTAAGATTATTTCATCATTTAATCCCCATGTATAACTAGAAGTACCTGCAGAAACTATGTGAGCATAAGTTAGTTTATCATTGGAGGTTAGAGTCTTTGGGAAAAGCAAACAACATAAACTATCATTTTTGGCAAGATGAAATAATTTGGCAAGAATATATTTAAGAAATTCTAAATATGAAGTAAATTCTTCCTTTGAGTAATTATTATCCATACAATAGTTTTGGAACTGTTTAGATCTATCTGACGGAGGTTGTAGAATAATAAGATTAAGATCATTCATGATACATAGGTTGATAACAATATTTCAACAGTTTCATTTTTTTATAATTTTTTCTACTGATAATATTTTAGATCTCTTTATCATTTCTGCAGATTTTTTAGGAATAACTTTTTCATATTCTTCTGCAGATCCAGTTTTTTTACCAGTTTTCCTTAGAAATCCTTCATACTCTAACACATCAATTACTGCTTTGATTGGTTGTCTATTTTCAACCAATCTCGGCGGTAATGATTCATTTAGATCAGCCTTATGAAATGGCTTATTTGGAATTTGATTTAGAACAATTTGTAGCGGTGATTTTGGATTCGAGAGTTTACCAAGTTTTATTCTGGTGGGGTTTTCACTTCTAGCTATAATATAACATAGATAATCACCATCATTATTTTTGTAGTACAGATAGGTTCCCCGAACACCAAGTACTTCTTTTGAAGACTTGCTCTGAAATACAAGTTCGTAACCTTTAGGAATATTAGAAATATCTAATGCTGCGTCGTCTTTCTTACCAGATTCTTCATGTGATGACCATTCTATGGGCATATAGATTGGAACCATGAAATTAGAAAGCATGAATGGTGAACTTAGTCTCTGCTTGGCTAGTGCAACGTATTCTTTTCTTTTGTCTATACCAATGTAATTACGTCCAAGTTGTTTTGCAATTTTGGTTGTTTGTCCACTTCCATTCATAGGATCAAGAATGGTATCACCTGGAAGTGAATACAGATTGATAAGTCTCCAAGGTATTTGTTCTGGAAATACAGCTGGATGTTTAACAACTCGTGGAGGGACAGGTGTAATATCCCAGATTGAAAGAGAGACCTGACGTTTCATTGCACGATTAAGAGGTAATCTATCAGCAAGAGTTCTGTCTAATTCCCTCTTTTGAGTGCCTTTTTGTAATACTATGATGTATTCGTGCATTATGTTGCTTCGGTAATAAGTGGGAATAGGATGTTGTATGAATATTCCAAATCGGTTACCTGCACCATTTCTACCAGCGGTAACCTTATTCCAAATAATCATATCTCTCAGATGCCAACCATCTTCAGAATTTTCTTCTTTCACCAGTCTCGAAATTAAGAGGCTAGAAAGTGGAATCAATTTCCCATTATCTATTTCATCACCTATAATTATGCAACAAAAGCCGCCTTTAATGGTGACCTTATGAACCTCGGAAAAGATCTGTTCCATTTCATCAAGATATGCCTTCGTCTTTAGTTCAAGTTCACCTCTAAAATGAGCCTGTTCATTGCGTGCAATATTTTTCACATGTCTAGAATAATCTATTGCATTTCTATACGGTGGAGAGGTTATGGTCAAAGCTACGCTTTCAGGTTTTACATGATCACTTAGCTTTTTGCTATCAGTACAAATTATGTCATTTAAGACGAATTGTTTGTCTACCAATACAGTTACTTATTTTAATAAGCTTTAAAGCTTTTTCGGTTGAAGTATGTAGTTATATCAATTTGGGGTTTTTAGCAGAGTGATTTGTAAATTATTATTTTGTAAAACTACTATTTTTACATATTTAAAGTCACTTTCTGGGTATTGAGCCGTCCATGCCGTAAACACGTCCACGGGTATACGATATTGTATTGAACCACTGCTGGCATAGTAGTATCGTTTCCACAAGAATATTCCATTGATGTCGTTTGGACTTGGTTCTCTTGAAAGGACTAAATTATAATTTTTGTCAAGCCAACAAGCTACCCATCTATCTTTACTTACTATGTAACTAATTATTTTTTTAGGGACTGTAAAATAACCCCATCCATTATACAGACCTCCTGTTAATTTTCTTGTGTAGGGTTTCATGCCTAAATCTAGATAAGATCTTTATACTTTTAGTAATTTTTTTTATTTTCTATGGCATTTGACAAGAACAAAGTTAAAAGATTCGCACCAGTAGTACCAATGAATCCTGCTATTATCATCTCTGATACATTGTCCAATACAATGCAATACATATTGAAGATAATAAATTTTGTTCATATTTTTACTGATTATTAATGAATCCTTTTACTATTTTGAATTATAAAATTGGAAACATCCACTAAAAACTTGATTTTTGGATGGACTTGGACCCGTTCGGAACTGCAAACCGGCAACCGCATTTCGTTTTGAGTTCAACTTTGTTTAAAGAAAAGCGTTAAAAATTAGTATGAATACATGGTATTAGTTGAATTTTATTCATTGGGTTTCAAAATATGGCCGACAAACCCACCCCCGGTATACCCTTTTTTCATAAAAAGGCGAATACCTTTTATTCTCAGACTCTGCAAATATTCAAAATGTCTAAAAAGATTCTAGTTTTTGCAGCCCTGTTTTCTATTGTTTTATCCATGACAATAACACAAGAGGCTAGTGCTTTGACCAGAGCTACAGGAGACTTTAGTCGCACTACAGCAAGCTTGGATCCAAGCAGAGTTTGTGGCAACCATGTCTGCCAGCCTGGAGAAAATGCCAAATGGTCATCAGCAGTGCTAGCATCACAACGACAAGGTCCTGGTAAAGCCACTGGCGCACTATACGGAAGTATCATCATGCATCAGATAGTTGTAAATTCACTAGTAAAATCATGGTATGCAAATCAAATGATGATGACCCAAAACCATTCAAATTCAACAATGATGTCAAGTCATACAAACATGAACATGACTGGATCAAAATAGACTAGTCATTATTACAAGGTAGATTTTAGCAAACCAAGTGCAACCCAAAACATGCAGGTAGATCCAAAGTTAATGTTAAATTGGCAGGTCTAATCAAACCCCATAATGACAGAGTTTGAAGAATTTGCATATGCTCTTTTGGATCAGCTCTCAGTCGAATTAAATGAAGAAAAAGAGATAATGAGTTCAAAGTCAAAAGCGGAGCAGGCATTTGCTTCAAAGATAAAATTTGAAGATATCGAGTCAATCTGCAACAGATTATTTTCAGACATGTCAAAAAAGATAACAGAGTTTACCGGAATTCCAGTTTCACAGACAAGAGTTGATTTTCCAGAACTTGTAGAGTTTAAGCAACTAAAGGGACGCAAGGTATACCCTACAAAGGAATCTGCAGTGTTTGTAGACGAACTTTTTACTGCAATTGCACATGAAGATGTTCAAAAAATATCAGAACTTGCAGAAAAACAGACTTTTAGATATCTAGTTTATTCGACCTATGCAAAGGGGTACATCTCACAGATATCCACTACGTATGGTGATTTTTACGAGTCTGCAATATACCTAAACAAGTTCATTTTATCCAGTTATCCACAGATAATACTATACAAACAAGGAGAGCCCTACGAATCAAGATTTGATCAGGTAAATTCTGGGTACATCGGAGCCTTGAAGATGACTATATTGGAGGAGCAAATGCACTCGATACAGAACAATCTGTACAACATAAACAAAAGTGCAGTATCGGAGGTAAATGCAATAAACGAAGAGCTTGCCAGAATAATCCTGGGCCTTGATGATACTGCAACAAAGAATCTTTACAACTATCTGCAGTTGCCAGAAGTTCCAGATGAGTATCCAATTGCAAAGAGAGCAAATCTGTTTTTTATATTAAATCCAGACAATTTCATAGTTCAAGTTCTTGGTCCAGATGTGATGACATTTACCAAAGTAACAGTGGATCCTAAAATTTTAGAAATGATTCCGCAACTCCTTGACATCTACCAGCGATGGTTAAAACCAATACAGGCACACCATGCTGCGTTTACAGTAATGGAAGGAATGGCAGAGTTTGCGGTAAAAAACATTCTAAGAGAAGATCAAGATTTCAAGAATTATCTAGTTACATTTGCAAACAGCGACATCTCATCATATCAAGTCAGAAAGAGTATGGGAACAGACTTTACAGAATACGTCTTTGCAAAATTAGGCCAAAATACATACAAAACTCTAATTGCAAACCCTCCCACAACTCGTGAACTTAAAAATCCTGAAAGTTATCTAAATCGAAAATGAGTGAATTTGATCCATTTGCAGTAGAGTGGGTATCTTATGCAAAAAACCCACAATACACATTGGTTGAAAAATGTCTAAAACTGGCTCAGATACTAGAATTTCCCAAGTTAGACATTACAGAATATGTCCAGAAACTAAGATCGTTTGATCAAGGATTACGTGATCATGTCTCTGATGTTAAAAATCCGATCTACCTTGTTTCCATGTTAAATGAGTACATGTTTGACATCCTAGAGTTTCAGGGAGACAGTGATGATTATTACAATCCAAGAAACAACTTTCTAAATGTTGTAATGGATAAACGCAGTGGCATACCAATTACATTATCAATCATTTACATCGAAGTTGCACGAGCCATAGGTCTTGAGCTCCGTCCAGTTGGATTCCCAGGTCATTTTCTTGTAAAATATTCAGAGGAGCTTATTTTAGATCCCTTTAACAGAGGTAGTCTGTTAGACATCGAAGATCTCCAAGATATACTTGATGCAACATATGGAGAGGGGGTAGAGTTTGAGCCAGAATATCTAAATGACATAGAGCCAGAAAAAATGCTGATAAGAATTTTAAGAAATCTAAAGAGTTCTTACACAGAGTCTTTTAGTTATGAAAAAGCAATGCATTGCATAAACATGGTGCTAGGCCTTGACACAAACTCGCCAGAAGAGATCAGAGACAAAGGAATCATCCAGACAAGATTGCTTCAAAATGATCTAGCGTTAGTATCTCTTAACAAGTATCTAGAGATGGCACCTGAAGCAGATGATGTTGATGACATCTTGGAAATGATAAAAAGTATCAAAGAGAAATCTAGTCAATAATTGATTGTACGTCTTTTCCTTTCTTGATTAGTTTGTGTTCGTATCTTACAATCTTGTTTCGCATTGTTCCCTTGAGGACATCTATTTCATGTCTCAAGCTGGCAACTTCATCTTCAAGTCTAGCTACTCTTTCATAAATAGATTCATCTTCGCTTGCCATATGTTTTATCTTCACTAGATATGATCTTAAAAATTTATGGTTTATTTTGTTGAGGGTTTTGTCAGTATTTTCTATAGTGTGAATTCACCGTTACATGATTGGCATTTTCCTTTCTCACTTCCAATCAATCCTATAATCAAAATTTTTCCGATTGTACCGCATTTAGGACAAAGGCCGGTTGTAACGTTTTTTGGACCGCTTGATCGTGGTTTTACTGATTTTCGCCTTACCATTGCATCAATTCTGAAAT
This sequence comes from Nitrososphaerota archaeon, assembly GCA_013288545.1. Taxonomy (GTDB): domain Archaea; phylum Thermoproteota; class Nitrososphaeria; order Nitrososphaerales; family Nitrosopumilaceae; genus Nitrosotalea. The sequence continues at coordinate 43,858 of JABDBR010000006.1, read as the reverse complement.
TCGGTTTATTAAGTTTAAGCGTAGATCGCAAAAAGCGTGTTGTGGGGTGTACGACCATTTTGAAATACCATATGAGCAGAATCGAGTAAAATGGAGGTGTAACCTGTTTTTAGACTCATTTTAGATAAAGAGCGGTTTTACCAGTAGGTTTTCTATGAATTCATACTCTTCTTTTTTCAATAAATTCATGCAAGCGTCGGATCGTTTCTGTATCCCTATTTTTGTCTCCCGCCATAATTCGATCATATATTTCTGAGATAGTGTCTTCTGAGAGATTAGGTTGTTCTAGAGTTTTTCTCTCATGTACATGACTTTCTATTACCTTTTTCATTTCTTCAATTGATACTTTGGCCATGACTTAGATTAATTGCTAAAAAGGTATGAAGGGTTGTATGTTCCAAAAAAATACAGATACGCCTAGATTCAAAATTTTGTTCAGCATTATCACAGGTAAAAGCGCGGGGAGTGGGATTCGAACCCACGGGTCCTTACGGACATGGGATTAGCAATCCCACGCCCTACCAGGCTAGGCGACCCCCGCATAGATGTTGCTGAATTTTAAACTGTTATTATAACTTTGGAACCAGAACGGGAATGAATTTTCCTACTCTTCGCCAAAACGTTTGTAGTTTTCCACAAGATCCTTGAGATGAATTTTCTCTCCACCTACAATTTTCAGGTCCACTTGGATCTTGCCTTTCTCAATTGTTATGATATTGTATGTATTATCAAAGAGTCCCCTCATTCTTTCAGATGATACAGTTCCAGCATTTGCAATAGATAGATTTCCAAAGTTCCAAAACCATGGCCTGTGCTTGTGGCCACATATGACTAGGTCAATCTTGCTTGCAAGTGCAGTACGCAATGCATCTCCAGAATCTATTACAGTTACCCTATCAGTTCCAGTATCGGGAACACCAATCAGGTGATGATGCATTGCAAGTATCTTGGTTTTATTTTCATATTTTTTCATGGTTCTTTCAAGCCATAGATTTTGTCTGTAACCTATCTCGCCTTCATCTCTATCAGGTCTTGCAGTACCAAGTGTTACAAGTACAGTATCTTCATCAAGTTCATTTACAGAGTCAAAAGGAAAATACTTTTTGAAAAGAAGGTATCCGGTATTTCTATAATCATGATTCCCACTGATTGCAAGTATTTTTTCTGTCTCAAACTGGGAAAACTTGGCCTTGCATTTTTCATATTCTTTGAGTAGTCCTTCATTTGTGAGATCACCTGTAGCAACAATAACTGACGGTTTTAATTGATTAATTTCTTCAACAGCCAAATCAAATGTTTCTTCCTTGAATTGAGCACCTACATGAATGTCTGAAATCTGTACTATTCTCATAACAAAATATCTGATAAATGCAGGTTTAAGCTTTAGCATTGTACAATAAAATTTCAAATAATTTTCTAGTTAGAGTTAAATATACTGATACTACAATCCCGCCTGATTTGGGAAAAAAGGCTGCAATAATCAGGGGCGATGGCATCGGTCCAGAAATTGTAGATGCAATGTTACAAGTATTGAAAGCATGTAATACTCAAACTGAATTGGTTTTATGCGAAGCAGGCTCTGAGCAATGGGAAAAACACGGTGGTGAAACATACATTCCAGATGCAACAATGAAGATATTGGAAAATTCAGATGCAGGATTCAAGGGTCCTACAACTACAATTCCAAAACCAAATTCTCCAAGAAGTGTTGCAGTCACTCTACGACAAAAATTTGATCTTTATGCAAACATCAGGCCAATCAAGACATACAAGAGGATAACTCCGGACAAGACACTTGACTTTGTGTGCTTTAGAGAGGCAACTGAGGGGCTCTATACTGGAATTGAATTCAAGGTATCAGATGATGCTGCAATTGCAATTAGAAAGATTACAAGGCAGGGAAGCAGTCGTTTTATCAATTCTGCAATATCATGGGCAAAAAAATATCACATGAGCAAAATGGTTGCAATAACAAAAAGAAACATTCTCAAAGTTACTGATGGAATTTTCTGGGAAGAAGTAGAAAAGGCTGTAAAGGCAAATCCTGGAATATCTGTTGAAGAACTCTACATAGACAACATGACACAGCAACTTGTCATAAAACCAGAGCAGTTCAATGGCACAGTTTTGGTAAGCACCAATCTATTCATGGATATAATATCAGAATTGGCCTCTGGCATAATTGGGTCCATTGGATTGGTCTATTCAGCAAACATGGGAGACAGATTTGCCATGTTCGAAGCTGCTCACGGCAGTGCACCGTCGTTTAAGGGATTAAACAAGGTAAATCCAACTGCTGCAATTTTATCAGGAGCATGGATGGTGGAATATCTAGGAGAGACCCACATCAAGGATGCAATATTTGCTGCCACGGATCAAGTAATCAATGAAGGCAAGTATGTTACATTTGACATTGGCGGCAGTGCAACTACTACACAGATGACAGAAGCAATAATAGAGATTGCAAAACAAAAGTTACGAAAATAATTTACAACTTTAGACCAGACTTGGACAAGACTACAATAGATACTAGTGATACCATCAAAGCAAGACATGATGCAGCACCAAATTCTGGAACGCTTGCAGTGTTGTCAGATATTGTAAAGTTTTGGTGTATGATTGGAACAGGTTCATTTTGTACAGGAGTAGAAGGTGGTGGGATAGATATTAGATCAAGCGATCTGTCATCATTTGCATTCATGTCACCTGCATTGTTGGCAGAATTTGCATCAAAGAATAATTGGTATTGTCCACTAGGTGCATTTGCCCACACAAATGTTACAGGAACAATCTGCTTTGCAGGAATATCTAATTTAATTAGATTGTTGTAAAAAAGCGAGGTTTGGTTTTTTATTTTTAATGTAAATATTATAGAAACAGCATCAGCGTTTCCTGTATTTTGAATCTGCTTTGTTATGACAATGCCATTTGAGGTATAGTTTTGTTTTTCAACTTGGAGTGAATTAGGAACCCAAGAGAGTTCTGCATGTGAGAATCCTTTTGATACAACAACCAATCCAGATGGCCACATGTCTGTTTTGTCATAATAGCTGTACTTGCCAACAGTACCAAAGAACTGGGTAAATGACTTGCCAGGCATGATGACTCCGCTGTCAAATATGCCCTGAGGGCCATAGTTTGACGTTCCAGTGGTCACAGTGTGGGTTCGATTGTCTTGGTTTATCCAGGTGACAGTATCTCCAACAGAGACATTTACCTGAAATGGATTATAGCATGAGAGATTAGGCCTACAGTGGTTTTCAGTTCCATTTACTATGGTCACTTGAGTATCATATGCCTGTACGTTTTGAGATGATATCAAACAACAAATTGTAATAACAACAATACACACAAGATGTGAAAATCTCAACAATACCAATTATTCACCTGGACAGATAAACCAGATGCACTTTTTGTGAGAAAATCATATTAGGATTCATGTCAGTTCTTTGTACATTCTATAATCATCAGCTCTTCGTAGAATAATTTCTTTTTTGCTGCAATGTTTGTATCAAATCCAATAGACTGGCATAGCTGTATGAGGATATCATAATCTGCAAGAGAGGAGGTAAGAAATATCAGCTTGCCATTTTTTTCAATTAGATTACTGGCAGATTTTATTATCATGCTTGGAATATCTACTCCATCATGCAATCCATCCACTGCAGGATCAAGTAGCTCATCAGACGGCAAGTATGGCAAGTTGCATACAATCAGATCAAAACTATACCGTAATGCATCTGCAGCATTACAACAAATACAATTGTCTACAGTTTCATGCGCTTTTCTCAGGGCAGAAATGTTTATGTCTGTTGCAACAACAAGTGGAAAATTCTTGGATAGTATTTTTGCAATGATTCCAGAACCAGTTCCTATGTCAAGTACAGACTTGCCTTGTTTATTTTCTAGAAAATCTGCAAGAAAGAACGAGTCTTCTGCTGGCACATAATAATCACTTTGTGATTCTTTTTGCAATGTCTATTATATCTCCATCAGGCATCTCTTCGAGTCTCTTATCTGAATCAATCTCTATTCCCATTTTTTTTCCAATGTGTCGTATGGTCTTTCTTTTAAATGAAAACAGTTTGTTCACAGTGTCTATAATTTGGCCTGAGAGTACATGCTTTTGGGTAATTGATACTACAACTGAATCAACTTTTGGAGGAGGTCTAAAATTTGTTTTTTTCACATCAAGAATACTTTCAATGTCAAGACAATAGCTTGCAATAACAGATATGGCCCTTCTCTCTTTGCCATCTTTTTTGGCAAGTTTTTGGGCAAATTCCTTTTGGACCATCACAACAGCACACTTGAACTTTCTTTGTACAAGCCACTCTATTGCAGTACGGCTCTCAGAATATGGAAGGTTTGAGACAAGCACTGTAAACTCGAGATCTTTCTTGAAAGCATCACCTTTTTCCAAGATTAAGTTTGGCAGGTGGGAAAAAGCATCTAATGCCTGTGAGTATAGCACAGGGTCTTTTTCAACTGAAATAACCTGTTTTGCATTCTTGCAGAGAAGCGGTGTTAGGATGCCATGGCCTGTTCCTATCTCAAGAACAATGTCGTCTTTTTCTATATGGGCAGAATCAACTATTGATTTTGCAATTGATTCTGATGCTAAAAAGTGCTGTCCAAGTAACCTGCGCTTGATCATTTTCTAACAAAGAGACTCATCCTTGTTTCTCCTGTTATCTCTTCGATGATTCTCTTTGCAATCTGTTTTGCTGGCTCTTTTAGTCCGACTCTTTCTTGCAAGTCCTTAAAGTCTGTGAACTGTTTCTTTTCCCTTTCTTCTAGCATTGTCTTCATGTAGGTTTTTCCAATTCCTGGTATTAGCTCAAGTGCATGTATCCTTGGAGTGAGTGGTTGTGCGTTGTTAAGATAATCAATGAATCTTTTTTCGTTTTGCATGACAATTTTTTCTACCACTGCATTTAGTTCACTCTGGGCAGAAGAAGATATTTGATCATGCTCTAGCCTGCCAAGAACTGAAAGAATTTTTGTTCTGCCTTCTTTACCAATGTAAACTCGCTCTCCTATCTCAAAGGTAGAATTTGGTAATGCTAATAATTCAAGTATGGTAAGTCTTTCTTCTCCAATAGCTGTAACAATTATTCCATCTCTGCCCCGTACTGTAGTCGACTTGCCTCTTGTAACAAAATCTAATACGTATGCGTATTCCTCATACTTTCTAGTTTGAGTGTGTTCCAAGAAAACCGGACTCCTAAAACTTAAGAGTTCTCCTTGATTATCTTTAGCATCTTGTCGAGTGTCTCAGCAAGAATTAGTTTCTTCCAGCCAAAAGTAAATGCTCGCAATTCAGCTTCAGTACTTGGGAGATTATTTACAATTTCTACTGCTTCTTCTTCTAGTATGCCACATTCTTTTACTAGTTGCTGTTTGAGTTTCTTTGCAGCCTTTGCATCAATTTTTGAAAACTTTGTAACATAATCATATGTCCATCTTTGAATTTGGTCCATTGATTCAGTGTCAACTTTTTCCATAATCTCTTTTACCTCTGGAATTGAAATACCCTGTTTCTTCTTTACTTCTTCCATCTATACAACACCAAATGGTTTGATATGATCTAATCTAGTGATTAAGGTTTTTGGCCTGTTACCAAGCTTAACTATCAGTTTTACCGTTCTACGACCAGCTTCTGTCACTGTTCCCACTTTTCCATGATATCTTCGGTGTGGCAATGCCTTGTGCTGTGAAGGATCTATGATTACCAAAACTTTGTCTCCTACGGCATATTCTCTTAGCAGAAAAGAGACGCCTCTGACCTTGTCCTTAGTCATGACTGATCGTGACTTGTGCATAAAGCCATGTGAACGACCCTTTGGTTTCTTAGTAGTCATTAATCGTTAAGACTTGAGATGACCATAATTTAACACTTACTGGATATAAAGGAAAAAATTAGTACGGAATGGAAGGCTGCACTTCCATTCCGGGGACAGGATGACAGACCTATTCTTCAGCGTCTTCTTTCTTTTTCTTCTTTGTCTCATCCTCTGGATCTGCAACACCACCTTCAGTTAGTGTGTACAGAACCTCTTGTTCTGGATGATGTGGGCTGTCAACCATTCTGGCAATTCGTTTCTTGCCTGATTTCTTGAGGTATACACGATATGTCGAGGCGTGTGCCACAACGTTTCCTCCAACAGGTCTTGTTGGGTCACCAAAGAATTGGTCAGGCGATGACTGGACTTGGTTTGTTGCTATTGCTGCAATATTGTAGGTTTCAGCAGTTCTTGAAAGCAAGTGCATGAATTTGTTCAATCTCTGTTGTCTTACAGAGAGAGTGCCTCTGCCAAGGAATTCTGCTCTAAACAGTCCTACTGCAGAATCTACAACAAGTAATTTTATTTTACTTTCTTCAATTACAGGACCTGCTTCTTGTAAGATTAATTCCTGGTGAGCACTATTGTATGCTCTTGCTACTATGATTCTGTCAAGAACTTTTTCCGGATCAAGACCTTTTGCTTTAGCAATTGAAACAATTCTTTCAGGTCTGAATGTGTGTTCGGTATCAATATACAAGACGCCGCCATCCAATCCGCCTTCTTCTTTTGGTTTTTGAACAGTTACACATAATGTGTGACAAAGTTGTGTCTTGCCAGCACCAAATTCACCATAAACTTCGGTTACTGCTTGTGTCTCTATTCCGCCATCAAATAAAGTATCAAGGGCATTGGTTCCAGTTGTGATCTTTCCAATATCTTGTCTTCTTTTATAGATCTCAGTTGCTGTGACAAATTCTTTAGCAATTTGGCCATTGTCAATCAGTTGCTGTCTTGCTTTGTTTACAAGATTTACTGCAGCATCAAGATCCATACCAGTAATTTCTGATATGTCCACTGGTCCTCTTATTACAAGATCCATTATGTTATGGATTCCTGCATCACTTAGCTTCTTGGAAGTTACTGGGCCTACCCCATCTAGATTTTCTAATCTTAAATCGTCCATCTTACCGTATGTTACGGTACCAGTACCTAATAAACTTACTGCGTCAAGATTCTGTCAACTTGACAGCACATTAGTTGACTTTTTCTCCCTGTAAACTGTCGGCTCATCTCCAAAATCATAACAGGTATCGATATAACTTACAAGGTTAGGATCTCATTAGATGATTGATCAAAATACATACTTGCAAGTAGATGCAACAGCAATTGCAGGAGTGTTTATCCTACTCACAATCGGTTCTGCATTCAAATTTGAAGATATGCGTAAAAATATGATATACAAGATTTTCGGACATGAATTTGGGTATACTCTTTATTCCATTGTATTGATAATGTGTGCACCTTTTTCACTATCTGCAATTTTTGTTATTGCCGATAGTTCAATATTTCCAGATTTTACAAGCACTAACGTTTTTCACTTCATGTTCATTTACATGTATGAAACTATGTCTGCTCTGGGATTTGTTTACATAATTTGGATGATTTCCATCATTTCAAAAATTAAAAAATGAATTAGGTTCGATCTAAATATGCAAGGTTCGGTACAAACTGTGGGACTAGTTTAACCTGTTTTTTGTCGTGACATTGATTATTAAAATAAAAACGGCATGATTTGTAGAAAAAGCCCAAAACTGATCATAACTAAAGAAAATTTACGTCTAAACTCCCAACTACTTTTGAATCTTTTATCAACTATATAGAAATGCTTTTCTGTATCAAAAATATTTTGTTGTTCTAATTCCATGTAAATTTCAGGTTTAAATTTTTCAGGGTATCGATGTTTGTACTTGTCTATCCAATTTTGTACATTTTTCATTTTAGGTTTTTTATCATAAAGTTTTATCATACAAATAAAACCAACCATCTGCAAGAGAATGGCAAATACATCATATGCGTGAGTATGTGTAAACAGTTCCAATTTGATTCTTAGGTGGGTTTATTTGCATTCTGAATTAAAGTCATCCATTTGTTATCTCCTTCAATTATAATTCCACAAGCTTCTGACGGTGTCTTACCGTCAAGTGCCATGTGCGGTCTAACATAGTTATGATAAATCTGATAACCATTAATCAAGGGTGAATCTTCCTTCTTCAAGCCTCTAGCTACCTTCTCTCTGTCTCTAAACTCTCCATTGTATCTCTCCATCTTGTTATTGTGATCACCCATCAGTTGATAGAAATTTATGAACGTCGAGTTTTCTTCTTCTTTTTGTTTTTACTAGATTGGTAGGCAAAGAAACAAAGCATTACGCCAATAATAACAGTCGCTGCAACTATCCCCATTAAAATTGATGGACTGACATGAGAAGCATCCATAGAAATCAGGTATTGAAACCAAGTTAATTAAGGAACTGTTATCTTCAGTTAATGAAAATTAAGATTCTTCTACGCTTCACTGATTAATTCAATGAATTTCTCTATCTTGTGGTCTTCCTCAAGACCCGTTAGTTCATTTTTGATTTTGCTTATAGGATGTAGGTATTCACCATCAAATACTTGTTTTAATGCAGAGTTTAGAACATCAGGTTTTCCATAACAATCTGAAAATGTCATGTGGTAAGTACCAAGTATTTCTGCTATTTTGCTATGATTACTGACACCAAATTCCATTAGTACCTTTTCTATAATTACGCCAACGGCATTTCCAATTAGTTTTTCACTATCCCTCATTTCCCTTATCCCATTGTACGGGATTTTATACGATTAAAAAGAATTGTGATGCCAAAATACTTTTCATTCTACAATCATCATCATTCCATTAACATAGTTAATCGAGTCTTTTATACAGCAAAAGACCAATTATTGGTGGAACCGTGGATGTGTCTTCCAGTGTACGATCACACCATCACTATGACACAAGTCCCTAATATCCACGGTTTCAATTTTATTTTAGAACAGAGAATCTTACCAGGTTTTGTATCGATTTAGCACATTTGCCAGTTCAAAATGAACGAACACATTCTTTTCAATACAGGTATCATAAGAGATACTGCAGATTCTATACTGGCGGGATTGTTCTTTGGGCCAAACACCCAAAGGGCAACCGCTAGAATCTGATTATTTTTTTATTTTACTTATCAACGATGTAACCAAATGCCCTTTGAACAGAAAATCAGTGATCTTGTATCCAAATACAGCAAGGGCAATAAACAATCCACCAGTAGGAAGGACTAGAAGAGTATTTCCCAAAATTAGTGCAGATTTAACCGAGGCATAGCCTGAAAACATGACAAAGCACAGCAGAGCAAACCCCAATACTTCAAGGGCAATCGTTCTATTAGACAAGACAGTAGGTCTTAGCGTCAAGATAGAATCGTACCAATTTTCAGATTAAAGTATCAAGGTAGATAATTTTTGACAGCAGGTCAGATCAAACTAGTTGTAAAATCAACATACAACAAAAAGTCGTAATTATATTTGACGTATAATTTTTAAAATTTATCTTCTTTTTCGTTGGCCTGGTTTGTTTTGCCCTGGGACTCTTTTTAGGATGAATCTTTTTCTGAAATTGTCTTTGTTTCGTGTAATGGATATAGTTCCATGTCTTTCTCTTGATGGAACCTTTGGAGTTTGTCCTCTTACTTTTCCTGCTTTAGTAAGCGATCCGTGAGTTGGCACGAATAAACTCTCCTTTAATTCAATTTATGTATTTGGTTTGGGAAAAAACTTACCAGTATTTTGTCTTGATGGTCTCAATTACTCGCTCGTGTTCTGGACCCTTTCTTCTTGCATATTTTTCCATTGCAGTCAATGGAACACCACCTAGTGCTCTTGCAAGACCTGTGAATGCCTTTTTCTTCAAGGTATTGTTGCTTCCTGTTTTATCCATGAATTTCTGGATACCATACTTGAAGTTGTGCTGCCATGTCTTGTACATGACACCAAGTTGCGGTGCAGTCAATTCATTTCCAATATCAAAGAATTCAGATTTTTCAAGCAATCCAATTGGGACAAATGTTAGTGGTGTTACTGTAAACTGGGATTCTGGCTGTTCTAGTTCTAGCTCATTGATGAGGCGTATTGTATCCCATCCGTCTTCTTCTGTTTCTGCATTGTCAAGGCCCATGATTAATGTAAATGCTGGAATCCAGTGATTTTCGTTTAGTGTCTTTACTCCTTCTTTTACAACCCAATGCCATTCCTCTGGCTTGTATGGAGCAAGTTTTCTGTCTGCATATTTTCCAATTAGTCTTAGGCTTCCTGTCTCAAATCCACATTGTACTCCAGTCTTGTTGTTAGGACCGGATTTGATTATCTTTGAAAGGCTTGGCAATAGTTTTTCATCAGCAATTGCACCAGCCAAAGTACCGTGAGTTGGGTTTGTGTGCTCGATTCCACAGGACATGACTGCCTTGAAGAGCTCCTCTAATGCCTCTCTGTTTGGAGCCATGTTCTTGGTCTTTCTTGGGTCAAGGCCGTAGACAAAGATATCATCACTGTGTAGCCATGCGTTTCGTTGTCCTCCTTTCTTGATGTTTACTTCAATCTCTTGTTTTACTTTTTCAGGTGAATAGTATCTTAATGGTCGTAGTGTAACATCGCAAAACTTGCAACCTCTTCCACAGCCTCTCATGACCTCTACCATTCCGTGCATGCTTGGTTCTACGATGTTTGGTATGTCATCAACACTTGGCTCATCCCAATAGTGGATGAATCTTCCATGGAATTTTTCTGCATCTTTTCCAAATTCTTTAACTTCAACTTTGAAATCACTCTTGACAAATGGATTCATGTTTTCAAAGTCTCCAGCAATTAGTTTGTTAAAGAATTCTCCAGCATGTCCGTCTATCTCTGGTGCAATTCCACCAAGTTCTCCTTCCAAGACTGCATACAGTCCATATTCTTGGATCTTCTTTGGATCATAGTTGTACTGCCAAGTTCCAGAAGCTCCTGCAATAACTTTAGCATGACTTCCGTTTTTCTTTTTTGCAGCATTAATCTTCATGTGTAAATCGCGATTGTAAAATTCATCATATGATGTCTGTTTTCTACCATAAGTAAATGTCATAGTTACAGGACCCATTCCAAGAGGATCCATTTCATAAGTTCCAACTACTTCAGTTTCAGGACCAATGAACTTGTCCACATGATCAGGATGTGCCACTACAACTTCATTTCTCTTGTATCCATCTCGTAAAAGTGCGGCCTCTACTTTTCTTAATCCATATGGAGCATAGCTTGCAATACCGTTTTTGTGTCCTATAGGATTGCAGATAAAGTCAAAGAGAACCTTTGGAGTAACTTGGTCTTTTAGGATATAGTACCAGAAACTGTTTTTTGGTCTATGTGGATCTACTGCAGGAGCACAACCAAAGAAGGTTGCAAGTGATATTCCACGATAGGGGGACATCAAAGTTCGGTCTGCAGTTAGTACTATCTTGGCCAATTTTCAATTTGGATGGATTTTTATAGCATTTTAAGTTTTCCGGAGTTTCCATTATCTAATAATTATCAAGTATGCCTGATTTGTTTCTATGAGTGTATCCAAACTCTTTGTTTGCAAGAAGAGTTGGACCGTCAAAGACAGTACCATCCTTGCATGCCATCACATCACCAAAGCAACAGCTTCCACAGATTCCAATTCCGCATTTCATCATTCTTTCAATGCTTGCCTCAACATGGATCTTGTTCCCAGATGCAATTTGTACAACTTTGTGCATCATTTTTTCAGGACCACAGGTATAGACTGCATCAAATTTATTTTCTCGGACTAGATTTTCCATGACATCTGTGACAAGGCCCTTTTCGCCATAGCTTCCATCTTCTGTTGCAATAATCACTTTGTGTTTTGTTCCCTCTAGTAGTTTGTTTGCAAGACCTTCAAAAAAGACCTCAGACTTTGTCTTTGCCCCCATGACTATGGTAACATTATCGCTTTTCTTGAGAAATGTCACCAGCCGTACTAGAGGAACAAGCCCTGTTCCTCCACCCACAAGTAATAGATTTCCTTGCTTGATTGTAAACGAATTTCCATAGGGTCCACGAATACCTATTTGGTCTCCAACTTTTTTGGAAAATAGTTCAGTTGTGGCAAGTCCATGTTTTCTTACTGTAAATGCAGCCTTTCCATTTTCTTGTGATATCATTACACTCATCGGTATTTCATTTATTCCAGGTATCCACACCATTGCAAATTGTCCTGGAAGAACCTTTGACATTACATCATCAGAGAAAAATATAGTACGAACAGTTGGTGTCTCATCAACAACTTTTTCTATTGTTACAATTTTTGGAGTGTCAAAACTTTTTTGCAATTCCAACCATCTCACTTATTTTTCCATAATTCTTTTTTTCCATATATTTTGATATTCCATTATTTATCTCAGAGAAGACTCCGGTCCATTTTTCTCCAACAGCACTTCCAATCTGCACAGCACTTGCTCCAGCAAGTAAAAATTCTACTGCATCTTCCCAGATTGATATTCCACCGCAGCCAATAATAGGAATGTCAAACTTTGAGGAAATTTCATAGACACATCTTACCGCAACCGGTTTTATTGGAGATCCAGATAATCCACCAATCTTGTGACTCAAAATCGGCCTTGCAGTTTCAACATCAATTGCCATGGCTCGTAGTGTGTTTATTGCAGTTATACCATCAATGCCGCTTTCACAAGCAGTTTGTACAGTTTTCAAATAGTCAGAAGAGCCAAGGCCAACTTTTGCAAGCACTGGCACCTTTGATTCTTTTTTTACAGATTTTATTATTGTGTGGACAAGTTCAGGATCGTCACCTACCTCTAGTCCAACTTTTTCAACATGAGGACATGACAGATTAAGTTCGTATCCTAGGATCTTTACGTTTTCAAATTGTTTTATCATAAATATAAAGTCCTCAGGAATAGAGCCAACAAGACTTACAATTATTGGAATAGTTTGATTGGGTGCAAGCAGTTTTGCAAAATATGGAGCCCCAGGGTTTGAGAGTCCAACAGCATTTAGATATCCATTTTTTAGTCCAATTATGGTAGGGTTTGGATATCCATCCCAAGGTTCCTTGCTAAGTGATTTTGTAACAAGCGCGCCCGCTCCTTCTTTATATAGACGGCCAAAAACATCAAGTGATATACCAAGAATACCAGACGCAAGCATTGTGGGTCTCTCAAGTTCAATTGGGCCCACACGAGTTGAAATGTCAGGACTCACTTCTAATAATAAAAAATAGTTGTCTTATAACGTTTGATGCAGTTCTAGATCTATAATGTTACATTTTTTAGTAAGCCATGGAAATGCACTCTATGCATTCTGTCATTTTAACAGAGTTAGGTATTGCAGTTTTTGACGATAACAAATGTGTGAAATCATTTCCATTTTCAAATCCCGCAATACAGTATGTAGAGGTAAAAAAAGAACAGGCCAGCCTCAATGAACTAGAACAGTTTCTTGCCAATCTTGGAAGTGTTGTTACTGTAAACGATTCTTCCTTGTTGAAACTTCTTAGAAAAAGATCCATAGAGTCAGATATCATGGAAGAGAAAAACATTGAAACAATCCAGTCCTCAAAATTGCGTGTCCTTGTAGATTCTGGTTTTGCCACAAACGAAGGAGATGCCAGAGGAAAGTTGCGAGACTTTGCACTCAGCCTTTCATCATCAAGAGTAACAGAGATTTCCGAAAGTCCAGATTTACACATAATTCAGGCAATTAATTCACTAGATGAAACTGACAAGATGATCAACTTGCTAAGTTCCAGAGTAAGAGAATGGTACGGATTACACTTTCCAGAGCTTGACAATCTAATTGATACAATTAACGGATATTCAAAAATTGTAATGGCTGGAAGACGAGATGGTTTTACCCAGAACATATACCTTGATGCAGGCTTTCCAGAGGAGAAAGCCGAGATGTTGTCCTTGTTACAAAAGAAGAGCAGGGGTGGACAAATCTCAGATGAGAATCTTGTCATAGTTCAAAGCATCGCAAAACAGATTTTGGAACTTTTTGAGCTAAGACAATCATTAGAAAAACACATTGAATCACAGATGCAGGCAATTGCACCAAACATTTCGGTTATACTTGGTACTGCAGTAGGAGCAAGAATTCTTGCCAAGGCAGGAAGTCTAAAGAGACTTGCATCAATGCCTGCAAGTACAATTCAAGTTCTTGGTGCTGAAAAGGCATTGTTTAGAGCACTCAAGACTGGTGCACAGCCACCAAAACACGGTTTACTATTTCAACATCAACTAGTTCATGCCGCCCCACGATGGCAGAGAGGCAAAATTGCAAGAGCAATAGCTGCAAAAGCTGCAATTGGTGCAAGAGTGGATGTCTTTGGAGCGGGAAGAAATGATACATTGCTTGAGAAACTCAACATACGAGTTACCGAGATAGGAGTAAAGTACAAGGACCAGCCTGAGAGGCCAGCTTTCCAGCCACGCAGAACTGATGAACAAAGAGACAGAAGGTTTGGAGGAGGCGGAGAGAGAAGATACGGTGGTGGAGGAGGAAGAGGAGGAGGCGGAGAGAAGAGAAACGACTGGCAAAAGAGCAAGAGAAAGAAGTTTGGAAAACGAAGAAGATAATATTTTTTGGGTAAAAATTGAAGGGGAAAAGAGACTTGCAACCATAAATCTCGTACCTGGAAATCAAGTTTACAGAGAAAAATTAGTCAAGATAGATGATGAGGAATTTAGGGCGTGGGATCCTTACCGCAGCAAACTTGGCGCTGCAATAATGAATGGCCTTGAGATTTTGCCAATTGTCAGAAAATCTAAAGTTCTCTATCTTGGCGTATCCACTGGGACAACTGCAAGTCATGTATCAGATATCGTAGGTCCAAATGGGATTGTTTTTGCAGTAGAACACTCTAGCAGAGTTGCAAGAGACTTTTTAGAAAGAGTAGCTTCGTTTAGATCAAACATTGTTCCAATATTACAAGACGCCCGAAGCCCCAAGGAATATTTTTCAGTGTATGGTCCTGTTGATGTCGTATACGTAGACATTGCCCAGCCAGACCAGACAGAGATTGCCATATTAAATTGCAAGACATATTTGAAAAAAGATGGATACATCATGTTAGTGATAAAAACAAGAAGCATTGATGTCACAAGAGAGCCATCACAGGTAATGCGCTCAGAAGTCAAAAAATTATCTGCCAATTTTGAGATAGTCCAAGAGATAAACCTAGAACCATACGAGGGTGACCACGGCATGGTTATAGCAAAATATCTAGGATGATATATTCAGCAAAATTTTAACTGGTTTCCAGCTCTTTCTGACAAATACTGGCACGCCTTCATTTTGAGATATCCAATTTTTGATAAATCCCATAGTTTTAGAATCAGATGGATATCCACTTCCCAAATCATAGTTTTTTCGCAGTTTTTCTATTTCCCTATCTCTGCTTACTTTGGCAATAATAGAAGCAGCAGAGACTACGGGATATTTCCTATCAGCATGATGACTAGAGATGATTTTTCCAGTCTTGGCAATATTTGAGATATACAGACCAAATCGCTTTGGATTTACATCACACGAGTCAACATATGAAGAGCCAGCCTCCAGTTTTTTTATCACTTTGGCCATATAGTTTGCCTCAAGTTGGTTTAACAGATTTTTGCTGACGCTCTTGTCTATTATTCGTGGAGAGATCTTTGCTACATGGTACCCATCCACAATGGACAAAATTTGTTTATACAATTTTTCTCTTGATTGAGGGCTGAGTTGTTTTGAATCTTTTACACCAATCTTGACAAGTTGTTTTATCTTACTTTTTTCAATAGAAATTCCAGCTATAACAAGTGGACCGAGGACTGAACCCCTACCTGCGTCATCTACTCCGCAGACTAGCATTTGAGTTGTTCTTGCGTTAGATGTATTAAATCATTTTAGACAAGAAAATCCATTGGAGTCTGAACTTGCAGAGATAGTGGAGGGAAGCACAAGGCTTCTAGTGCCAAAGGAATCATTATCAGAAAAAGTTCCTCCAAAAGAACCAGCTTTTTTCAATCCAAGGGCTAGAGTTAGCAGGGATTTTTCCATAATAGCATATTCTGCATTTGTTAAAAACTTTAAAGGGCCAAAGATTTTTTTGGATTCGCTTGCAGGAATAGGTGCAAGAAGCATAAGGGTTGCAAATGAAATTAGCTCAATAGAAAAAGTTGTTGTAAACGATGTCAATCCTCAAGCTCTTGACATTGGAAAAAGTATTGCCAAGTTAAATCAAGTTACAAATTGCGAGTTTTCTGAAAACGAGGCCTGCAGGTTTCTGAGTCTTCATTCAACAAGAGATGGACGGGGTGCAATTGTAGATGTAGATCCATTTGGTTCACCCTCTCGTTATCTTGATTGTGCAATAAGGGCTACTTTTCATGGCGGACTCTTGTCAGTGACAGCCACTGACATGACTGTTTTGCACGGAATATTTCCAGAAGCATGTCAGCGCAAGTATTACGGAACTCCTGTTAAAACAACATATGGTAATGAAATTGCACTACGATTGATTCTTGGATGCATGAATATGGTTGCAGGTAGACTAGACATCATGATAGTGCCTCTATTTGTCCAGCACAGCATGCATTACTACAAGGCATATGCCAAGATACTCGTTAGAACAAACACCAAAGAGTGCATGGGTTATATTTTACATTGCGATAATTGCGGAAACAGAAAAGTTGTGCATGAAGTAGAACATACATGCAACATTTGCAGTTCAAAGGCAAAACTTGCAGGGCCACTCTGGACAGAGAGCATGCATGACAAAAATTTTGTTGATTCCATGATATCTGAAGAAAAGAACTTGACAGTTGACAAGTCTTGTGCAACATTCTTGGAAAAATGTCAGGCAGAAACAGAAATGCCTCCGGCTTATTTTACTCTGGATGAGATTGCACATAGAAAACAGTCGGCACCACCATCTCTAGCAAATATAATAGAAAAGATCAAAGGAATAGGACACAGGGCCACAAAAACAAGCATGAACCCCACAGGATTCAAGACTGATGCCACTATCAGTGAAATTTTATCTCTAGTTTAATTTCCAAGATATCCCAAGCAGATATAGTATAATTCACTACTTGATTTTCTGCTTGCTTGGGGTTTTCTTAATTGTACCTTGGCAAATTTTTTTCTGATATAGTCTCGAAATTCAATTGAATATTGACCATCAAAGACCTTGAAGAGTGCGTTGCCTTTTTTTGCCAACACCTGATCCATTATCTTACTTGCTGCATAATTTAGCGAAATTTGTCTAGAGTGATCTACATCCCACATTCCAGTAACTGTTGGTGAGAGATCACAGATTACAGCATTTACCTTGCCTCCAAAATAATCAAAAATTTGTTCTACAACAGATTCATCCTCAATGTCTCCCCTAATGAAATGAACCTCAGGAATTTCTTCAACAAATGCTTTGTCAATTCCCATAACTTGTCCCTTGTTTCCTGAAAGTTCATGTGCAACCTGGCTCCATCCACCAGGAGAACAACCAAGATCCAAGACAAAAAATCCAGGACCTATTATTCGATAAGATGTGTTTAGTTCTTTTAGTTTGTATGCAGCTCTGCTTCGATATCCTTCCTTGTGTGCTAATCTTCTATACAAGTCACGCCTTGCATCGATTAATTTCATTTCTTTGCCTTCTTTGTAGTAAGTTCAGTCAAGACCCATTGTTCAATCAAAGGACAAGTCCTTGGGCTAATCTCTCCTTCAAGTGTACACTTGGATTCTACAGGACATATCAAACAAGGAGCAGATTCTATGGACTGGGTAGTTACCGGTACATGTGCAATCTTTAACTTGTAAGTCCAACGTCCATTTTCAAGAATTTTTTCTCTTTTCACAAGATGTTGTCTTTCAAGTTTTAGTGCAAGTCTTGAACCATCTCTGCTTGAGAGTTTGAGTTTCTTCCAAAGTTCACTTTGGAACATTCCATTGTCACCACGTTTTGCCACCAAGCCCAAAACAGTTGTCTTCAATTTTTCCATGTCCAGTCCTTCGATCTGGAAGTTTTCTATCTCCTTTTCATCAATTGCTTCGAGTTCTTCTTCTGAGAGTTCAGCATCCTTTTTCTTGCCATCCTTAGGCTTTTTCTTGTCAAGCTTGTCAGATTCTGTTTTCTTGACAATCTTGGGAGATTCCTTCTTCTTTTCTGCCTTGGTTACTTCCTTTTTCTCTTCAGCTTTTTTGGTTGATTTTTTTTCTTTTTTAGCCATAATTAATCACAATAAATAGAACACGCTACTCCTCGTTATTACAAACACTCGTGGAATATAATAACATATAATTTTCTTATTGTACCCTAAAGTTGGCCGCTACATGAATACTATTTTGACCAGTCTTGTCCTTCATTTCTGCCACAATCTGGTATATTCCTGGTTTGTCAATCGCAGCTGAAAATGTATCTTGGATTGGTAAATTAGAGTTAGTTTGTGCAAAACACTGTGTAAAGTACGCATGCTGGACAACTACTTGTACAGGAGATGTATTTGGATCATATATTGTCATATACAAATCACCACAGTCAAACGAAGTATTGTTCACCATTACGCCAAAGTTCAACGGAGTTGATACCGTATAATTGCTAACAAGGTTCAACAACCTGATTTGTTTATCCCCCTCTTGTTGTCCAATATTTGATACAGATTTGTATTGCCACATGTTTAATTGTCTACCAGGTTGTCCTAAAACATCAGACAGTACATACCCGCCAAAAATCAGTGACACAATAACAGGAAAGACAAAAACAAGATAAGCAATTTTTTTTACTGCCAATTATAGTATAACCGCTCTAGTTCCCATATATCTATTTGGTCGAAAAAGTTCCAAGTAACAAATTTGACGAATAAGTTAAATCACAGCCAAGCCAATAGCCGCTAGATGCGACTTAGAAAGTTTAGAGTTCAAGGTTATCGTTGCATTCATGATTCTGGCGAAATCAAAGTTGGAGATCTTGCAGCATTTGTAGGAAGAAACGAAAGTGGCAAGACCACAATTTTGGAAGCTCTAACATTGCTTAACAAGGATACAAAACTTTCTGACTTGGACTTGTGTGACGAAATGACAGAAGAGCTAAAGTCAGAGGTAAGATTAGCTGAGGGAGAGTTTGTGCTAAGTGAGAAAGAGACTGCACTAATTCGAGAAAAGTTTCCAAATCTTCAAGACATAAGAAAGATGATAATCTACAGGACAAACAAGCATCCCAGAGTACAATATGATTTTGGCGATGTAAAAATTAGCGGCGAGGCAAGCAAGAGACTCAACTCTTGGGAAAACTTTGTAGACAGGATCAAGTCTTTTGTTGAAGCCATGCCAAACCCCATACGAATTAGGGTGGATACCAAGTTTCTAAGTGCCCCTCCACCACGAACTCGCGAAGTCTTCATGGACATGATGGCCGAATTTAACAACAACATCTACCTGATTGCATCACAAGAACCACAGATAATTTCAGAATGGAAAGACATCTACCAAGATCTAGAAAGCATATTTGACAACATGCTAATAGGAACAAACGAACGTTCTGCTCTAGACAATTTCATCGAGGACAAGCTACATCCTAGATTTGTGTACTTTTCAGACTATAAGAAAATACTTGGAAACATTGATCTGGAGGAATTTATCAGAGAGACAAAAGGAATCAGAGCAAAGGGATTAGAGTATGTCGAAGAGTTTGACAAGGCAGAGACTGTAAACAACTTATTTTATTTAGCAGAGCTTGACGCACAGAAACTTGAAGATGCTCAAAACAGCCCATCAAGATTGATAAAACTATTACACACTTCTAGCAGAAGACTCAGTGAGAGACTCAATCCTGCATGGAAGGGAGACCCCATCCATGTTGAATTAAGATGGAATCCAGGAAATGTTTTGAGTGTAGTAATATCAGATGTACACAGAGACGGTACTGTTACAAATACAGGATTACTCAACAGAAGAGCAGAGGGGTTCAAGTGGACTTTTTCATTTATTGTAAACTTTGCAGCTGAAACACAAAAAGCAGAACTAAAGGAAGCAATATTGTTACTTGACGAGCCTGCAAGAAACCTACATCCTGCACAGCAAAGAGGAATTTCAGATCTGCTAAAAGGTCTGGCAGGTTCCAATCAGATACTGTACGCAACCCACTCACCGTTTATGATATTTGATTATACACAAGGAAACTTGCTAGTAGTGGAACTCGATAAGAGAAGACACCTAAGTAAGATCTATTATGATTACTGGAATGCAGATGATCAAACTCTTATTCCAATATTATATGGTCTATCAAGAGGCCTTGTAGAATCCATAGTGGATAAGCAGATTGGTTTTAACTCAAGACCCGTAATAATAGTCGAAACCATGTCTGATTGCATGTATCTTAATGCATTTGACAGATTCCTAAAAGATCCAAACCTTTCCATGAATCCACTTAACATAGTTGCAGCATACAACAAGAATTCAGTCATGTCACTTGCAATATTTTATAAAAATCACGGGTATGACACTTTTATCTTACTGGACAACACCGAGGAATCAAGAAAAATTGCCACATCGCTCCAGTCTAACGAATTCAAGTCTGTACAGATGGTCTTCTTTGAATTAGCAGGACAGCCCAAACTGTTCATCGAAGACCTTTTGATGGAAGATGATTATCTTTATGCAGTAAACCAGACTTATGAGGTCAGGTTAAGAAAAGAAGGATATGTAACACTCACAAAAGACCAAGTGTCAAGCAAGGGCAAAAAGAGCATAATAGACAACCTAAATGAGATTTGGAAAGAGAATCAACATTTAGGCTGGGAAAAATTTGACAGAGAGGACATTTGCAGATACATTTGTGAAAAAATAGTGTTAGGTGAGACAGACTTTTTATCAGACAAGACAAAGGACCAGTTCAGGTCACTATACCGATTGATTGCTGAGAGGATAAGACAGAATCAAAATCTAGGAATCCAGTCATCTGCAACCAGCAATAGATGAGACAAAAAATATCAGCATTTGTACTTTACTCATAAATTGTACTAGAGTACAAGATAATAAAATAGAATTTCTTATTAAGATTTAATTGAGAGAAAGGTTTGGGAGTGGATGAGCAACGTGTTATTAAAATCAGTCATTATTCTTGCAATAATTGTCGGTAGCATATTTACAGCATATACTATACACCCAGCTTATGCAGCTCCACAATTTGTAACTGTAACTTCTACAAATACAGGAGGTGCAACGGTGATTTCAGTTAGCAATAGTGCAAGTAATACTGCGGACATAATCTCATTTACTTTACAGATAAACGGAGGAGGAACTTTCAAATCATTCAAAAGTGAAAATGGCTGGCAAGGCATAAAGACTTCGACTACACTTGCGTTTAGTACAACAAATCCACTAAAGCCTGGAAATACAATATCTTTTGAAATAAAAACAGATCAGCAAGCACCAACTTTTACTTGGAAGACATCAGATGCAAATAATGTAGACAGAGAAACAGGCGAGATTGGAGTTCAACAATCAGATAACCAAACATCACCACCCAACAGTGATAATCCAGGTAACAAACCACCACAAGGGGATGGTAGCACTCAAACATATCCAACACAACGAGGCATACTTGATACATCATCATTTAGAATAATTCCCTCAACTCCAACACCAGGTTCTCATATTCGTATAGTTGGCCTAAGTTTTTCAGCATTAGCTAATCTTGATTTGTATGTAGGCAACGACAAGATAGACTCATTTTCATCCAATGACAAAGGAAATTTTGTCACAACTGTACTCTTACCAGAATCAGAGCAATCAGGAAGTGTTGACTTTGTTCTAAAAGACCAACAAGGTAACCAAAAGACATTTTCAACAAACATCAAGTTACCACAGAAAGGCCACATGAGCACCCAGCAATATGTCCCACTTACACTAAATGTTGATCCCATATACCACAGAGGAGAGACAAAAGTAATTTCGGGTTTAGCTACTCCTGAAAGCACCATAACTCTGACCCTTCTTGATTCAAAAGGAAATCCAATAACAACTTCTACAGTACAAGCAGACAGTGATGGAAAGTATTCAACGAGTGATGTAGTACCAATTGATAGAGACTTTGGCAAGTATACAGTTACAGCTTCAGATGGAAAAATTCAGGTAACCAAACAATACAGTATTGTTACTACTCACAATATTTCAGTCGTACCAAGTGCAATAAGATATGAACCTGGACAAACAGTTTCCATAAATGGTTCTTCAATTTCAAATCAGCTTGTACACTTTGTTCTCATGGACCCCACCAATCACCAGATCTATGCAAAGGATGCAAATGTGACATCTAACGGTACAGTTTCCATGTCATACAAGATAGAGGATTCTGCCATAAAAGGAACCTATGCAGCAGACATAACACAAGGCAATGATCTTGTAGTTGTCTTCTTTGGAGTAGGTGAAGATCCATCTCCACCCATAACAGCAACATTAGACAAACTCAGTTATCAAAATACAGACAAGCCTGTTGTTAGTGTCACAGGCCCCTCATCCTCAACTATCAACCTCATCATAGTAGATCCATCAGACAAACAAAAGTTTGCAGATATTATCAATTTGGGATCAGATGGACAAGCATCATACTCCTTTAATTTGACATCCTATACACCAGGAATTTATTCTGCCGTAGTCTCCCATGCAGAAGAAAAAGTCGAAAAGTCATTTGCAGTGGGACTTTCAACAAGCAGTGGATTAATCTTACTTAACACAGTAAAGGACTCATACCTACCAGGAGACAATATCATAATTATTGGAACTGCTAATGCAAACAGTCTTCTTCAAATTTCCTTGACTGATCCAAATGGCCAGATAGTAAAATCAATACAGACATTCTCAGACAAGACGGGTCACTTTTCTTCATTTGATTTTAGCATACCATCTGTTGCAGTTCCAGGAACATGGAAACTTGATGGAACTAGCGGAGTCAATCATGTATCTGTACCAATAATTGTAAAATCATCCAAGCAGGCAATTACGGTTCATCTTGATAGACCCTCAGGCATATACACACGTGGAGATATTGTAGGAATCGCGGGATCTGATGCAGGTATTACCGCATCAGTGAAGATCACTATCAATAGTAACAGTACTATTATCGATACCTTACCAACTTCAGCTACAAATAGAGGCGACTATGTAACAGACTGGCAGGTTCCACGCAATGTCAATCCTGGCATGTATACAGTTCAAGCATCTTCAATCACAGGAAAAGCAGTAATTAGTATAACAATTCAATAAAAAATCCAATTAGTAATATTTTTTATATCCACTACTTGAGAACGATTCGTGAACTTAAAAGACAAGATATCTGAGATACCAGACTTTCCAAAAAAAGGAATTCTATTCAGAGATATTAGTCCACTCTTAAGAGACCCAGCAGCATTATCACTTGTCATCGATGAGTTCACAAAGATAATTCATCCAAATGATGTAGACATTTTTGCAGGAATAGAGTCAAGAGGTTTCCCCCTAGCTTGTGCGCTAGCCCTCAAATACAACAAGGGAATGATCATGATTAGAAAGCAAGGAAAATTACCAGGTCCTACTCACAAAGTATCATACAGTATCGAATATGGTACTGCAACAATGGAGATCCAAGTTGATGCAATAAAGAAAGGTCAGAAAGTATACATCTGCGATGACTTGCTTGCAACTGGAGGTACTGCCAAGGCTGCAGCAAAATTAGTAGAAAAAATAGGCGGCAAGGTATCAGGTTTTGCTTTCATAGTAGAATTAACTGATCTGAAAGGATCAAAGGAAATCAAGGGTTACAAATACAATTCATTGGTGAAATATTGACAGAACAAGCAGAGATAGGCATTTTTGGCGGAACTGGAATATATGATTCAGGTCTTCTCACAGAAAGCAAAGAGATTACTATTGATACTCCATTTGGCAAAACTTCAGATTCCATAACAGTTGGCATGTACAAGGGAAGAAAAGTTGCATTCATGCCAAGGCATGGTAAAAAACACACAATTCCACCCCACATGATAAACTTTAGAGCAAATATTTGGGCATTCAAAGAGATGGGAATTAAAAGAATTATTGCACCATCAGCAGTTGGAAGCTTAAAGGAGGAACTAAAACCAGGAGATGTAGTACTTCCATCCCAATTCATAGATTTTACAAAATCAAGAAAGTATACACTTTATGAAGACAGCAAGGTCATCCACATATCAGTAGCAGATCCATTTTGCCCTGAGCTTCAAAATGTTGTCTTGGATGTAACAAAGAAAATGAATTTGCACATTCACAAAGATGCCACATACATCTGCATTGAAGGACCAAGATTTTCAACAAGAGCCGAGTCAAAGTTCTACAAAAATGTCATAGGTGCAGACATTATAGGAATGACACTAGTTCCAGAATGTCAACTTGCAAGAGAAGCCCAGATGTGCTATGTATCAATTTCAACAGTAACAGATTATGATGTATGGGCAGACAAGCCTGTTACTGCAAAGGAAGTTCTAGAAACTTTATCTAAAAACGTAGGAACCACAAAGAACATACTTTCATTGCTTTTTGATTCCATACCACAACAACGTGGTTGCTCATGTCACAAGGCATTTGAAGAAGCACAGTTCTAGCCGTCTGCAAAAGAGTCTTTTGTGAGTCCCTCTGGGAGAGTGATATCACCACGAACAAGCCTTTGTTGCAGTTCGTTTATCACTTCGTCTACATCATAACCAAGTTTTACAAGACTTTTTTCAACAGTTTTTGATATCTTGGCACCTATGTTATGGCCACCGATTCTGCCAAAAGCTATTGCAGTAAACTTGAATGGATGAGTATCAATAGTAAAAGTGCCAGTTATCTTTGCAGCTATTTGGCTACCACGAACATTATTGATATGAACTTGAATGTCCATCTAAGATTTAGATCTCTACTGCTTTGTTAATGGAGGTTTCGATAAGAAAGTTCCAGTGTTTATCATCTTCTATCTTAAAGTCTTTCACCCTGAGTTTTATTACTTTTTCATCAACGCATTCATGTTGAATTTCATCATCTTGTTTTATCTTTACTAGTTTCCATTTATCCTTGTGTTTTTTAAGATTACATAACAGTACAGCCCATTTTTGATCTGGAGATATTTTTGGCATTCCAACATAATCTACTATGCTCTCGATTCCAAGTTGTTTTTCTTCACAGAAAATTTTCTTGCACTTGACACATCTCCATGTATCAACTGAACCTATAGTTCTTCTTTCATAGTTTAGATTTGTGACTCCAAAGTATACTATTTCATGATTACAAGAAGACTCTTCATCTAGAGACATGTTTCCTCCTCCATTATTGGTTATATTTAGTTCTTGCATCATCATATGGTTTTTCTAAAATAATTGAAATGTTATCTACCAAAAGATTCTTCTTAAATGGAATGTTTTCCCGATCACACATTCTTCTGTACATATTGACAACAGCAAATCTCGGATGCATGGACTCAAACTCTGTTTTTGTTATATCGATAAATCCGCCATTTTGGATCAGACTTGTTGCTGCTTGATGTGCCTCATCTTCAGATATGCCAAGACTCTTTGCTATATCTTGCGCAGACATTTTGCCTGTTTTTACGACCAAGACATAAACTTTGGATTGAATAGGGGATAGTTTCAGTTCTGAAATAATATTTTCTTCAACTGAATCAATATTGACGCTCACAAATATTGAGACTCATAGTGCCATAAATAAACATGCCAAAATCACAGCTGAAATTAAATATGGAACATGGTCAATCTTCTCATGAGATTAATTATAGGATTAACTGGAAGTTCAGGAATTTTATACGGTGTAAGAATGTTGGAGGTTCTCAAGCAATGCAAAGTTGATGTCCATCTAATCATGACAGAATGGGCAAAGAAATGCTTGACACTAGAAACTGATTATGATTTAAAATATGTAAAATCACTGGCAGACCACTACTCAGATGATTCAAACATGGCTGCAAGTGTTTCAAGTGGAACACACAAAACAGATGGCATGATAGTGATTCCTTGCACCATGAAGACACTTTCAAGCATTGCCAATGGTTATGAAGAGACCTTGGTGGCTCGAGCAGCTGGAGTTACAATGAAAGAATCTCGCAAACTGATCCTTGCTCCAAGAGAGACCCCACTTACTAGTATACATCTTGAAAATATGCTCAAGCTTTCTAGAATTGGAGTTGTCATATTACCTGCCATGCCAGGTTTTTACAACAGACCCAAGAATATTGATGACCTTGTAAATCACGTTGTAGGAAAGTGCTTGGATCAATTTGGAATCGAACACAACTTGTTCAAAAGATGGGAAACCACCTAAGCCACAGTAATTCCAGCATACAATTATGAAATAAAGATACATGAAATTTTGGTCAAAATTCTACGAGTGTTTATATTTGGAGCATAGTTAAATCATACAGAATATCTTTGGCAAGCTACAAAAGCAGATACTCTAATGACAAATCACTTGATTTTATAATTCCCTTAATGGTCTTGCTATTTCTTGGTGTGGTATACATGCTCTCACTAAGATCTTCACAAGGATACGTCAGTTTCATACTGATTGGAATAGCTGCCGTGATTATGATCTATTGGGTCAAGGTACTAAAGAAAATGACCGTAGAGAGTAGCACTCCACAATATACGCCAAAAGAGGCAGATACCAAGAACTGGGTCTATGACCTCATAAAGGGAGAAAAAGAGATAATATTTGTAGCAGAGGTGCCAGGTCCAGAAGACCAAGTCACGGTAAGATTGATTGATGGAATTTTATACGTACGAGGTTCAGCACACTTTTCAAAAGAGGTTCCAATCGAGACAACACCAGACATGGGAATTCATGATTTCAAGTATAGAAACGGTGTTCTTACCTTAAAAATTAAAAAATTAGAAACTCTTTGATTCTTCTAGCTTTGCTGGAAGATACTTGTCTGTAATATTAGTAAGACCATACTTTGAGAATGCTTCAAGTTCTGCTTTTCTCTTTAATTTGAGAAAGACTTCGAGTTGCTTTTTCCAGTTTCCTTCCTGGTATCTAGGATCTTTTTGAAGGTCATAGATTCTCTTTATGTCAGATTCTGTCATTGGGATTGTCGGGAGTTTGTATTTTTCAATATCGGTTGCCCAAACACCCAACCACTTTGCATCAGGCACAGTCAGTTCCCTCAAGTGAGCAGCGTTTGCAGAGCCAGATTTTATGACCATTGCAATATGTTCACCATACACATCACCGTCTGCTAATATAACAACAGGTAACCCCATTTCAGAATTTAGTCTTCTCAAAAGATTTCTTGTTGATCTAGGAGCTTGGCCTGCAGTATCAACAATTATGGCTTTGAATTTTTTATGTACTTTTTCTTCAACAAATCTTGTAAAAAGACCACCCTTTTCGATGGCAATGACAAGTTCTGCACTAGTATCAACAAGTTCTGCACTACTCAAACTTGGGCCTATCAAATATCCATCAGGATGATCTGACAAATTCATTCTCTTTCCTTCATATCCTGGAACAGTATACTCGATTGTCAGGTCGCCAAAGACACTGCTTCTTTCTTCAGGAAATATGTGAAATTCTTCACGGGGACTTGTAAGCACTGCTTCTAGATCTACTATAATATTGTCAGACTCTGGCTGATCCTCAAAATCTATGCTAAATGCTTGGGATGAATAATAAATGTCTCTTAATGTAGATGATTTTCCTTCACGTACAAGCCTGTTTACAAAAAAAGCAAGCCATGCAAGCTGTGTATAAGAACGCAATTGTGACATGTTTCTTGAACTTCGGACAGCACTTGCACTGCCCAAGATGTATTGTCGTATTTTTTTATCATAAACTATGTTGCTTACGGACCTGCTAGGGATTACAAACTGTGGAAATTTTCCTTTGTCAAGGTGATCATAGATGTTAATACCCTGCTGCTCTAGCAATGACAGTAATCTTTTCTTTCTTGTCTCGGCTGTCTTTGCATTAGACTTGTTCTTCAATCTCACTTCCCATCCTTATTAGTTGGTTATAATTTGGTTCTTTTTTCTTGCCAGCAAGTTCAGTAGCAAATTGTGCAATGAGCGGTACATATTTTGAATAAAGATTTGCCCTCTTTTTTGCCATGTCAGCTGCACCTTGTCGTGACATGTGAACGGCCAATTTTCTTGCCAAATATTGTAATGCGTTCTTTAGTTCTCTTTCAAGTTCAGGCCTATCTGCCACATTTTCTTTTCCAACTGTTTTGTACGGAATTCTCGTGGAACAGATATGGGACACTATGACAAGTGGAGGATCTCCTTTTATTTTGTATCTACTCCATTCAGTTTCGTTAACTATTTTGAGTACAACATCACTTCCTTCATCATACAAAAGCGGTATACGATTTGCAAAACGGTAAACCTTGAGTCCATTTGGAGGAATATCTCCCCCATAAGCAATTCCCATTTCAACAACAAACGGAAATCCCGAATATGCTGATGCATTACGTTGCCATACAGCCGCAAACTCGGGATTGAAAAACTTCATTATTCCTTTTGAGAGTGGTTCTTCTCCCAAGGGCGCCAAACAGCTGGGATCGGGTGCAAGAAATTCCTCAAATTTTTGAAGCCCGTCGGCTAGTTTTACTAGTTCCTCATTTGTCATGCTGCCTATTCTTTTGTCTGGCTTGAATTTGGCAAATTCACAGAATTTTTCTGCCGTAGTAGGTCCAACCCTTTGGAATCTTTTTGTAAGAAATGTAAGAAGCGTATCTCCTTGAACAGTACTTGCAAGCTGCTTGTAATATGGGCTCTCTGGATCCAATTCCACTGCATGAGTCGTGGATTCACCAAAGTCCCAATATGTGATAGTTTTATTTGCAATGTCAATATCATCGATTCGGATTTTTTTGAGTCCCTCAAAATCAATATTTAGAAATGACATGACTGAGACCACTGTTCTTACCGGTCTTGATATGTCAGACCAACGCTTTTGTGCACGCTCTAGAATCTCTTTTGGAGAGAGATTTTTTTTCAAGCTCAATTCTTTTTTGACCTTATCAATCATCTTGTTGTCTATAGTTGGAATCTGATAATGTGTATCAGTTATCATTCTTCGAATAGTTTCAACATCAATACCATGTGGGTGAGGTTTGATGACGGTTGGCGGACGTGGCATGTCTTTTACAATTCTTGCATAATGGAATTTTTCTCCACTTGGATCTTCAAATGTTATTGATGCATAAGGTGTGATCAATGAAGTCTGATACACATAATCTCTGATTTTTGATCCTGCCTTTGAATAATCTCCTTCAAGAACAATACTTACTGCAAGACCGGTCTTTGATCCTTCCTTTGTTGTATGTTTTTGTATGACTGGTTTATTTTTCTGAATGTCAAGTAGCATTACAAATTCATCAATTGTTTTACCATCTGAACAACTCTTTACAGTAACTGGTTTGTTTGTAGTGATTTGGCCATACAGTATGGCCATGGTAGCACCAAGACCAAACATTCCTCTGGCTTGTTTGAGACCAAATTTGGAGCCATAAAGAACAGTACCAAAAGCAAGTGGAATATGTTCAGGATCAATTCCAGGACCATTATCTTTTACAGTTAGGATGTAATGTTTTGGATCTGCCTTTTCAGGATCAACTGCCTTTATTGAAAGATGAATGTCGGGAAGCATTTTCTTTTGATCACATGCATCAAGTGCATTTTCTACAAATTCTCTGACCGAGGTGTAAAGTGATCTGGTTGGATTACTAAATCCTGCAAGGTCTCTATTTCTATAAAAGAACTCACTTGGAGATATCTGGCTGAAGACTTCTTTACTCAAGTATATTTCCACCCTCCCAGAGTTGGAGTTTTTCTAACTTTTGTCTTCTTCTTGATTCTTGAAGATCGTTGTAGACCTTCCCATGAGTACTACCACTTGAAATAGATGTTATTGCGTTTATAGCAGACTTTAGCTGTGTCCCATCTCCAATGATAGAAACAGTTCTACCATAAACAGATACTTTGGCACCGCTTAGATCCTCAATATTTTTTCTAACACGACCACTTTCCCCTATTATTCGGCTCTTTATTCTCTCAATCTGAGCAGGAGACCTTCCAACAAATTGGCGTAAATCCATAATATGTAACGAAGTCTCTTCTTGGACAAGACGCATTGCATTCTCTGCAGAGAATCCACGACCTATAGCCATCACAATTTCTTCAGCTTTAAATGGCATTATATTTTCAACGTCACCCACTCCCCTTATGACTGTCTCGCCTGTTTGACCGTCAATTGACAATGAGACGGAGCAAATTTTTTCTATTTTGGCTTTTATCTTTCCAGATTTACCAATTAACACTCCAACACGATCAACTGGAATTAGTATAATTTTTTCAAAGATCATTTTGTCACCCTCTTAAACACATCAATTGGATTGTCCACTGTTAGTCCTCTCTTAACAAAGAATCTAGTAATATTACTAATATCTCTTTCAAGAAATTCTTTTGTTTTAGGATGCCTTATATCTACCGCAGAGCCAAAATCAAAAACTACCGGCCCATTTTCTGTCTTGAAAATATTATATTCTGAAAGATCCGCATGAACAAGTTCTGCTTTTTGATATAGATCTGAGATGATTTCTATTGTCTTTTCATAATCGGTGTAATCTACTTCAGATTCAACCAATGTAGGTGATGGAACACCATTAACTCCCACGAATTTCATTATTAGAATATTTTTTACCACGGTTATTGGTTCTGGACATGGAATTTCAAAGTTAAAAGACTTGCTCAAATTACGAAATTCTTTTTTTGCCCACAACTCTACAAGAGATCTAGTGCCCCTTTTTATTCGCGTGAATCTTGGATCTCCGATAAGGTAAGGATATCTTTTCTTAAAGTTTGATGTAGTGACAAGATAAATTTTTACTGCAAGGTCTTGACCAGAAGGATCAACTGCCCAATACATTTGAGATTCTTTTCCTGCACCTATTGCGCCATTTACATATGAAATAATGCCATTATTTATGAACCGTGAGAGGATCATTACAGTTGACTTGTCAAATACTGCCTCGAGCACTTTGTCTTTATCAAATACATCTTTCGCGGTTTTTCGTCCCCTTGCTTTTCCTGCAAGTACAATGTTCATTTTTTTTGCCAAATTTTCTCGGAGCCCCAGATCAGATTCTTCAGTTGTGGAATCTTCAGAGTCGTCTGCGATGGAATCTTCGGATTCGTCAGTGGTGAAATCTTCGGATTCATCAGTTATTTCGGATAAATCCAGATCATTTTCTTCTGTGACCTCATCTTTGGATTCATCTATAGAATTTTCATTCACTTTAGTTTGCTCCTAATGACAATATAGTTTGTAATACGAACCTTGTAAAATTGATTGCTGTTAGAAATCTTGCGGTAATAGTCCCTTTTGTTTTAACATCTCAACTTGTGAGAGTGTATATCTCCAAGTAATGTCTCCACGATCTTCTGATCTGAAATCCCAAGGAGCTATTGTTACAACATCGTTATCCCTTATCCAGATTTTTCTTTTTAGTTTCCCTCTAATCCTGCCCATTCTGGTCTTGTCATCCGTACATCTTACAAGTATGTGATCACTACCCAAAAGTTTTACAACTCGTCCTAACATTTCGCCTTCTCCAGGCAACTGCATTTCCTTCAATTCACTTTCGTTTAGTACTTTTCGCTTACCCAAAATTCTCAGACAACAATGTGTTCAGTACGTATATAATCGTTGTATTTTCAAAATTTGAAAACTATAAGAAAAGGAATTCCCCCAATTTCTTTCACACCTTTTGCAGATCCTAATCCTATTTTTATTGAAAGATCAATTGTTCGCTTACCAGCCATGTTGATTATCGAAGAGGTTCGTAGAAGAGATTCTGCCTCTTTTTCATCCACTATACGGTCTCCATAGTAACTCTCAGTGATTTTTATCTCTAGATCAGACTGCCTAACAGTTTTGCCAACCAATTCAGCGTCGCATATATTCAGCATCCTATTGCGCTGCTGATTCACTTGCTTAACGGCAAAATTCATTTACGCATATTGACCCTTTAGCGGAGATCTAGCTCCACATGCTTCACATTTGAGAAGTGTCACTCTATTTTCTTTTTCTACTCTAGTATCTGGGCTTTTGCATGTAGGACATTCCACATACTCCTTAAGGTATCTATTCAAAAGAGCTGAAAATTCATGAGGATCTTTTTTACCTACAAATACTGCTTTGTCGCCTCCAAATTGTGCAGGAGTTGCAAACTCCTTTGAGAGATATTGAAGAAGTTTTTCGGGATCTCTTCTTAGTATTTTTGGAAATTCTGAAAAGTTTCTGAAAAATGTTCTATTTCCTTGCCACATGATATCCACTTTAGGAAGCTCAAATCTTGAGGTAGAACCAGTCTTGGTTTGAGACACTTTATCCTGAATGTTCTTTAGTAATTTTTCATATTCGGCTTTTGTCAACTATTTCAGTATGAGAATCGCCACCTATATTGATTTACATGATAAATTTGCCTGTTTTGTTGAGTGTAACGTACAATTATGTATGAAGGTCTCTTTCAAAATTAATAATTCTATTTTTTTTATTGCAAATATAACATATTTTTTACAAATTTTTGCATTAACTAGTACCCGTCTTTTTAGTTTCCAGGTCTGGAATCTAGTTGAGATAAGACTTGGAATGACTTTTGCTTGCCAGCATTCTAAAACGGCTTGACATCATTTCAAATCCCATTTGTCTAGATCGCACGTCTTGTACCCCTTTAAATAATTCAATCAGCATTTTAGCGTTCATCTCAAGATCCACATCTTGAAGAAATTTCGCACCCCCTCTGATTACATCAGCAGCATTAACCATTCTTTCTATCACATCCAGATCAGTTGGGTTTTTTTCTAGTTTTTGTAGGCAGTCAAATACAAGCACGGTTAGCCGTGAGCATTCCTCAAGAAACAAGCTTTTGTGGAGTTCATTGAGAGCCACAATATAGTACCGTACATTCCCCATTTAAGGGGATCGTTAGTATAAAATTCCTTCATATTGGTAACTAGGTCATTTTTTACCGTAAAATGCATACCAAGAACTTATCCATATGTCCCGGACAGATAAATTAATGCCACGAAAAGAATACAAAACAATCACAGTAAAAACTGAGGCGTTCCAGAAGTTTGTGAAGGCCATAAGAGAAGCAAAAAAAGTGGATCCTACACTTGATAATAGTACATTTCTAAATTCAATTATTGCCAAGCACCAGAAAACCAGGCGGTCGTCCTGATGCGAGAAAATAATTCTGTCAGATCATGGTCAAAATAAGGATAAACATGTCTATTGGTGAACTAATGATCGAATTTACTGACACAGCAGATTTGGAAAATCAATTGAAAAACATTGATCTTTCTGAGATTGAATCTTTGCTTGAGAGAAAATCCAATGGTCATGCAGATATAGAAGAGTCCAGAAAGGTCGTCTCAAATGATACCAGAATTGTAGAGGAACTCGGTACCATAAACCTCTTGAAGATATCAGAGGGTGGTCAGGATGCCACAAAACTTGCCATATTCTTGTCTGCAAACAAAATGAGTAGTGAGGATGTCAAAAGGATAACAGGCATAACGATATTGAGTTGAAAACATGTCAATCATAGAAAACCAAAACATATCATCACTTGAAGAAATGTGGCAATTTATTGGAAAGAATCTAAATCCAATAGGTATGATGCCAGACAAGGCAAGTTTGGATCATATGCAGACTTTTAGACTGTATCTAAAATTGAGAAAATTAGACAGCACATTCAGAGATACAATACAGATACAGATGCTAAAAAATGAATTGGCATATTCTTTGTTAGAAACATTGGTAAATTAGAAAGTCAGATCATAATAATTAAAAAATATAGAGTTACTGAGCAAGTCCTCATAACCAATAAGACTTTCATCTTAATTTATTAAACGAGAGCGACTAGGAGTAAACTGAAAAAGTGATAGAAAACAAAAACGAATCATATCATTACAAAGAAGAAGACCTCAACATTCTGTTAGAACGTTATGAAAAGATGGCAGAAAAATACAGAAACCTATACGATAACTCACCAGATCTTTATAGAACAATCAATTTGGATGGCATCATTTTAGATTGTAACAAGACGTATGCAGAAAAACTAGGATATACAAAAGAAGAGGTCATAGGAAAAACAATTTTTGATCATGTAGCAGAAAACAGCCTCAGAATGTTACAAGATACGTATCATACATGGAAAACGGCAGGAGCTGTATCAAGCAGAGAAATATGGTTAAAACGAAAAGACCAGACAATATTTCCAGTTTTACTTAGCGCCGCGAATCTATATGGAAACGACGGTACCTTGGTGGGAAGCAATACCGCAATAAGAGATATGACTGAAATTTACAATGCAAAAAAAGAGGTCGAAGAACACAAGATGAAAAGTCTCAATGTCATAGGAGATCTCTCTGCAAGAATATCTCATGACTTTAGAAATCCCATATCAATAATCAGAAATAGCCTAGAGCTAATGAAGATACAAAACCCTGATCTCAATGAAAAAAACAAAAATCATATAATAATGATGGAGCGGGCTATTGCCAGAATATCCCATCAATTAGAAGAAGTTCTTGACTATGTCTTACCAAAACCATTAGATCTAGAGACTCATTCGCTATGTAGCATTTTAGATTCAGCACTATCCAAAATAGATCTGGGAGAAGTAAAAGTAAATGTTCCAGAAGAAGACCATGCCATATTATGTGATGGATCAAAAATAGAGATTGTTTTTTCCAATCTTATACTAAATGCCGTTCAAGCTATGGAGAAAAAAGGCAGTATTCATGTAAAAGTCATTGATAAATTAGATTCTACAATAATAGAAGTAGAGGATACAGGTCCAGGCATACCAAAACACCTGATAGAAAAAATGTTTGAGCCATTATTTACAACCCGACAGATAGGGACGGGTTTGGGATTGGTAAGCTGTAAAAGCATCATAGAAAAACACGGTGGTACAATTGAGATAAGAACCCAAATCAGAAAAGGAACCACATTTATCATAACACTTCCAAAACTCAAGCCAATCAAAACTACCTAAATTTTATTCAGACAAACAAATACAGTTGTAGTTTTTTTAATAAATTTAGAAAAAGAAGAAAATTGTACTTATGGCTTTCCTATTCGGAAGACATTAGTACCACATTTTGGGCATGTGCCCTTTACCGCAGGTCGTCCGTTCTTTAGCTTAACTTCCTTTGGATTTGAGATGTCGACTTTTTTTCTGCATTTTACGCAGTATGCTTGAGTCATTTCATCTTCTTACGAAGGAAGTGGTATATAGCAAGACGCTGTAAAAATTATTTAACTATACACTAGAGGGTGTTAAATTTTTACATGGTCTAATTCAGGTCATAGATCTAGTTTTTATATAAAAATATGCAGTTTTATGATATTTCTTATGAGGAACTTATCCAACACCATGAAATTAACAAATTGAGCGTGAGAAAAAGCAAATTGTTGAATGTAGTTATGCTTTTAAAAGCCTCAAAGAGACTCACTCAAATGGCATCCAAGAAAGGCATCGCTATCACTATTGCAATATTAGCAGTCATTTCAGGAGCAAGTTTTGTGGTATGGTTTCTTCCACAAAACCATGGTTCTTCTGTTGTTGTTTCAGACTACAAAAGTGAGTTAGATAGTGTAAAAGAGAGACATTTACTCATCATTTCAGATACAGAGTCAAACCTCAAAGGATTGTCAGACAAGACCTTATCTCCAGATAATTTTACAAGTCAAGCCCAAATCTCATCATCTCAGATTACCTCATTGATAAGTGAACTAATTGAGAGCAATCCACCTACAGAATGGAAGCAGAGCTATGGAGCATATTTTGAATCTCTCAAAAAATATAATGATTATTTGGCTGAGACAATATCACTTGCAAGCAAGATCAAAGGAGGAGCATCTCCTAGTGACATCAGTGATGAGATGTCAAAGATTGACTCTCTCAAGCAAGAGTCAGACTCTTTAATGTCAAAATCAAATCAAACTCGTCCATAGAATCACCAAAGTGTGAGATTAGAGTGAGATATCTTGAAGGTTTTGTAAAAATTGATAGAAACTACATTAATTAATAGGAAACGCGATTTTCGTCTATACAATGTCAACAAAAGAAGCTGGACTACAAAGTGGAACAACTGAGACTAAGACCAGTAGACTCTTGGTGATTTGTGTTGACAGAGATGACGATATAGGGATCAAGGCAGGAGTTATCACTCCAGTGGTTGGGCGCAACGCATGCATTGAGGCAGCTCAAAGGCTTGCGTTAGAGGATCCAGAAGATGCAGATTCCAATTCAATTTTTGCAGCTGTTAAAACATTTGAAGATTTGACAAGCAAGGGATACCAAGCAGAGGTTGCCCTAGTTTCTGGTACTCAGAACAAAGGTGTACAAGGAGATGAAAAAATAGTTTCCCAAGTAAAAACAATTGCATTGAGATTTGCAGCAAATGGAGCTGTGATAGTATCTGATGGAGAAGATGATGAAAGTGTTATACCAATAATTCAAAATGTTTTGCCAATAGTTTCTGTAAAAAGAGTAGTCATGCGAGCAAGTAGGACCGTGGAATATTCTTATGCAGTATTGGGAAGATACCTCAAGACAATTGCATTTGATTCAAAATATTCAAAGTTCTTTTTAGGTGTTCCAGGAATGCTTTTGCTAATAGGTGGAGTAGCTACCGTTCTTGGATTAACCAGAGAAATATTTGCAGTTCTAGTTAGTATTCTGGGAGGAGCGTTTCTAATCAGAGCTTTTGATATTGATAGAGCATGGACAAATTGGAACAAACCTACACCTGGAGGATTTATACGAACATTTACACTGGTAGCAGGAATTGTCATGATTCTTGCGTCATTGACAGCAGGCATAGGTGCAGCAGTACCCGGCATTACTACAAAACCTGACAGTATTTTGAAA
This sequence comes from Nitrososphaerota archaeon, assembly GCA_013288545.1. GTDB lineage: Archaea > Thermoproteota > Nitrososphaeria > Nitrososphaerales > Nitrosopumilaceae > Nitrosotalea. Next base: position 7,013 of record JABDBR010000006.1, on the reverse strand, counting down.
TTAGTTTTGAATCAGCAAACAACTGGACTCTTTGTATCAGGAATGTTACCTTTCCTTTGGATGGGAATAGGATGTATTTTTGGAGGTTCATTGCTAAGCAGTTGGTTCAAGGGAAGTATTAGATCAATTACAGACATTCTAAGACTCATCGTACTAGTTACACTATATCCAGTTGTTTCTCAATTTACCACAATTATGATAAAAGGAGAAAGCCCGTTTACTCTCCTCCCGCCGTTACTAATCGGTCTTGCAGTAATACTGATATCAGCATCCTTACTCTTCCATAAATACAGAAAGAAGAAGGGTGGCGAAGTATTATCAGAATAAAAGACAAAGTTCTCAACTTGGGCGGTTTATACAGTCTATACTCTAGAAGATTAGAAAACGATATTCAAAGTGGAGAGATGCCAAAACACGTTGCCATAATTTTGGATGGGAATAGGAGATGGGCAAAACGCAATCTGATTATGAAGATAGATGGTCACTTTAGAGGTGCCGATGCTGTAGAAAAGTTACTGGATTGGTGTGAAGAACTAAATATCAAAATAATTACGCTGTATGTACTATCAGCAGAAAACCTCAATAGAAAAGACGACGAATTAGATTATCTTTATGAATTGATAAATGAACGATTACACAAGTTATTCAACGATCCAAGAATACACAAGAACCGCATGAAGGTAAAGGCCATTGGCAGTATTGAATTATTACCAGATTTTCTAAGAGAGATTCTCAACAAGCTTGAGGAAGTTACAAAAGATTATGATGATCATTACCTAAACATTGCAATAGCGTATGGAGGACAAGATGAGCTTGTTGACGCAATTAAAAAGATTGGATCTAGAATAAAAGACGGTTCTCTTGATGTCAATCAAATTGACAAGGAAGTAATCGAATCCAGTCTTTATACTTCACATTTACCGCAATCATCTCCAGACATGATATTAAGAACGTCTGGTGAAAAGAGATTAAGCGGTTTTCTACTTTGGCAAAGCGCCTACAGTGAGCTTGTCTTTATGGATGTATACTGGCCCGAATTCAGAAAGATAGATCTAATGCGTGCAATTAGGACTTTTCAAAAAAGAGGCCGCAGGCTTGGAAAATAGAAATACAGGACATAAGAACTCCTTTTGTAATGTTAGAAGAAAGATCTGCAGGTTCAGTCATTTATCGCCAATCGCCTAAAGGCAAGCTATACTTGCTTTTGAACTACCCTTCAGGTCACTGGGATTTTGTCAAGGGAAATATTGAGGAGGGCGAGACTTTCAAGCAAACTGTTCTAAGAGAGATAAGAGAAGAGACTGGAATAACAGACATTACATTTGTTGATGGATTTGAAGACAAGGTAGAATATCATTATCAACGAGACGGTCAAGTAATACACAAGGAAGTTGTCTTCTTTTTATCAAATACAAAAACAGAGGAAGTTATTTTATCGCATGAACATCGAGACTATACATGGCTAAGCTTTGATGATGCACTTGCCAAATTGACTTACAAGACGGCTCAAAAATTATTCAGAAAAGTCAAGGACCTATAATCGGAGGGTTAACTCTTGGAGTTTTTTTGCTTCAAGTTGAGGATTTTTTGAATTCAGAATGGTTCTTCCAACAATCAAATAGTTCGCACCGGCATCCAGTGTACTTTTTGGATCCCCACCCTGAGTCCCAACTCCAGGCGAATAGATCTCAAGCCTTCCCTTTGCTTTCTTGTTTGATAGTTCTATGAGTTTTGGAACGGTTGCACCAACAACAATACCATCAACGTGGAGCGAATAAGACCACTTTAGGAAAAGATCATGAATGTTTGACATTTTTCCACTAGTTGGATCTTGTACTCTCAGGCCATATCCCATCTTTGCTCCCGGATGGCTCATGTGCACCAAGGTTATGACACCCCTATTATCATCGTGAGCGTTTTTTACAAGCTGTGATAAATTTTCAGGTCCCATTATTGGGTTGGCTATTACAGCATCAAATCCACTGTGCCAGAGCCTTTGCAAAGTTACCATGTTAGTATTTCCAATGTCATTTAGCTTGATGTCAGCGATTGTTTGCAGTCCAAAATCATGTGCAGTTTTGTTTATTTTTTTGATGCTTTTTTCGCCTAAGGGCAACAAGAGATGAAAATTAAATTTAATAGCACATAGATAGTTTCCAAGCATTTTGATGTTTTTCAGAGTATGTTTTTCAAGTAACTCTAGATTTACGCCATCAAGATCATTTGCTAATATTACAGAGCTTCTAGAAGAAGAATCTTTTATTCTATTTCTAAAACTACTCATAGCTTGACTAGAGGATGCTTACCTTTGAGTTTTATTACTTTGAGGTATGAGTACCCATGGTCATTTACCGTATTAACAAAAGATGGTTCTGCGCCATCTTTGCTAGAATATCTTAGAAATGGTTTTGTTGGTTCAGAATCAAGTTTGATATGACAAAAGTATGAAGTTTCATCTGATTCGTTGAAATTCATGAAGACTCCCACATTCCATTTATTGCCATCTGGAAAAGCAAAGAGTGGAAATGGAGACTCTTCAAATCCATAACTTAGTTTGATTAAACTTGTAAGATCCTCAAGCTCAATTGGTTGGTATACAACTTCAGGAGGTGATGTAGTTTCAGGCTTGAGTGTCTCAGGAAGTGATTTTACTCGTATAATTGGCGAGTAAAGATACATGGGATTTGAGACAGTATTGACAACATCAAAGTCTTCTTTTCCTGCCTTGAATCCATACGAAAGATAGTGTCCATTTTTGTCTGTCTGGACATAGTAATTGACAGACCTCTCCTTGAGAAGATCCATCTGAACTGAGATTATGTTTTTTCCATCAAGTTCAAAGGAAAATGCAGTACGTGGAACTCTTTCCAACGCACACACCATTCTTGAAAATTCAGTCATGTCAGATACTTCAATGTAAAAAGGAAGTTTTGCCATAGGATTTCTCAAAAACCATCCACATTAAAAGTAGTCGTTTATGATTCTGTTTTTCCTATTGTCTTCGGTCAATTATGTCATTTACATCAGGTCCAGTACCAATAAGTGTAACAGGTACTTTGAGTTGATCTTCAATATTTTTAATAAAATACTTGGCAGGAGAACTCAAATCTGAAAATGATTGCATGTGTGCACATTCAGGAAAGACCACGTCAAGTTTTGTCATTCCTAACTGTGTGGCACTGTTTAGCATGATTGATCTTTTTGCAAGATCAAAATCAAATTCAGCTGCGCGTCTTTGGCGTCCAGTTACCGTTCCCACTTCTTGCCATCCTTTTGCCACTGCCTTTTCTGGAGAAATTTCATTCTTTAGAGGACCTTCTCCAACCCTAGTAACAAAAGATTTGAAAACAACAAGCACCTCATCAACACTTTTTGGTCCAATTCCAACATCAGCGCATATTGCAGACGCAGTAACATCTTTTGATGTAACAAATGGGTATGTACCATGCCACAATGAAAGAAATGTTCCTTGTGTTCCTTCTACTATTACATTTTCTTTTCTGTCAAGTGCAAAATTTACTTGATTAGGAATATCATCAAGATACAAAGTAAGAGAATCAATATCTCTTGCAAGCTTTAGTGTACGCATTGCCCTATCTGCATTAGCAGGCCCTGTACCTGTTCCAGTACTACCTATGGATTGTTTTAGCCTGCCAGCAGAGTCTGTTGTTCTGTGTGACTCTTCTATTATACCGCATTGAAAATCCACAAATGACCTATCTTGAGTGCCAAACTCTTCTATTTCCTTTAGAAGTACTTCAGGGCTCACTACAACTCCTGGCCCTATGAGCAATCTAGTACGGGGATTCAGAAAAGCACTTGGTAGCATTCTAACTTTGTATTTTTTATTTTCATGTTCAATTGTATGTCCAGCATTAGGTCCCACTCCACCTCGAACTGCTACTGTCGGATTATCTTTCATAGCAAGATAAGAGACGATCTTTCCTTTTCCCTCATCACCATAAAAACCACCAACGATAACTGTAGAAGGCATACACATGGAGAGCATAACCGGATATATTTAAGCCAAATCTTAACAATACGATTTTAGAAGAGATCCAAGGCCTAGATTCACATGTCTTCTCCAAATCATGCTGGAAATATCATAGTAAATTTAGCAGGCCTTCCTGAATTTCTAAGAAAACCAATACTGCACAAGAGGTTATCAGAATTTTTTTCCATGATCCAAGAGGACAAGAAAGAGATCATAAATAATGCATTACAAGCAGGGCCCACAATACCATTTGACAAATTTTCTACTTTGTTTAAGACCTGGCTTGAAATTCTATGTAACTTGTCTGAAGAACAAAGAACAATCATGTTTTCAAGTTATGTAAATGAAATCATACATCATCCAGAAAAGCTAATTGCCTTTAACCTAGATGGAATTTTTGAAATTTACATGTCATTATCAGCGGACCAGAAATCCATACTTTCTACAACCATCAAGAAAATACTAGAATCGTTGGATGATAAAGATAGAAAAAAACTTTACATGATAATTCCAGAAATGGCAAAAAATAAGATATTTACCTAAGTTGGCTTTTCCGGTTTTCTCTGACTCTCATCAGCAAAATTGACAACATCTCCTTCAGGAGTCAAAACACCGACAAACACTTTCTCATACTTTTTTACTACTTTTCGATGATCTGGCATTGACATGTCTAGTTTCATTTCGTTCATAACCATGACTCTATACTGTTTCCATTCAGCCCAACATTCGTTGCAGCATGGATATGTAGAAGCAAATGGATCAAGTTCAATGCCATCTGGTATTTCTTTTTTACATTTGGTACATGTTCTTACCATACAGAACAGCGAAAATGTAGCAATTTAATTCTTTAAGAGATTTACACGTACAAATTACATCAGTTTTAGAGTTTAACCAGTTCAAATTCTACAAGTCGGTATACACCATATCATAACCAAAGAATTCGTATTTCCGCAGGGTTTCTGGTAAATCCATTAATCGTAGAATCAGAGTTCTTTTGTTTTAGGCAACTGAATGGTAAATGTAGTAGGATTATTTTTTACCCAAATTTCTCCTCCGTGGCTTTTTATTATTGTCCTACAACTGGCCAATCCCAAACCGGTACCTCGTTGTTTTGTTGTAAACAATGGCTCAAATATTTTGGCCACGTATTTCTCTGGTATTCCAGGGCCCGTATCTGTTACACTAATTACAAATGTATCCTGCTTGTCCTCTACAGATATTGTGATCTTGCCTGATTCTCCCATTGCCTGTATCGAGTTGATAATTATATTGGATAAGACAATTTCCAGCTGAACAAAGTCTCCAGTCATAGAAATATCCTTCATAGGAGTTACAATTTGAATTCCATCTGGAACAGAGATATTTTCAAGAGTGTTAGATACCAATTCATTTGATGAAAATCTCTCAATTTTCAATGGCCTTTCCCTTACAAAATCCAAGACTCCCCCAATCTGATGGTCCATTTTATCAATTGCTTGTGTCAAATGTCGTAGCCTTGCATTCATTTTTTCATCCTTGACATCTTGAAAAGAGATTAGAGAGACTTCGCTTTTGATCACTGTAAGCGTATTTCTCAAATCATGAGATATTCTTGCAGATAAATTTCCTATAGCAGTCAGCTTTTCATTTTTTATCAGAACTTCATTTGATTGTTTTAGATTACTTCGTAAAATAAAGATCAAATTGATTCCTATCGTCAAGGAAGCTAGTAACACCGGCATTATTTTTCTATTATAATTAAAC
>JABDBR010000006.1:0-1266 GCA_013288545.1 Nitrososphaerota archaeon | reverse complement strand
TAGTTTTTTTCCAGCCATTTTCATTAATTGCTATTGTTTTATTGTCTTTTACCTGATAATCTTCCCAGCTTTTTTCAAATTTTACCAAATCTCCAGTTATTGGTTCAACCCAGAAAGTTGAATTTGTATTAGATAAGATTCGTACACTACCATATTGAGGAAAACTGTCACTAATGTCTACATTATGTGTTGATGCATTGAAAACATAGACATCAAGTCCATTGATTACATCTGTTTTTTGGTAAACAAGTGGTGCATCTGCAAAAACTAGTGGGTGGAAAAAATCATAACTTTGCTTTTGTACTCCAGGTTTGAATGAAAATTGTTTTCCAGGCATGTCTTTGTAGGTCTGACTGTATGCATTAACTTGATAGAATAGTTCAGAATGAAAGACCTCTTTTGCCTCATCTTCATTGATTCCACTTACTATGGACGAAATTGTCACATAGTCCCCATTAGTACCAGTCACCTTTTGTATCAAAGATTCTCTCAAGTCAAATGGTTGTGATAGATTTCCCCCAACCTTTTTTGCAATCTGATCTTTGCCTTCTTGTTCTAGATAAATTTGAAAATTACTTTGTAGTTTTTCAGATTCTGGAATGAATAATGCAAACCAAATCACAACTACGACAATTGTAGATATCGCCATAAGAAAAATATTCTTTGGTGACATATTTGAAAAAAATCATAAAATGATTATTAAGGTTCTTCGACAAAAATCATTTTCAAGAATCAAATTATCTGAAAAACCATATTTTATGGCATGAATAGATTAAACACCCCTATTTGATAAAACACCTTTATTCATTTCTCAGATTTTGTAAGAAGAGATAATAGGTCTTGTAGACAATATATAACTCGTGAAAATAAAATGTCCCAAGTGTGACAAGATAGCAGAATTAGGAGACGATTTTTCATATGTCAAATGCTCTAATTGTTCGCTTGACGTATCATATGGTGAGTATGTGAAACTCATAGCATACAAGGATGCAAGGTATGCAGACGTTTTGGGAGATTATGCTAAGGACAATAGCGGTACTACATCCGGAACTCTTGATGATTGGTAGAAAAAAATCCACTACAAGACTTATGTAATTTCAGAAGACAGTAGTACTAGTTGGAATTCATAACTTTTGCAGAGTCAGTACTAAATCTTTTAGGTTTTGTAGTTGGCTTGATCTTGGGAATCTTTGCATATATTGGGTTTAGAAATACTGGTAGTCCAACACTTTTTAGATTGAATATTTCTTTTTTTTCAATTGGCAT
>JABDBR010000005.1 GCA_013288545.1 Nitrososphaerota archaeon | reverse complement strand
GCGGAACAGCAGCAGTTCTATATCCTGAGGAAGGGGATTCTCTTGAATCTCATGTTTATGATACTGTAAAAGGAAGTGATTTTCTTGGAGACCAAGATGTCATTGAAAGACTTGTTCAAGAAATGCCGTCTGAGATATACCAACTTGAACATTGGGGAATGCCCTGGTCAAGAAGAGAGGATGGAAGAATTGGTCAGAGACCGTTTGGAGGTTACAGCTTTAGCCGCGCAACATATGCTCAAGATAAAGTTGGATTCTATGAGATGCAAACACTGTATGATACTTGTCAGAAATTTGATAACATAGAATTTTACAATGAATGGTTTGTTACGTCTGTAATCCATGATGGTCAACGTTTCTGTGGTATTACCGCAATTGAGCTAGCAAACGGTAATTTTTACACATTCAAGGCAAAAGCATTGATTATTGCAACTGGCGGAGCAGGACGAGTCTATAGTTTTTCAACTTATTCATTAGCTTCAACTCCTGATGGTTTGGATATGGCATATCGTGCTGGAATGGCATTAAAAGACATGGAATTTGTCCAATTTCATCCAACTGGAATATTACCATCTGGAATTCTGATTACAGAAGCTGCTAGAGGTGAAGGAGGTTATCTGATAAACAAGGATGGAGAGAGGTTTATGAAAAAATATGCTCCAAACAAGCTTGAGCTTGCTTCAAGAGATGTAGTTTCACGTGCAATGATGACAGAAATTAATGAGGGTCGGGGTTTCAAAAACGAAACAGGTGTAGAATGTCTAAAATTAGATTTGACACATCTTGGTAAGGAAGTAATTATAGGAAAACTTCCTGCCATACGAGAAATTTCCTTGAAATTCTCTGGTATAGATCCAGTAACTGAACCAATTGATGTAAGACCAGTATGTCATTACATGATGGGTGGAATTCATACAAACATAGATGGCACAACAGAAATACAAGGAATATGGGCAGCTGGGGAAGTTGCATGTAACAGTGTTCATGGGGCAAATAGACTGGGAGCAAACTCCACATCAGAGTGTCTTGTGTGGGGAAAAATAACAGGAGATCTAGCTGCAAAATATATTCTTGAAGGCAAATCACAACCGCCTTTTCCAATGCACTTGATTGCTAATGAAGAAAAAAGAATCTATGATGGAATTTTTAGGGGAAGTGGAAGTGTAAATCCATACGAGGCACGTCAAGAATTAACTGATATAATGAATTCAAAAGCATATGTCTTTAGAACTGAAAATGATCTAGTTGAGGGACTAAAACAAGTAAGACAACTGCAACAAAAAACTTGGAAACACGTTGATGATAAAGCCAAAGAGTATAACACAAACTTTTCAAATGTAATGGAACTTGATTCAATGTTTCGTGTTGCTGAAGTTATTCTAATGGGCGCGATTGCGAGAAAGGAATCTAGAGGTGCACATGCCAGAGTTGACTATCCTGATAGAGATGATAAGAACTTTTTACATCATACACTTGTTTATTATGATACCAAAGCGCCCGTTCTTAAGACACATCCAGTAACTATCACTAAATACAAGCCAGTGGAGAGGAAATACTAGTGGCAGAAAGATTGTCAAACCGTGAAGGCATAAGGGGAATGGCAAATCCGACTCGCTATGGAATAGAGCGAGTCGCATATTGGTTACAGAGACTGACTGGACTTGGACTACTTGCATATTTGATAGGTCATATTTATGAAACAAGTACAATTGTGAATGGAAAAATAGCATGGGACAAGATGCTGGAACTTACACAGACTCCACAAGGTCATATCCTCCTTACCTTGGTAATTGGGATGTGTGTGTTTCATACTGCAAATGGTATACGAGTTATGCTTGGCCATGGAGGTATAGGGGTTGGAAAACCTGGTCAGCCTGAATATCCATACAAGGCAGCATCACTTAACTATAAACAAAGACTTTGCATCTGGGTTTCTATTGCTCTTGCAGCGTTGGCCATGATGTATGGCGCATCAGTACTATTTGGTGATTAAGATGAGAGAAAGCATTATCATGAAAATACATTATGGGACAGCACTAGGAGCTGTGGCACTTGTAGCAGTACACATACTGATGAGAATGTCACAAAAATTTTCTGATTCATTACAATATCAAAATGTGATTGCAAATTATCATTTTCTTCCATATGCCCTTATGCTAGAAGTCCTATTGATCCTGCTTTCAGTACATGGCTTTAATGGTCTTCGAGTAATTCTCTTGGAACTAAAACAAGGTTCAACATATGAAAAAATGATAAACTATGGATCTCTTGCAGCGATGGCAATATTGATTGCTTATGGCTCAAGAACTATATTGATGGCTGGAATGGGGGTTTCTTAGACATGGCAGTTGTAGCAGTACCAAAATCATCTGAAGAATCAAACTCAAAAATGAAAACTAGTCCATCAAATACTATCACTTTGAGGATATCTAGGTCAAATCCCGCGGAAGGACAAGAATCTGCTTTTTCTGAATTTCAAATTCCAGTCCAGAAATGGACTACTGTTTTGGAAGCAATATTGTATGTGAAACAAAATTTTGATCATTCCGTTGCAGTACGATATTCTTGCAGACAGGCATCATGTGGTTCTTGTGGGATGAAAATTAATGGCAAACCCGCACTTGCTTGTTATACAAAAATTTCTGAATTAAACTCCAATGTTGTAACAGTTGAACCCATGAATAACTTTCCAATAATTAGGGATCTTGCAGTAGACTTTAAGCAACTAATTTCAAATCACAAAAAAATGAAACCGTTTATCATAAGGGAAGATTCTGAAGTGACACCAGAATCCAAGGAATTTATACAAACACCACAAGATCTTGAAAAATTTCTCCAGTTTTCTTACTGTATCAAATGTGGTCTATGTAATTCTGCATGTCCTACTATGGCTACTGATACATCATTTATTGGTCCACAGGGACTTGCACAGGCCTATAGATATGTAGCCGATAACCGAGATAAAGGAAAAGACGAGAGACTAAAAATCGTAGATGACTCTCATGGAATATGGCGATGTCACTTTGCTGGATCTTGTAGCCAAGTTTGTCCAAAAGGTGTGGATCCTGCAATGGCAATACAATTGCTTAGGGGATATCTCTTAGGATTTAGAAAATAATATTCTAAGGCTTTTTAGGATTTTTACTGGTGTTTACTTGATTGTTTATGGCTTCTGCCATGAAATGATTTGAAACATTTACTTTTACATCGTTAATACCGTCTATCTTAAGCAAGTTATCATGTACGTCCTGTGCAATCTTGAATCCAAATATTGCTGGACAAAATGGACTAGTCAAATGTAGATCAATTTTAACTTCGGATCCTGTAATGTCGATATTGTCTACTAGTTCAAGCTCCATTATTGAGACATTTATTTCCGGATCAACTACTTTTGTCAATTCATCGAAAATGTGTCTTCTCAGGTCTTGAGATGCCTGTGACATAAATCAAAAAAGCGTCTATGCTATATATAACCATTCTATTTCCTAAATTGATGTACAGATCTAGATTAGAAGGAAAACTAGATGAGAACACACTAGAATTTCTTTCGTCAATTTCAGATGATTTTCAGATTGCACTATATGACATACTAGGAAGTCAGGCTCATACTTTGATGCTTTTGGAAAATAAAATTATCTCAAAAGCTGATGCAGAAAAGATTCTTGGTGCATTAGAGAGACTCAAAAAAGAAAATTTTTCTGAAAAATCAGAGGCTGAAGACATTCACGAACTAATTGAATCTCTGGTGATAAAAAAAGCAGGAAAAGAAGCTGGTGGCAAGATGCACACTGCACGCTCAAGAAATGACCAAGTTGCACTTGACATACGCATGAAGATACGTGATGATATCAACATTGTATGTTTTTGTCTAAATGAAGTCATTTCTACACTGATACAACTAGCAGAAAAATATCAAAATACCATAATGCCACTATATACACATCTCCAACAAGCACAAGTTGGGTTATTCTCTCATTTTCTTCTTGCATATTCGGATGCACTCTTTCGAGATCTTGATAGATTCTATGTTGCATATGGACGAGTCAATGAATCTCCTCTTGGTGCAGGTCCAGTTGGAGGAACAAGTATTCCAATTAACAGGCAATCTACTGCAAAAATGCTTGGATTCAAGGGACTTGTGGAAAACTCAATTGATGCAACTTCATCAAGAGATTTTGTAGCAGAATATGTGGGAAATTCTTCCATCTTAATGACAAACCTGAGTAGAATGGCAGAAGATTTTATCATCTGGTCTACTTCAGAATTTTCTTTTCTTGAACTATCAGACAAGTTTACTTCTACATCAAGTGTTATGCCACAGAAGAAAAATCCGGATATCCTTGAGCTAATTCGTGGAAAAACTGCTCAGGTAATAGGATACCAGATGGCAATATTGTCAAATCTAAAGGGTCTACCATCTGGATACAACAGGGATCTTCAGCAAATCAAGGTCTCAATTTGGCCTACTTCAAAGATAGTAATATCGTCATTACTTGTGATCAACTCTCTTCTTAAAACCATGACTGTAAACGAGAAAAAAATGCGACATGCAATAGATGGGGGGTTCTCAATTTCTCTTGATATTGCAGAGCATTTGGTGCGAAAAGGAATACCATTTAGGGTATCACACAAAATAGTTGGGCATCTAGTACAAATTGCATCACATGCAAAAAAATCTCTAACAGATCTATCTATATCAGAAGTAAAAGAAACAATCTCATCTAACGAAATTAATGCAAAGGAACTCTACAAAATTATCCAGTCTACAACTCCCGAATCATCACTTGATACAAGAAGGTCGCAAGGATCTTCTGGTAAACATGAGCAGCAAAGAATGATTACAGATAGGAAAAGGAAAATTCAGGCATATGAATTGGGAACTCGTAAGAGAACAAATGAAGTACGGGAAGCAATTGAAAGTCTCGAAAACAATCTAAATGCCTTGTTAAAAAACAAAACCTAAAATATGTTAGAAACATAGGAAAATTGAAGGTTTTACAGATAAATCCAGTAAATATCTGAATTTAATGTGAGAAACTTGACTTTTATATTGATTTTACTTAACATATGTGCTGATATTTGTTTTTTACAACTCACCTCTAGTATGTATCAATTCGTACAACCACAAACAAACAACCCTAACTACACTGCAGGTCAGACATGGGGTGCACTCAAAAAAGCTTGGCGTGGATACAAGATCGCAAAGGTACAGAGTGATAACCCTCGAATGACTGAATATGCAAAGAAGATCAGAACACTCCAGCATGACTTGGGAATCAAGCAAGCAGAGTTTCCAGAACTGAACCTAAGTTAGTTAGAATCCTTCTATTTTTGAAGTCATTTGATCTAAAATGACGGTTTGTGAATAACTTGGCACTTGATGTATCTCATGATTACTTGCTAATTTTAAGCGGGTTCGCGGGGATTCGGACCCCGGACAGCCGGATTAAAAGTCCGGTACTCTACCTGGCTGAGCTACGAACCCATAGCGAAGGGTCATAGTTGTGTATAATTTAGTCTTTTACAAAATTTTTTGAAGAAAAGAAAGCTTTAAACTCAGATTTTCTTCCACAGTATTTTAACGCCCTTGTAGTATAGAGGGGATGCGGTTAATTCCAATCCTCGTAAAGCCCGGTCTAGAATGGGGCCCTGTCACGGCCTCGACGCGTGTTCAAATCCCGCCAAGGGCGCCATAAATTTTTCTCTAGAAATCCGTCAAACTCAATATCAAATTTTAGGTGATAAACCGAGTTTTTTCATAATATCTGCAAGTGTTTCTTTATTTGCAGCTGCTATGAAGGAGATTCTCTTGTCGTAACTCAGGTTTGAATCGAGCGGCATACCATTTTCATCGACCACATATCCACCAGCTTCTAATGCAATCAGGTATCCTGCTGCAACATCTGTAATTCTTAACTTTCTTCTTAAATCTACAAAAACGTCCACTAGTCCACGAGCAAATATTGCAAGCTCAAGGGCAACAGCCCCAAAATGTCTAACATGATTTGACGCTGAAAGAATTGGTGCTAATTGAGGTAAAGCATCAGGCGAAATTCCTGAAATGTCAACACCTACAACAAAATAGATTGGTTTTTCTTTATGTACTTGAATCTTTTTTCCATTCATGTATGCACCCTTGCCTTTTGATGCAGAATACAAATCTCCATTATGTAAATCCATTATCACTCCGTCTGTAACAGAACTCAGCTTATCTTCTGGTGTAAATGCAAGTGAGCAACAAAAGAACGGTAAACCTCTTACTGCATTAGTGGAACCGTCTATTGCGTCCATTATGATAAATCCTCTGGGATTTGGCGATAATTCGACCATGCCACACTCTTCTCCAAAAACAGTACACTCAAAATTTATTTCGCGTAGATAATCAAGAACTGTTTTTTCTGCAACAATGTCAATCCTACGTGATATATCTCCACCTGCACCCATGCCATGATCCGTACCGGATTCTTTTGTTCCTGCAAGGTGTTTTACATTCTTGTGTACTCTCTTTGCAGCCTCTTCTAAAATTTCAATTACTTTCACAGATTTTTCTTTTTCAAGTCCTAATTTATTTGAAGTAATAAAAAAGAGACTGAATGCATAAATAGCAAAAAAGTTGTGCCATTGTGTGAGTAGTAAAGACGAGTCCATTTTTAGTAAGGAGGCTCTACTGTCCACCAAACCGGGTAAGGACATTGTCAAGCAGGCCTTGTTCAAAAGTAAAGGATATCGGTTATTTGATAAATACAAAAAGGAGGCAGAAGAAGAATTTCCAAAATTCACCAAAAGATTTGCCGAAGATCTATTAAAAGAGATAAAATCTGATCCAAATCCGTTTGAAACTCAAGAGAGGTTTGCCCGAGAAGTGGGCTCCACTGAGATAACTCTCCAAAAATCCCAGATAGACGAGGTGAGAAAGAGACTAGAAAATTATGAGACTCTTCTTGATAGAGTTTCAAGAATATTAAATTCTAATTTTGTTAAAATGACATTTCCGGTTTTTAGTGCATTGTATGATGCCTCTACGCAATATTTCGGAGATGATAATGATAGTAAGAAAAAAACTGATATCATTGATGGTCATATTATTGCAATTGATCTAAGCGAACCAATGGATAGAATAATGGACAAAGATGAAGATGTGGAATTTTTAGATGATTATAAGCTGATGAATCCATATATCTTGAAACTTGCAAGAGATAAGATTTCTATAGGCGGCAAAGAGGTATTGGAGGAATTTGAGAGAGGCTTCAAAGATGCACGTATAGGTCAATATGTTGATTTTAAATTAAAAATAAATCCTAAAAGTATATCTGAAGAAGAAATGATTCAATGTTACAAAAAATATAGAGCCGTAATGGGAACTGCGGGAAAAAACATGACTCTTGCAAGATTTCCACTTGGAGAAATATTCTATCTTGGAATGGCAAAAGCTGCAGAATCAGTTGGATGTGGAAATGAAATTGAAGATTCAATCAAGAATAAATTTGTAAAAGTTCCTTCTTGGCCTCTATATTACACATTTCTTACAGGGGATGTTCAAAAAGGATTTGACTTTACCATGAAGAAAAGTGACATCTATCTAGGTGAAGCACGACTTGCTCTAGAATTACTGCCTGAAAGTTTTTCGCATAAAGATTTTCTAGAATTTCTCTTTCTGACAGTAGAGCATTACAACTTGTATTGGTTTAATCGACTTTCAAAAGAAAAATTATGGAAAGAATTTGAATCAAAGATTCCACAGTGATTTGATATGATGTGGTCTGAGAAATATAGGCCAAAGAACCTACTTGAGATGGTTGGAAATGAGGAAGCAAAAGAATCTTTTGTAAAGTGGCTTGGTAAATGGATCAAAGGCACAAAACCTCTTCTATTAGTTGGTCCCCCGGGCATTGGAAAAACGACTATGGCGGTATTGGGAACAAAGCAATTTGGCTATGATCTAATCAGCATGAATGCAAGTGATGTGAGAAGCAAGCAGAAAATTCAAGAAATTCTTAACCCTATTCTTGGTAATAGCAGTGTACTTGGAAAACCAATGATCTTCATTGATGAAGTAGATGGAATACATGGAAGATCTGACTTTGGTGGTGTTGAAGCACTAATTGACATACTAAAAGAACCAACAATCCCAATAATTCTTGCAGCAAATTCTGATGCATCTGACAAGATGAAATCTATAAAAAAAGTGGCAACTACCGTAAAACTCAGACCACTCCCTCCTAGATTGATGAGACTGTACGTAGAAGAAATTCTCAAACGTGAAGGTGCATCGATAAAAATTGGTAGCATGATAAAAATGATTATTGATTCACGCGGTGATATAAGATCAATTTTAAATTCTGCCCAGGCATTAGCTGGTGGATTCGAACCACAACTTGACAAGTCTCATGAAACTAATAATATTGAAGATGCTGTAAATTTATTCTTCAATGCAAAGTCATCTGAAGAAGCTCAGGCAATACTTTATTCTCTGAGGATTGATCCTAGAGAAAAGATTAATGCATTTTATTCTAGCATAATAACAAGTACTCTTCCTGTAAATGTGTTAAAAGAAATGTTAGGCATTTTATCTGAAGCTGATATGTTATATGGAAAGATAATGCGAAAACAAGAATGGCGACTCTTGCGATACCTAGATGGTATATTGTTAAAACTATACAAACAAGGAACGGCGATCAAATATTCTAAATTCAATCTTCCGTGGCCAACTCTTAACAGAATAAGATGGGATGGTATGGCAATTAAGGGATTAACTGGAAATCTTGCAAAACAAATGCATGTCTCACGTAGTACATTTTCAACTTTTTATCTTCCATATCTTCTCTATTGTATGAAAAACAAGTCCCTTGAAATGGATCTAAATGAGACTGACAGTGAAATTATCCAAAAGGAAATGGATCTGATAAAATGAGCTGGCGTCCAATACCAATGAAATTTCCTGGCACATGTCTAGTTTGTAATAAAAAAATTGAAATCAATGAAGTTGCTCTGTGGGCCAAGGGGCTAGGTGTAAAGCATCAGGCATGCGCAGAAGTTATGCAGCTAAAATGCATAGTCTGTGGGGGTCAAGCAGGATGTCCTGATTGTGAATTTGCAGATAACTGTGATCTTGCTAAAGTTTCTCAGATGTGTATATGTAAAAAATGCAGTGAAGCAAAAGATGCATTTTCACTCTATCAGATTTCGGTAGTAAAACGATATCCTTTACTAAATCTTAAAATCTAACCCCTAAGATTGAGAAATAAATGGTAAAAACTACCACAAAGATAACTCCTTTAGATCCAGCTTTTCATGGAGAATCAAACTATGAGGTAGGATTAGAGGATCTTCTTACGGAAAAGAGACAGCTACTTGCAAAAGTGGAAGCAGATCCACAGGCTACTAAGGAAACATTGCAATCTGTAAGGGAAGAACTCCAAATAATAGAAGGATTATGGGAAAATTACCATATCGGAATGAATGTTTTCCGTAACGCAAAGGGCGGCCGAGATGGTATTCGAGAAGTTAAAACTGATTAAATTAATATAGGTTGTAAATAGCCTCTAATTCGAATCATGCATTCTGAAAAGATAAAGAATTTTTTACATAAAAGGCGACAGGCAGAGCAAAGTGGTGGAGAAGAAAGAATTCAGGGTCAACATGATAAGGGTAAGCTTACCGCAAGGGAGCGAATTGACCTGTTGCTTGATGAAGGAAGTTTTACCGAGATTGATGCCATGACAACTCATCATTATCATGAATTTGACATGCAGAACAAAAAATTCTTTGGAGATGGAGTGGTAACAGGATATGGAACTATACATGGAAAACAAGTTTTTCTCTTTGCTTATGATTTTACAGTTCTTGGTGGAACACTAAGTGAAATGGGAGCCAAGAAAATTACAAAAGTCATGGAGCATGCTGTAAAAGTTGGATCTCCAATAATTGGAATAATTGATTCAGGTGGAGCAAGAATTCAGGAGGGTATTCTAAGTCTTGATGGTTTTGCAAGTATATTCTATCATAATCAGCTTGCATCTGGAGTAGTTCCTCAAATTACTATTAGTGTAGGACCTTCAGCAGGAGGTGCTGTATATTCGCCTGCAATGACAGACTTTGTAATAATGGCTGATAAAATCGCTACAATGTTTGTAACAGGTCCAGAGGTCGTCAAGACCGTACTTGGAGAAGAAGTGTCTTTTGATGAACTTGGAGGAGCAATGTCACATGGAAGAAATAGTGGTGTTGCACACTTTGTTGGAAAGAATGAATATCACTGCATGGATATTGTAAAGACGCTTTTATCATATATTCCTCAGAACAGTACAGAAGAATCACCTATTGTGGAAACTGGTGATGATCCAAATAGACTAGACAACAACCTCATAAACATAATTCCAGAAAACCCATTGCAACCATATGATATGAAAGAAATTATTACTTCTATAGTTGATAATCACGTATTCTTTGAGATACATGAATTATTTGCACCAAATGTTGTAGTTGGATTTGCCAGACTTCATGGAAAAACAGTAGGAATTGTCGCAAATCAACCAATGGTATTGGCAGGAGCTCTTGATATTGATTCATCTAACAAGGCATCTAGATTTATCAGATTTTGTGATTGTTATGGTATTCCAATTATCACACTAGTAGATACCCCTGGATACATGCCTGGAACACAACAAGAACACGCTGGAATCATTAGACATGGAAGTAAACTCTTGTATGCATACTGTGAAGCTACAGTGCCAAAAATTACACTAATCATAGGAAAGGCCTATGGTGGAGCCTATATCGCAATGGCAAGCAAGAATTTGGGAACAGATGTGAATTATGCCTGGCCAACTGCACAAATAGCAGTACTTGGTTCTGAAGCGGCTGTGAGAATTATGAATAGAAAAGAACTTGATACTGCAAAAGATCCTGTTGCGCTGAAAAAACAGCTTGTAGATAATTTCACAGAAAAATTTGCTAATCCATATGTAGCTGCATCCTATGGTACAATTGACTCGGTAATCGATCCTGCTGAAACACGACCATCTCTGATTAGGGCCTTGGATGCTTTGGCAAATAAAAGAGAAAGAAGAATTCCACGAAAACATGGAAACATTAATCTTTAGAATGATATGATCAAGAAAATTTTAATTTCAAACAGAGGGGAAATTGCTATACGTGTCATAAAAGCATGTAATACATTAGGACTAAAATCTGTAGCAGTTTATTCTGACGAGGATGTAAATTCAAAACACGTCAAGATGGCAAGTGAAGCATATCATATTGGTTCTGCATCTCCTGCACAAAGCTATCTTAACATGGAAAAAATAATAGAAACTGCAATTAGCTCTGGTGCTGATGCAATCCATCCTGGATATGGATTTCTTTCTGAAAATGCAGACTTTGCAGATCTTTGTGAGAAAAAGAACCTGAATTTCATAGGACCTTCAGGAAAATCAATGAGACTTTGTGGTGACAAAATGGAATGTAAGGATGCAATGATGAAAGCCAATGTACCTACTGTACCGGGAAGCCCAGGAATTGTTGAAGAAGTTGAAAAAGCACTAGATGTCGCACACAAGATAGGATATCCTGTTTTACTAAAATCCGTTTTTGGTGGAGGAGGTAGAGGAATCAGACTAGTACATAATGAACAAGAATTAAGACAAGCCTTTGAACTTGCTTCTGGGGAATCCAAAGCAGCATTTGGCAAGTCAGCATTATTTGTTGAAAAGTTTCTTCCAAAAATACGACATATTGAATTTCAATTAGCACGTGATAAACATGGAAATGCAGTACATATCTTTGAGCGAGAATGCTCTATCCAAAGAAGACATCAAAAACTCATAGAGATGTCTCCTTCTCCAGTAGTTGATCAGAAGACACGTGACGAAATAGGAGAACTAGCAGTAAAAGCTGCAGTAGCTGTGGATTATCATAATGCAGGAACCGCAGAATTTCTAAGGCTAGATGATGGAACTTTCTATTTTATAGAAATAAACGCAAGATTACAGGTTGAACATCCTGTAACTGAACTAGTCTCAGGTCTTGACCTTGTCAAATTACAAATTGATATTGCAAATGGAAAAGAAATTCCTTTCAAACAAAAAGATCTCAAAGTAAATGGTTATTCAATAGAATGTAGAATAAATGCAGAAGATACATTTCTAGACTTTGCGCCTTCGACTGGAAAAATCTGGGATGTTAACATTCCGTCAGGACCTGGAGTTAGAGTGGATACTTATCTTTATCCTGGTTGTACTGTATCGCCTTATTATGACTCACTTATGGGCAAACTCATCACTTGGGGACAAAACTTTGAAGAAGCAAGACAAAGAATGGCTTTAGCACTGTCTGATTTTTACATTGAAGGAGTTGAAACAGCTATCCCATTGTACAAGACTATTCTAAACAGTAAGGAATTCATTAATGGTGAATTGTCAACAGACTTTCTTGATAGATTCAAGATTCTTGACAGGTTGCAAAGTGATTTGAAAAATGAGGCATCACAAAAATCAGAAGCTGCATTAGCTGCAACACTCATACATTCAGAATTCCTCAAAAACAAGATAAAACCACACAAGGAACATAGCATTAGATGGAAAACACAAGTGGATAGGCATTGATATGAAATTCAAACTAGAAAATACAGACGAAAGCTTGGATGGGGAAATTATAAAGTCCATTAGTAATAATGAGTTTATCCTAAAAATCCAAGGAAAAGAACTTGACCTTAAGATTATGACAATGACTCATAATAAAATTGAATTTATGCTAGATAGCGTTTATCACATAACAAAATATCTTGAAAATAGTACTAATCGAATAACACTTGTTATTGATGGCATAAAGCTGACATTTAACAAACGCCCAGAGATGGACAAAATTGTTTATAAAAATTCTGGAGCTGACTCCACTTCTGATTCTCAGATAAATCTCAAAAGTCAAATTCCTGGTAGAGTTGTATCGATAAATGTAACTGCCGGTGATAATGTAAAGAAAGGAGATGTAGTCTGTGTTTTAGAATCTATGAAAATGCAAATTTCAATCAAATCTCATAAAGATGGAGTTGTCAAATCCATAAAAATGAAACAAGGTGCGTCAGTTGCAAAAAATGATGTACTTGCAGAGATTGAATAAATATTTTTAAAATAAATTAAAAGAGATTTTTGTTTTATTTCTTGAGAAAGTTCATGATCTCTTGATAATTTGGTTCTATCAATGGATTGTCTGAGACCCATTTGTAGACTATGTTTCCACCTTCATCTACAATGAATACCGATCTCTTTGCTGCATCATAGCCCTTTACATGCAACAAGTCAGGCATTAGAATATCATAGTCTCTTATTGTCTGACTCTTATAGTCTCCAAGTATTGGAAAATTAAGATGTTGAGATTCTGCAAATGCTTTATTTGCAAATGGACCATCATTACTAATTCCTATTACTTGAGCTCCAAGTTTTGATATTTGATTCCATTCATCTCTGAAGGTACACATTTCTTTGGTACATACAGGAGAACTTGCAGCTACAAAGAATGAGAGAACTACTTTTTTTCCTTTAAACTCATCTAAGCTTCGCATTTTTAATTCTGTATCTACTAAGGTAAAAGGCGGTGCCTTTTGTCCGATACTTACCATAAGGTAGGTTTTGTTACTGTCATATATCAATCATTTTAGAAATTAAGTAATTAAAATCCATTAATATGGAAAATTGAATATATTGTTCAATTTCAAAGAAATTGTTGAAAAATTTGTCAGCAATGAAAATTATGATCGTATAATGTGCATAGCTTTTTATATTCTCCGACTGGCTTGTTAGCTACTTTGGTAGGAGAAGCTGCAAGTAGTTTCAGCCCAATCTTATTGTTATTTACATTTGCAATCGTAGCAACAGGGCCAACCCTAATTCTTTCTAGAATGATTGCACCCAGACGAAGTCCTAATCCCGTCAAGTTCTTGCCTATGGAATCTGGTCAAGTTCCACAAGGAGAAGGACGTACTCACTTTATGATGCAATATTACTCATTTGTCTTGATGTTTGTTGTATTTGACGTTGCATCGATCTTTTTGTATGCCTGGGGAAGTAGCATTCTTAATTTGCCAAAGTCAGCAACTTTGCCAATAATTGGATTTCTTGCAATAATCTTTGCTGCATTTGCCTTTGCATTATATCAAGCAGGGAGAAAGGACATTTGGTAACTTTTAAATCGACTGTAGAAAGGATTCGGGATAGGGAAGAATAATGTTAAAAGAATTACTTAGCCCAGACACTGCACCACATGCTACTAATGTTCTAGTTGGGAAACTTGGAGATGTTCTTATCAAAGCAGTAGGAAAACCATTTGATATGGCTATCAATTGGGGCAGAATTTACTCATTATGGCCAGTGCACCTTGAGACTGCATGTTGTAGTGTAGAATT
This sequence comes from Nitrososphaerota archaeon, assembly GCA_013288545.1. Classification (GTDB taxonomy): domain Archaea; phylum Thermoproteota; class Nitrososphaeria; order Nitrososphaerales; family Nitrosopumilaceae; genus Nitrosotalea. The sequence continues at coordinate 50,178 of JABDBR010000005.1, read as the reverse complement.
TGGTGCTGCCTCAAGTCCTCGATATGATGTCGAAAGATTTGGTATTATCGAAGCATTTGGTTCTCTCCGACAATGTGATCTAATAGTTGTCATGGGAACAATTACTAGAAAAATGGCTCCTAGATTGAGAATGGTGTATGATCAGATGCCGGATCCAAAATATGTCATAGCAATGGGAGCATGTGCAATAACTGGAGGATTATACTTTGACTCGTATAATGTACTCCCTGGAATTGATGGTGTTCTTCCAGTTGATGTTTATGTTCCAGGATGTCCTCCAAGACCTGAAACACTAATCCAAGGATGTATGTTACTTCAAGAAAAAATAAAACGGACGAAGGCTAAATAATCATGAGCTCTGGAACTGACAAGGACGTAGAAGTCAAAGATACTACAGAGGAGCATTCTGACAATTCTGAAAATGCCAAGTCCGATTCTATGTCAAAAGATGAAGCAAAAAAATTCTATGAAGAAAAAGGACTGGACTTGTCTCCCGATGTTCCTGTTAAACCAAAACCAATTCCAGCATTTGAAAAATCTTTGGCAGATAAAATTTCATCAAAATTTGGTGATAAGATACGTGTAGATTACATAAGATCTGATAGAATTAGAGTAACTACTAAAAGAGAAGATATTGTAGATGTTGCTAAATTTATACGAGATGAACTAAAGTATGATCATGCAGAATCTGTATCTGGAGTTGATTATCCAGATTCAAGTGAGATTGAAGTTATTTATCATCTAGGGTCTTACACTGATGAAAAACTTGGAAGACAAATTTTTGCACTTGCTACCAGAGTTCCACGTGAAGATGTTCCTAATCCTGGTTCTGATGCAACAAGAACCCCATCATTGCGTGATGTGTTCTATAGTGTAGAATTTCATGAAAGGGAATGTTTTGAAATGTTTGGCGTTTACTTTGAAGGTCATCCTGATATGCGAAGATTACTTTTGCCGGAAGACTGGGCAGATATACCACCATTTAGAAAAGATTTCAAGATAAAGGGAAGATAAAATGACTACACAACTACCTCCAGGAATGCATCTTGAGACAGTGGATGACAAAATAATGACACTTAACGTAGGTCCTCAACATCCAGGTTCTGGACACATGAGACTCATTATCAAAGTAGATGGTGATTACATTGTTTCTTGTGATCCTGATCCAGGTTACGTACATAGAGGAGAGGAAAAAATGGCTGAATACAGAAATTACATCCAGAACATTCCACATCTTGAAAGACCTGTAATACATGACTCTTCCAACATTTTGTACCCTTACTGTCTTGGAGTAGAAGAATTATTGGGAATTGAAGTTCCAGAAAGAGCAAAATACATTCGAGTCATTGCAGCAGAACTGAATCGTTGTATCTATATTTTATACTGGTTGGCTATCTATGGAATATTCTTAGGCCATTCTACTATGTTCATGTGGCCTGCAGGTGACAGAGAACTTTTCATTGACCTGCTAGAAGCAATGTCCGGTGCAAGAGTAACTCATGCATATCTTGTACCTGGTGGAGTAAGAAATGATTTACCATCTAACTTTGAAGAACGATGTCTACGCCAAGTTGAATATTTTGAGAAGAGGCTAAAAGAATATGAAGCCATATTCTATCAGAATCCTCTCTTAAAGGCAAGAACCGAGGGAAGTGGAATATTGTCCAGAACTGATGCTATCAGACTTGGTACAACTGGTTCTGTGCTTAGAGCATCTGGTGTTGATTTTGATGTAAGGAAAAAAGAACCATATGATGTCTATGAAAATCTAGATTTTCAAACAATAGTGATGAAGGAAGGTGATTCCTATGCAAGATCGCGAATACCTTATCTTGAGATGTTTGAAAGCTGTAGAATAATAAAAGACGCATTAAAAAAGATGCCAAAATCCGGTTCTGTACGTACAAAATTAAAACCAAATCCAAAAGGGGGTAATGATGAAGTTTATCGTAGAGTAGAATCTGGAAGAGGTGCAATTGGATATTACATTGTATCTAACAATAGGCCAGAACCTTATAGAGTAAAGATAAGCGTTGGCTCGTTTAGAAATTTGATTTGTATGCCATACCTACTAAAAGGAGAAAAATTAGGTAACATGCCAGCAGTCTATTGGGGTCTTAATTATTGGCCTGTGGAGGCAGATAGATAAATGTCAACAATTGCACCGCAGTTTAGGCTAAGTCGATTCATTGGTTCTTTATTTGATTTAATATTCTGGGTTATCTTGATCTTCAGTCTAGTTGGATTGCCAATAGTCTTTATCGTATTGTTTTACATAAAACTACCAGTAATCAACGGCCAACTCATGACGCCATACTTGGCAATGACTTGGATGGCAGATCCATCACGTACTTTACCAATTGTCAAAAATTTCATGCATACTACTATCTTTAGAGTGATGGCATTTCCAGGATTTGGATTTGCTGCATTGCTTGCAGCTGCAACAATATTTGTTGAAAGAAAGTTCCTTGCAAAAATGCAACTCAGAGTAGGTCCACTCTATTGTGGAAAAATAGAAGGAATTCTTCAACTGATGGGTGATGGCTTTAAGCTAATGAGTAAGGAGATCATAATACCTGCAAAAGCTGACAAGCCTATTTTCTGGATGGGTCCATTACTGTTTGTTGGTGCTGCGGGTGCCTTTGTTTCTCTTATTCCAGTTGCCCCTGGTTGGGTGGTTGCAAATCCAAATGTTGGTCTTTTGGCAGTATTTGCAGTCATTGGCTTCTTCCCGATAATCGCAGTACTTACTGCATGGGCAGCAAATAGCAAATGGACATTCATTGGTGGTCTCAGGGCACTTCATCAAATGGTTGCTTTTGAAATTCCATTGATACTCTCACTTCTTGGAGTTGTGATACTCTCTGGAAGCCTGAATCTTTCACAAATTGTTGAATCACAAGAGCATTTTTGGTGGATAGCCTTTCTCCCAATTGGCGCTATAGTATTTTTCATTACGATATTGGCAGAACTTGAGAGAGTTCCATTTGATCTTCCAGAGGCAGAAAGTGAGATCGTTGCAGGGTGGCTAACAGAGTTCTCTGGAATGATGTATGGACTGATTCAGCTTGGAACTTATTTAAAATTATATGCGTTTGCAGGATTATTCACAGTATTGTTCCTTGGAGGCTGGAATGGCCCAATGGTCTGGCCGCCGTTCCCACAGGATATCATAACCCAAGGAATTACAATTGGTCCTGTAACTGCAAAGTTCCCTGGATTGCCACTTTTTGATCAGGAGATGCTCAATGGTACACTATGGTTTGTGATCAAGACTGTTGGAGTTATACTCTTAATTCTACTACCGCGTGGAGTTTTCCCAAGAGTTAGAATAGATATGATATTGCATACTGGTTGGTACAAACTAATTGGACTTGCATTCATTAACATCTTTATAGCTCTCGGATTGCTATACGCAGGTGTCTTGGGACCGGGAGGATTATTGCATTGAGTAATGTTATTGGAATAATACGTGCACTAAATTCCGGTGTAAAACATCTTGCAGTAAAGCGATTTACATTACGATATCCTGAACAGAAATTAAAATTTGTAGGTGATGGCTTTCAATTCAATCCCGAGACTGGAGTGGGAATAGCTGGACTACGCGGACGACACATACTATTCCATGAGCATTGTACTGGTTGTCAGCTTTGCTCAGTAGCATGTGAGGGGATAGCAGAGGCCATAAGCATGGTCAAGATTCATGAAACATGGAAGCATAACAAGAAAGCAATAATGCCACAGATAGATTATGGCAAGTGTGTATTCTGTGGACTTTGTGTAGATGCTTGTCCATTTTATGCACTTTACATGACCAATGACTATGAGCTTTCTTCCTTTACAAAATCTGCTCTAATTTACACCCCTGCACAACTTGCTATAAAACCAAACATTTCGCAAGATGTTGAAATAAAAATTAGTGACAGGGGTGCTTCACATGGTTGATTCTGTATTTCTAGCCTTGTCTGTTCTAACAATTGGATCTGCCATTGTAGCACTTGAAATACGCTCTTTGATCTACGGTTCAATTGCATTAATGCTTACACTGTCTGGTGTTGCCGGATTCTTTCTGCTCTTGGATGCGCCATTTGTAGCAATGTTTCAGCTTTCAGTTTATGTTGGCTCCATTGCAGTTCTTATATTATTTACAGTTATGCTAGTAAGACGAGAGCTTATTTTCAATAAGGTAGAAGATAAACGCCGAAGATATGCTGGTATTGGATTGATGGTTGTTCTCATGCTGGGCATAGGAACAATAATCATTGGTTCGGGCCTGAAAACAATGGATACAAACTCAGCAGCAGTTGATTACAAGAAAATTGGGGAAGACTTTCTAACATATTATTCGCCTGCATTAATTGTGATGGCATTAATTTTGGCGTCATCAATTGTTGGGGCAATGACGCTAGCAAGAAGGGAGGATGTTATAGATGACCAACGGGCTGATTGATTTTATTCTAGTTTCAGTGGCATTACTTGCCATTGGAATCTATGGAATTGCAGTAAAGAGAAACGCGATTCGTATGCTTTTTGGCATTGAGATGATTATCAACTCTGCCAATCTCAATTTGGTGGCGTTTTCTAGATATATACCAAATAGTCAGGGACAGACACTTGCTCTCTTTTCTATTGCAATAGCAGCAGCAGAAGTTGCAGTTGGATTGGCACTTGTAATTGTGGCATATAGGATGTACAGAAACATTGACATTGCAGACTTTAGGAGTTTGAAAGGATAATGCAATTCGTACTATTACAAGCTGTACTCTTACCACTGTTGCTTTCTCCATTGGCGTATTATCTTGGACGCAAGTCTGGGCCTACAGCTGCGGCATTGTTTAGTTTTGGATTGTTGTTGTACTGTACAGTACTAGTTATTGTTCCAGTACTTTCAGGAAGTTATGAAGAACATTACAAATGGACTCAATTGTTTGGTGAATTTGGATTGTTACTTGATGGTCTTGCTTCTCCATTTGCAATCATAATATACCTTGTATCAACGGTACTTGCACTATTTTCAAAACCCTACATGGTTGCCAGAATAACAACAATGTTTGAGGAACGAATGAGTTCTGAAAAACAGTTGGTAGGAGGCGGTACTGAGATGATCGAGTCTTCTTCTCTGAAAAGTCATCTTAATCATCAAATTGGAGCATACTATGCTCTCTTCCTTGTCATGGCAATGGGAATGCTTGGAACAGTTCTTGCAACCAACTTGATAGAATTTTATGTCTTCTTTGAGGTCATGTTAATTCCAGCATTTTTCATGTTGGCGTTATGGGGGTATGAATCAAGAAGAAGAGTTGCACTGTTATTCTTCTTTTGGACTCATGTAGGTGCTGTAATTCTTTTACTTGGTTTTCTTTCAATAGGTCTCAGCGTTGGCAGTTTCAATTACGCTGATATCAAAACGCACGGAATACCGCCTCATGTTCTGGCACTTGCAGCTGTTGCAATCATAGTTGGTCTTACGGTAAAAATGGCATCATTTGTAGTGCATATGTGGCTTCCACATGTCTATCGAGCTTCGCCAACTCCACTTAACGCATTATCTTCCGGAGCAATGCTAGGAGTTGGTGCGTATGGATTATTCAGATTGATAATAATGCTAATGCCTGGTCAATACGAACACTTTGCTCTTGCTTTGAACATTTGGGGTTTGATAACAATGATCTACGGTGGAATAATGGCATTAGTACAAGATGACATTCGAAAATTATTTGCCTATTCTAGTATAAGCCAGATGGGCTATATTTTATTTGGAATTGGTTCTGCTTCTGTACTTGGTCTTTCTGGTTCTGAAATGATGTTTGTATCTCATAGTTTAGGCAAAGTGATTTTGTTCATGATGGTTGGCGCAATAATTTTGCAAGTTGGAACTCGCAGCATAACAAAGATGGGAGGACTTGCAGGAAAAATGCCTATAACCGCAGTTTGTGCAATGATTGGAGCACTTACTCTGATGGGTGTTCCACCAACTAGTGGGTTTATGGCAGAATGGACCATGTTCTATGGCGCACTCCAAACTGCAATTCAACAAGGCTCCATGATCAGAATGGTTACATTTGGTTTAGGTTTGGTTGCAACTGTTATTACAATGGCATACGTACTATGGATGATAAAACGAGTTTTCTTTGGAAAACTTCCAGAAAATCTAGAAAAAACAAAAGAAGCCAATTGGTATGTTACAGGACCAATGATGGTCTTGGCAGGGTTTAGTGTTGTTATTGGAATATATCCAGATGTGTTCTTTAATCAAATAATTCCTTTCATGAAGGGATTGGTGGGAGTTTAGAAAATGGCTATTTTACCTTTTGATCTCATTTCTGGATTGGGAGACCTTCGAGTATGGGCAATTTGGATACTTCCATTTGCTGCAGCCCTGATAATCCCAGCCTTTGGAAAAGTTTCCAAGCGTTCAACTGGTTGGGTTGCAGTAGCATTTGCTCTTGCAAGTGCAATTTCAGCTGTAACTCTTCTACCAGGAGCTCTTGGCAATCACGAAATTCATAATCAAATTCCTTGGATATCGTCAATTGGACTCAAGGCTGGAGTGCTTGCTGATCCACTTGCAGTAATAATGAGTAACGTTGTTGCTTGGATTTCATTTCTGATATTTGTATACAGTACTGGATACATGAAAGGAGACAAGGATCTCACCAGGTTCTTTTTCTGGATGGCATTTTTCCTGGGCTCCATGCAGCTTATTGTATTGTCTGATAACTTTTTGCAACTTTTCTTTGGTTGGGAAGGAGTAGGCCTTGCATCATATGCATTAGTAGGATTTTGGTATAAAGACAAGAAAAAGGATCATGTTGGAATAGAGGGACGACATGTGCTTGGTCTTATGGACTATTATTCTCCGACTCACTCTGGAATGAAGGCATTCATCATGACCAAAGTTGGTGATGTTATGATGTTGGCTGGCATGTTTCTCATCTTTGCATTTGCAGGCACTTTTGGATTCCGAGAGTTGACTGCAAATACTAGCTGGGCAACAGCCATGGCTGCACAACACTTGCTGATTCCAGCTGCTGTCTTGTTGTTTGGAGGTGCAATAGGAAAATCTGCACAATTCCCACTAAACGAATGGTTACTTGAGGCAATGACAGGACCTACTGCAGTTTCAGCACTTATTCATGCTGCAACAATGGTAAAGGCTGGTGTATTTTTGGTGGCCCGTTTAGCTCCACTCTTCTTTGCATTAGCGGCAATTGGAATTAACATGGATCAATTCTTTGAGATAATAGCATGGGTTGGTGCAATAACTGCACTTCTTCTTGCTACGCAAGGAATGGTGCATCCTGAAATTAAAAAAGTTCTTGCATATTCTACCGGGTCACAGATAGGTTACATGATGATGGCTCTTGGTGTTGCCGGTCTTTCAAAACAATTTGTTGATGGTTATACAGCTGGATTCTTCCATCTTATTTCACATGCCATGTTCAAGGCATCGTTGTTTATGGCAGCTGGTTCTATACTGCATATTGTAGGTTCTAGATTCATGACTGATATGGGAGGTCTTCGAAAATATATGAAGAAGACATATGCCTTCATGTGGGCAGCTGGCCTTGGACTGATGGGAGCTCCGTTTATCACTACAGGCTTTTGGAGTAAAGATGCGATATTTGCTGCAGTTTATCAGTCTGGTAACACTTGGGCCATTCCAATATTTGCAATTGCAGTCATCACTGCAGTGATAACTGCCTTCTATACAACTAGGATGATAGGACTAGTATTCTTTGGCAACAAGAGCAAGCATGTTGAAGAAATGGAAAAAGAGGGACACCATGTACATGAAGCCAGCCCTTCAATGTGGATTCCATATGGAATACTTGCTGTACTGACAATTGGAGTGGGTGTGATGGGTCTTGCATTTGAACACCAAATCCATGATCTCTTTGTTAACTACTTGGGATCAACATTTGGAATAAAATCTAATATTGAAACAGTTGCAATGGACTCACAACCACTACTTGGTGGTTTCCTACAAGGTGTTAATCCTGTGGCCCTTATGGCTTCACTAGCTGCATTTGCCATTGGATTTGGACTTGGATATATCTTCTATATTGGAAGATTTGTAGACCCGGTTAAATTTGTAAATTCAAACATATTCTTTTATGCCATTCACAAATTCTTCTTGAACAGATGGTATCTCAATGCGTTGATCTATTGGGGATTTGTAGTAGCCCCATTGTACGTTGCTAGAGGTCTTTACAAATACTTTGAGAACTTTGTACTGGAGGGATTCAACGTGGTTCCTGAGAAAACTATGGCCGGTGGTGCAAGAATAATGCAAGCAACACAGACAGGAGTTTCACAGTCTTATCTTTACATTTTTGGAGTAGGTATACTAATCGTAGTATTCCTGTTGTTAATTTAGGAGATAAAAAATGATAGAATTCACATCAACCCCAATAATGTTAACTCTGATACTTGGAGCCGTAGGAGTACTAATTCCAGTAATTAATGTAGCAAGAAAAGAAAAAGGTTCCTCTGTTTATGGTGTAATAGCTCTTGGTGCATTATTGGCTGCAATTGGATTTGTTGTCTACCAAATACTTACAAAACATGTAACACCATCTGCAATTTTTTCATCAAATGTTCTTGTTGATGATAAGTTTGGATCATTCTTTGCAATAGCGATGCTAATTGTTGGAATAATGACAACAGTTGGTTCGTTTAACTATATGCGCGGAAGAGCAAATCCTGCGGTATACTATTCTTTAATTCTACTTTCATCAATCGGAATGATACTCATTGCATACTCGACTGATCTGGTGATGTTATTCATAGCATGGGAACTCATGAGTATTCCAACATATGTTCTGGCTGGATATCTCAAAAAGGATCCGTCTTCAAATGAAGCGGCAATCAAGTATTTCTTGTTTGGGGCTTTATCATCTGGAATCATAATCTATGGAATATCAATTGCATATGGCCTGACAGGATCTACAAACATAGAGCAGGTAATTGCTGGGTTCTCAAAACTTGGACCTGACATGATGCCGCTTGCAATACTAGCTGTAGGTATGTTCATAGCTGGATTTGGATTCAAAATAGGCTTGGTTCCATTCCACATGTGGTTACCTGATGCATACGAAGGATCTCCTCCAACAATCGCTGCATTACTAGCAGCTGGTACAAAGAAAGCTGGTTTTGCAGCAGTATTGAGAGTTATAATCATGGGTGCAATAGCACTCAATCTTCATTGGGCATTTGCTCTTGCCGTTATTGCTATAGTGACCATGACTGTAGGAAACTTGGCTGCAATTAAACAAAGAAATCTCACAAGAATGCTAGCTTATTCAAGTATTGGTCAAGCTGGATACATTCTGATAGGTCTTAGTGTGGCACCAATTTCACCTATTGGAATACAAGCCTCACTATTTCACATCCTAAACCATTCTGTAATGAAAGCAGCTGCTTTCATTGCTGTCGCAGGAATAGTTACAACACTTGGTGTGACTCATATTGAAAAGATAAAAGGTCTTGGCAAAAGAATGCCCATCACTGCACTCGGACTTACAATTTCATTGCTTGCACTAGCTGGTGTGCCACCGCTTAATGGATTTTGGAGCAAACTAATGTTATTTGGATCTGCAATAGATGCTGGCCATACTTTGTCATGGGCTCCATATCTTGCAGTGGCAGGAGTTCTTAACAGTGCGCTCTCACTTGCTTACTATGGTTGGATAATAAGAAAAATGTATTTCGAGGAAGGGGAATCAAACAAGAGACTAAAGGAGCCTAAATCAGTAATTGCAGTTATGATCTTCTCGATAATCTTCATAGTTGGAATCGGTGTCTATCCAGATCCAGTTATAGAATTTGCAAAATCTGCTGTTCCAATTATGAGCGGACTGCCAGCTATACACTAAGCATAGTCAAGTCTAGAAGACTTTCTAATCTTGTTCTTGCAGGACCGTCATTGATTTTTCTTAATGCTGTTTTTGCTTTCTTGGAATAATCATTGAGCATGGCGTCCATGCGATCAAATACAGTACGAGGATCAGAACTTTTCTTTATCAATGTATTAAATAATTTGTCCTCATTATTCCAATCTTGTAAATCATCTCTAATTTGATATGCTATTCCCATGTTTTTGCCGTATTCTGCAAGTGCTAGAATTTGTTCCTCAGTACCTCCACCTAATATGGCTCCAATCTTTGCAGCTGCTTCAAATGCAGTAGCAGTTTTGTATTCCATTACTCTGACATAATCATCAAAAGTAACATCCTCACTTGTTTCCAGCCTGGTTTCAATCATCTCTCCCTCACTCATCATCATTGCAGTGATTGCAAGCTCTCTTCCTATTCTTGCATTATCCAGACGAGATGCAATGTTCAAAATCAAACCTAGTACAAAATCTCCTGTTATGATACTGGTGTTATATCCATATTTTATGTGAAAAGGATCCTTTCGTCTTCTTAGGATCTCATTGTCAATAATATCATCATGAATCACTGATTCTGTATGCAAAAATTCTACTGCACATGACGCAGAATATGCATTTTCATCACACTTTCCTATGCTTTCTGCAGATAAGATGAGAATTAATGGTCTTATTCTCTTACCGCCCTCCAGAGAATACTGTAATGGCTCGAAAAACTCTGATGCAGAGTATAATTCTAATTCTTGTTTAATTGCATCGTCAACCTTGTCGATGTATCTTTCAAAGTCTTTTATGAGTGGATTTATCTCGAAATTCTTTCTATCCAAGAATTTGCACTAGCAAACGTAATTACAGTTAGAATATTAATGCTTTTGAAAGGTGGTGCTCCAGCCGGGATTTTCATCATGAAGAATTTGAACCCGGGTCGTAGGATTGAAAGTCCCACATGCTTGACCGGTCTACACCACTGGAGCCCAAATTGCATCCTATTTTATATCCATAAAATCCTTTTGAAGCCATTCAAAAGATTTTTTTATTGCTAGACTGTGATAATTTTCATGAGTTCTCTTATTCAAAGAATTGACAAGATAATTGAAGATCAGAGTTTGTTAAAGCACAAATTCTATGTAATGTGGAATGAAGGTAAATTATCAATAGATTCTCTTAGCGGTTATTCAAAAGAATACTTTCAATTGGTAAAAGCAGTTCCCTCATTTGTAGGAGAAGTGATGGAAAAAAGCCCATCTGAAATTAAGGACAAAATTGCTTCAAACAAAGATGAAGAGTCTGAACACATAGAGCCATGGGTAAAATTTGCTGTCGCATTAGGTGTATCATCAAATAATCTACAAAATTATACAGGCCTTGACGATACAAAACAAGCCATTTCAAATCTCTCATGCCTCATGAATTCCTTTGAGGGTGGGGCTGCTGCAATGTATGCCTTGGAACAAGAAATACCAAAGATTAGTTTGTCAAAGATAGACGGATTAAGAAAATTCTATGGTATGTCAGATGATGACGCAATAGAATATTTCAGGCTACATGCAGAAGCTGACATAAGACATGCTGCTCTTTGGAGAAAAATCTTGGAAAAAACTCCTACATCAAAAGAAGATGAACTAGTAGAAATAGCTGGCAAATCATTAACTGCTCAAAATCTCTTACTTGACAGCTGTTACAATGCTTACTGCTAAACTCTATACTATTTTATAGCGCATGTCAATTTGCTCTTTCGTAGGGCCCATAACTCAGCTTGGTAGAGTAACCGGCTCATAACCGGTGAGCCAAGGGATCGAAGCCCTTTGGGCCCACTAAGTTCTTTTTAGTTTGTTGTATCTGGCTTGTTATTTGGTTGTTCTAGTCTGTGGTGATGATCAAGAAATAATGTGTAAAAACACAAACATAGAATTTTTAGTATGCTATACTAATTTTAAAATAAGCAGTAAATTATCTTCATTTGGCCGCAATGAAGAATCAGAGTTATAACTGACACGATGATGTAAAGGCATTTGTCTGAGCTGCCTATCTAGAAATATAATTTGATAAATTTGATACGGTAAATGTTTGCACCAAATGTTATAGAGTATATATAAAGCACATATTTAAACACCGAAATGCCTCAAACAAAACCTATTGTAAGTATAGAAAATGTTGTGGCTTCAGCTTCAGTTGATCAACGAATTGATCTTAATGTGATAACTCAAACATTTCCAGATGTTGAATATCATCCTGATCAATTTCCAGGTCTAGTTTTTAGAATAAAATCTCCAAAAACTGCAACATTGATTTTCAGTTCTGGGAAAATGGTTTGTACTGGAGCAAAATCTGAAGAACAATCGATTAAGGCAGTGCGTAGCGTTGTTCAGACATTGCGAAAAGGCGGAATAAAGATAAAAAAAGATGCAGTCATCGTAATTCAGAACATGGTTGCTTCTGCAAATCTTGGTGGAAAGATACACTTGGAACAAGCCGCAAGAAGTCTTCCAAGAAGCATGTATGAACCGGAACAGTTTCCAGGTCTAATACATAGAATGCTTGATCCTAAAACTGTCATACTGTTGTTTGCGTCGGGAAAACTTGTGTGTACCGGAGCAAAAAAAGAATCCGACGTTTATAGATCTGTACATAATCTACACACACTTTTAGAAGAAAAAAAATTAATGATCTATGAAAGCTAATTTGGAAAATCTATTTAGATGTACTCATCTGCTTTTTGATTCTATCTAGAATCTGATCATCAAGAATTCTTTCACTGTGTAAAATATTGGAAATGGCAAGTATGTCGGTAATTTCATACATTTTTACTTTTTCAGCCTCTAAATTCTCACGTGCGCCTTCAAGTCTATTGACTACGACAAATGCTGAATCTACTTTTATTTTGGCCTCTTTTAGGGCTTTGATGGCATTAAGCAGGGAATGACCTGTTGTCCCAACATCGTCTACTAGGACTACTCTGGATCCTTCTGGTATCTTCCCCTCTATGAGACTACCAGTACCATAATCTTTTGGCTTTTGTCTAATGTAGATCAGAGGTTTTACAGTTTCCATGGCTAAAGCCGATGCTATTACAAGTCCTGATGTTGGAACTGATGCAATATAGTCAAAACTATCCAACCCTATTTTTTCTGATATCAAATTCTGGACTGATTTTACCATCTTCCTAAATTGGTGTGGAAAACTTGGTACTAGTCTGAGATCGATATAATATGCACTATCTTTTCCACTTGAAAGCTTGAAATTTCCAAACTTGATTGCACCGCTTTCTTGCAAAAATATTGCAAATTCTTTGACAAAACCCACAGCAAAATTTACCGAACTAGATTTATTTTAACTGTCCCTTCGGTATGGTATGCCTGAAATTTGGCTTAGCTATGGACCAACAGATGTTGTTCTAGATGTACGAGCAGAGAATTTGGAGAAACAGATAGGATCTGGAGGCGTGAATTTGACTGACTCTGAGATTGCTTCAAAATTAGAGTCCCTTGACATGTCAAAACCGACAGAATTTGTTATAATGGAGCATTCCAAAACCATCCAAAAGGTTATTTCTATTTTATTGGATATTTGTACAAAAAAAGCTCTTCCAAAACCAAAATTCTTGGCAGATAAATCAAACTTGAATTTTATAAAAAATGTCTTCTCTGATCCCACGATATCTATATCTGAATTTGATGCATCTCAATTTTCTAACGCTAATCTAATTTTTATTGGCGAAATGGAATTTGATGGTCTATTTGGATACAATACCATGTCTACCAAGCTATTGCGAAGATTCGGCAAAGACCATATGCTTGAGGCATATGAAAAAAGGGAAGGAAATCTTCCACTTCCTGGTTATGAATTACAAACAATGCAAGTTGCAAAAAAATTCACTGATGGATTTGAAATATCTGCTATTGAGATTGTGGCAAATCAAACAGGAATAATTGACATTGCCATAGGTCATCCATCATCCACTTTCTTACTCTCAAAATCCTTGTCATCTGTTGCAATGCATGAGATGGAAAAGCATAGAGTGGCAATTGTTAGCACAGGAAAAGAGGCAAGCAATGAAACATTGAGCAAATCACTTTCTTCAATCTGGAATTGTTCAAGTGCAATAAAGGAAGAAGGATTGGTGATACTTCTTGCAGAATGTAAAAATGGATTGGGCTCTGAGGCAATTCAGCAATATGTAGAAGGGAGAATGAGTTTAGACAGGCTAAAAAATCCTTCCAAGTATGTTGATGGAATGGAAGATCTGTTATTCTTGACAGAAATGCGTAAGAAATTTGGAATAGGTATTGTATCAATTTTGCCGTATCTTTATACAAAGGATAAACTTGAAATGATTCCATTTAGTGGTGCAAAGGAAACCATGGATTATGTACTTAAAACATATGGTGATAGACAAAAAATTGCGATTATTTCTGATGGTTCGCACACCTTATTGAGGTAAAATGGAGAATGGTAATGGTGCACAAAGAAATGCAAGTGCAATAACAAATCCAAACATCCTTTTTCTTTTTCTGGACAATGGCGATATGTCATCTAATGGTTTTAAATCCTGACTTCTCATGCTAAACATCAGTACAAACAATGCCATGATGTAGTAGCCAGTTGATGCAAGAATTCCGATGCTGGCATACGTCAAAATTTTATGCCATTTGACACCAAATGTTGCTCTAGCAATGTGACCTCCATCAAGTTGCCATGCAGGAAGAAGATTGAGGAATGTTATGAGAAATCCAAACCATGCTGCTAACAAAACTGGTGACATTACAAGTTCTTGATTTGGTACATGTTTTCCAACAAGCGCAATTGTTGCATCCATTATTATGCTAGAATGCATCTCCATAAGACCAGATTTCTCTAAAAGATCATGAGCCTGTGAACTTGGTATCATGGGAGAAATGTATGCGCCATATGTGGAAACAATTATTGCTATAATGAGACCTGCAATGGGGCCAGAAATTCCAACATCAAAAAGTACATTCCTGTTTACAATCAATCCGCGAGACATTATGAGTGCACCAAAAGTTGGTACAAAACCTAGTACCGGAATTCCTGGAATAAAATATGGCCAGCTAATCTTGAGCTTGTGTCTCTTTGAGGCAACCATGTGACCAAGCTCGTGGATGCCAAGTATTCCAATCAGTGATACAGTGTATAGAATCGCTATGTAAAATGGATCATCTCCTTTTACAATGGAATTTGTGCTGATGGCTCGATAATACCCATCAATCATTACAGTCATTACTGTAGCAGCAAATAATGCTCTTGGAATCCATGACCGGCGTGATTTTGGAGGCTCAAATCTTGAAACAAGTACAAACGTCCTTCCAAGACTTGATTCTAATCTGGCTATCATGTTCTTTGATTCTAGTTGTTGAACCAGTTGACAAAATTTCTTAGTTATTTCATTTCCAGAAATTTCAATTTGTAGTGCGGTGGGACTTTGACTAAATCCTATTATAGTAAAATGCGAAGAAACGACTGATAAAACTTCATCAAGAGTTGATATGCTTGATCATATGCTTTTTACTGGCTTTAATTATTTCTTTTATTTGCTTAAAGTTAAATAATTAATAATTCCAGTATCATCAGAATGCAGGTTGCATTAAGAGAGATTGGAAATTGTGTCATTCGTAGATGTGATCTATCTGACTTGATTCCAACCATGGAGATAAATCTCAAAACATTACCGGAGCACTATTCTGACTATTTCTATGAAAGTCTACTTGCCGAGTTACCTGAAGCATTCCTAGTAGCTGAGGTGGAAAAGAAGCTTGTAGGATATATAATGTGTAAGATTGAATATGGTTTTTCAAACTTCAAAAAACTTGGTTTTGTGAAAAAAGGTCATGTTGTATCTGTTGCAGTATTACCCGAACATAGAAGGAAAGGAATTGGAGAAGGTCTAGTTCAGGAGGCAATTGGAGGGGTAAAACTGAAAAAATCAGATGAGCTATATCTTGAGGTCAGATGTAGTAATAGTGAAGCAGTAAAGTTGTACGAAAAACTTGGATTTATCACAAAACAGAGACTAAAAGCCTACTATCGTGATGGCGAGGACGCATATCTGATGGCAATTGAGTTTGCTTACTAGATTAAAATAAATAAGTCACAAAAAGACTCTAGCCTTATGACAAGACAACGAACTGTTGGAACAATGATATTTGTCTTGGCAATTGTGGGATTCTTTCTTTATGCATATCTGTTAATGCTTTCTGAATGGAGTCCTATTGTACTACAGCTTTCAGTGTTGATGGCTGTAGGAGGAATTCTTGGAGTTATTTCTTGGATTGGATACAATATGGCAACATCAAGACCATCCCCATCATCTCTTGTAACTGATGACAAATAATTATTTGGATATGGCGGCATCAACAACTGCTTGATAAAATCTTGGACCTACTGGTCTTACAATCTTTGCTCCTAAAATTTCAGATTTGACATTTACAACACCTAGAAAATGTTGTGGTGCTAATGTTGAAACTTGGTCTTTTTTTTCTGCATGGATGTGGCAGTAGTAATGTATTACAGCCTTTTTCTTTGCAGCATTTATTGCAGAACTCAAAAACTCATCTGATCTTTCAGGTAATAACATCAAAACTCTGTCTCCTGTTTCAAGTAGTTTTTCTTCTATTATTCTTGCCGCATCTCCTTCTATGGATTCAACGGTTCCTTTTAGTTTGTTTAATAGTATATTCTCAGAGCATAGTCTGGCCGCATCAGGATTAATGTCAATATTATAAACATGACACTTTTTCTTCTTTGCAGCCACAATAGAAAACATTCCTACTCCTCCAAACATGTTGATTACAGTCTCTCCATCTTTGATTAGTTCTGCAATTCTTTCTCGTTCTGTTGAAAGTCTGGGTGAAAAAAATGTCTTTTCCACATCCACTCTGAACCTACAGCCGTGTTCCTTGTATTCTGTTTCAGTCTTGTCATCTCCTGCAAGTAACTCCAACTTTCTTATTCTAAAATCTCCTTCAACTGGAGATGACTGACAATATACTGATTTTGCTGTCTTTACTTTATCTAAAAGAACCTCACCAATTATTTTTCTCTTGGACAAAAGAGAATCTGGAACCCTCAGTATGATTATGTTCCCTATTTGATCAAAGGCACCATAAAGCTCTTCTGCCTCTGCATCTGTAAGGATCCCAATCATTGCTTGTTTTAGCATTTTTGTCAATTTCTATAGTAAAACTTTCCAGACTGCTTTTGTTCTCTGTCTAATCTGCTTTCCAATTTGTTTACTCTAGGTCTCATGCTTGTTTCATCTCTTCTGTATGTCATGTCAAGAGATCTCAAGAATTCATTCATTCCATCCACCTTAGGTTTTGGAGTTGTTGCATGACCTTCTCTTCCTGGAGTTCCATGGAAGATAACAATTGAATCGGAGATCAAATCCATGAGCTGAATATCGTGATCAACTATTATCGCAGATTTTCCATAAGATCTTACATATCTCTGAATAAGCTTTGCCATAGCTATTCTATCTTCGACATCTAAAAATGCAGAAGGCTCATCAAGTGCATAGACATCAACTTTTTGCAAAAGACATGCTCCTATTGCCACCTTTTGAAGTTCTCCACCTGATAAATTCTTGACAGACTTGTTGTATAATTTTTTTATCTTCATAGGATTGATTATGACTTCTTCTTCTGGTGTCTCTTGTATTGATCCACCATATGCTTTCTCAAGAAGCGCAATTACTTCAATGTCATAGTCATTTGTTAGATATTGTGGTTTGTAGGCAATCTTTACTTTAGTTTCTATGCTTCCAGTATCTGGTTTTTCTACCCCTGCTATCATTTTCAGCATGGTTGTTTTTCCTAATGCGTTTGCACCAACTATGCCCAAGACTTCGCTTTTTTTAACCCTGCCAGCCTCAATTGATAGAGAAAAGTTTGCAAATTTTTTCTCTAGATTTGGATAATTTATGATATTCTCAATTGTAACAAATTCATCTGTTGATGTAGATGCATCAAACTTGAATGCGGCGTCTCTAAATCTGACGTTTTCGTTGGGAAGATAACCGTCCAAGAATACGTTAATTCCAACTTTGGTAGAAAGCATATTTGCAACTATTCCATATGCTGCAGGTTCTCCATAGAGAATCTCAATAAAGTCACTGAGATAATCCAACAATGTTAGATCGTGCTCTACCACCATTACACTTTTTCCAATTTTTGCAAGATCTTGAATTACCTTAGCAACTCCAATTCTTTGAAATACATCATTATAAGATGATGGTTCGTCAAAAAAATAAAAATCTGATTCTCTTGATGCCGCAACTGCAACTGCAATTCTCTGCAGTTCTCCACCACTCAAATCTGTAAGTTTATTTTCTAAAGAATTTTGCAAGCCAAGCTGTTGTACTAGTTCTTTTGCCTTTCCACGCTCATCATATTTTTCCAAAAGTTCTTTTGCATTGCCATCAAATACCTTGGCTAAGTTGTATACTTGCTGCGGTTTTATTGATGCTTTTAATTCATTATTTGCTATTTTTTCAAAATGCGGTTTAAGCTCAGTGCCTTGAAAGTGTTTTAAAACCTCGCTCCATTCTGGAGGTGAATTGTAATCTCCCAAGTTTGGTCTTAGGTTTCCAGATAGTATGCTTACAACAGTACTTTTTCCTATGCCATTTCTTCCAAGCAAGCCCATGACCTGACCTTTCTTCAAACTTGGAATTCTGTAAAGCCTAAATGCATTCTGGCCATACTGGTGAATCTTGTCTGATTTTAGTTCCTCAGCCAGATTGACAATCGTTATTGCATCAAATGGACAAACCTTGACACAAATTCCACATCCATTGCAAATGTCTTCATCGATTTGGGCCTTGGCAGTTTCTTCATTTAGTACTATGCAATCTTGCCCCATTTTATTTACTGGACAATATTTGATACACTCCAAACCACATTTTTTGGTCTGACAGTTTTCTTTATCCAATACTGCAACTCGATGAGTCATGCGTTACACCTCTCTTTCTTAATTTATATCTCTATCAAGTAAGATTAATACATAACATTAGAAACCAAAGAAACTAAGCCGGCCACAGCGTTGGGGTCCGACCCGGTCCCATACCGAACCCGGAAGTCAAACCCAATGTCGCTACTGTGTTACTAAGGTGCGAGAGCCCTTGGGAAGCAGTAGTGCTGGCGCCTTTTACTATTCTAAAGCAACTGAATTAGGAGACGCATGCCATGTTGTTTCAATGGGCGTGTTTTTGTCAAAACCTCTCTTTTGTGCGTCATCTGGAAAGTTATCGATGTACTCTGACAGGAGATCTCTCATGACTTTATCAATTTTTGCAACTGAAGATACATCTGTAAATAATGATTGTATTTCATTACATCCTACAACATAGCCATTTGCATTAGGTGTGATGGTAAAGGTGATCTTGTGTAGTTTTTGGTCATCTACCATGTGTTGTATATATTTACAAAACCTAAAAAAGATCGCGATCAGTCACTGTTACTATGAATAATTGCAGTATATGTGGAGAAAAATTCTCTGACGACATTAGGTTCCTAAACCATATGATGGAAAAACATGGGTTTAGAAATCCAAATGTTGGAACGCCTGATAGAAATAGCAGAGGATATTGATTTTTCAGAATTTTAGGGCTATTTTTTTGCTATTGGAAAATAGGCTCTTTGTTCTCATGAAAAACGCTCTAGGAGTTTTACAATCTTGACTACAACTAGAGGATGAATCATAATCCAAGTGCTCTCTTGACTTACCAGTCAAAATGTTGAAAAAAAGAGGTAAAATTGCAGATCTTCCGCCATATGCAGTCTTCTTTGTCATAAACCAGAACATTCTAGTAGAGTCATAATTGTGATCAAAAATCTCAGATTTTATTTTCATTCCTATGTCAGAATAATGACCTACTATCAAGATCTTGTCTCTAGCAAAGGTATGAACTACACTTGCAAATTTAGAACAAAGGTAGCATCTATCATCGTAAATCACAAGAGGAAAAAGATCTACTATATCCACATTTTGTATACGCTGCTTTTGGATTAATATTTTGTGAAATAACTTTTTATTTACTCCAAATGCGCTAAAAAACATGAATTTGAATTCTAGTCAAAATTCTGAAATTCAAATTTTGGAATGGGTATGGCCCTAAATTATTATCATATTTTCAAAAAAGTAAAAGAAGCAAGGAAACTTGTGATTAAAGGAATTACTGTGGCTGGTTCTGGTCATCCTGGAGGATCATTTTCAATGGCAGAAATTATGGGCTGTATGTATTTTAAATTCCTAAAATATGATCCAAAAAATCCTCTCTGGGAAGATAGGGATAGACTTGTCTTATCAAAAGGTCATGCATCACCTGGCTTGTTTTCTAATCTTGCAGTAGCTGGATTTTTTGACAAGTCTGAAATTGAGACTCTGAGAAAATTTGGAAGCAAGTTGCAAGGTCACCCCGACTTTAAATGTCCTGGAGTTGAATTTTGTGGAGGATCGCTTGGCTTGGGGTTGTCGTTTTCTACTGGAATGGCGCTTGCAGCAAGAATTGATGGTAAAAATCATCACATCTACACAGTAATTGGTGATGGTGAATCTGATGAAGGACAAGTTTGGGAGGCTGCAATGGCTGCTTCTAAATATAAAGTCGATAATCTCACAGTTTTCTTGGACCGAAACTTCATTCAACAAGATGACTATACGGAAAGAGTGATGCCTCTGGATGAGGAGCTTGTCGGTGATGATATTTCTGAGATGTGGAAAAATGCTGCAAGGTGGAAGGTGGGGGATAAATGGAGATCTTTTGGATGGAATGTCTTGGAAATAGATGGTCACCGAATAGAACAGATTTCCAAGGCAGTAAATTCAGTATTACAGACAAAAGGAACTCCGTCAATTATCATATCTCGCACTATCAAAGGTAAATCTGTAGAACATATGGAAGATAATCCAAAGTGGCATGGTGTTGCACCAAATCCACAGATATCACCAATAATTGATCTAGAACTAGATTGTCAATTTTTGATATCCCCATCTATAATTGCAGGAGATATGACAAATTTAGAAAATGAGGTTAAGAGGGCAGCTCTTGCAAGATCTGACTTTATTCATCTTGATGTGATGGATGGTATGTTTGTACCAAATAAGACATTTGATCATGAAAAGATAAAACAACTCCGATCGATTACGCCAATTCCTTTTGACACGCATCTTATGATAAACGAGCCGATAAAACATGTAAAGAACTATGTCGATGCAGGCTCTGATATAATTACTGTACATGTTGAAGTTTGTGATGAATCAAGTTTTGGAGAAATTCATGATATTCTACGCTCCAATTCCGTAAGTGTTGGACTTGCAATCAACCCTGATACTGAACTGCCTCAGTGGTCTGAGAAATTTATCTCAGATTTGGATCAGCTAATAATAATGTCCGTGATTCCTGGCAAATCTGGCCAAAAATATATTGAATCCACACATGAAAAAACACAAAGAATAGCAAAATTCCTATCTGAGCAAAAATTTGAGGGTCTAATTGAGGCAGATGGAGGTGTAGACTTGACTAATGTAGAATCTTGTTTCTTGGATGGTGCAAGGGTGTTTGTAGGAGGAAGTGCAATAATAGGACAAAAAGATGTCAGAACAACAATTGTTGAATTTAGGAAGAGGCTAATGCATGCAAGAAGGAAACTCTTGATTCACAAGGCTCACAGCCTTGGAAGTACTGATCTTGTAAACAAATGGATAGATCTACATGAGGTAGGGAAAAAGAAGACTGAACTTTTACAGATAGCCCAGGAGGCAGGTTTTGTATGACAGAATTTGCCGATATGAGAACTGTGTATGGTGAAACTCTGATCAAATTAGGGGAGGAGAATCCTAACATTGTTGTAGTAGGTGCAGATACTACAGATTCATTAAAGACAAAACCTTTTGGAAAAAAATTTCCAAATAGGTTCTTTAACGTTGGCATTGCTGAAGCCAACTTGGTCACCATAGCGGCAGGTCTTGCAAATGAGGGTAAGATTCCATTTGCAAGTACTTATGCAGCATTTCTTCCTGGCAGATGCGTAGACCAAATACGTAATGCAATAGCGTATCCTTCAAGAAATGGAAAGAATGGATTGAATGTGAAGATGGTTGTATCACATGGTGGTCTTAGTGTGGGTCCTGATGGGGGTTCTCATCAACAACTAGAAGATATTGCAATAATGAGAGTTATTCCAAACGTCAAAGTATTTGTCCCATCTGATACTGTGACAGTAGAAAAACTAACTCGACTTTTCGCACAAATCTATGGTCCATGTTACATGAGGTTGGCTAGATCAAAAACACCTGTAATTCACTCAAAAGAACAAGAATTCAAAATGGGTAAAGGAATTGTATTGCGCGATGGTTCTGACTGCACAATTGTTGCATGTGGAATAACTGTCAGTATTGCTCTTGAAGCTGCAGACTTTTTGAAACAAGAAGGAATTTCATGTAGAGTAATTGATATGTTTTCCATCAAACCTATTGATTCAGAACTTTTAGAAAAAGCAGCACGTGAAACTGGAGGAATAGTCACTTGTGAAGAACATAATGTAATGGCAGGACTTGGTTCTGCAGTTGCCGAGACAGTCTCTGAGACATATCCGGTTCCTGTAAAAAGAATAGGAGCAAAAGATCAGTTCGGTGAATCTGCAAGAGACGGTGAGATTCCACTCTTGCTTGAAAAACATGGTATTACATCAATTCATATATCTAATGCCGTTAAGGCTATTCGGAGTCAAACCAGATGAAGATATTTCTGGATACTGCTAATATTTCAGCAATAAAGATGTATAACGATATGGGTCTTGTAGATGGAATCACTACGAATCCATCTCTGATGGCAAAGGAAGGAGGAGATCCTCAAAAAGTCATGGAGGAAATTGTTAAAATTATCAAAGGTGATGTTAGCCTGGAAGTATTGAGCTTGGAAACTAATGGAATGTTAGAGGAAGGTCGAAGACTGCGAAAATATGGTAACAACGTGGTTGTAAAATGTCCTCTTACACCTGAAGGTCTCAAGGCTTGTAAGATATTGACATCAGAAAATATTCCCGTAAATGTTACACTTTGCTTTTCTGTAAATCAGGCAATATTGGCAGCAAAAGCTGGTGCAAAATATGTGAGTCCATTTATTGGAAGACTTGATGATAATGGACAAGACGGAATGAGCCTTATCAGAGAAATGCATCAAGTCTTTGAAAATTATAAATTTAGTACACAAATTCTTGTTGCAAGTGTAAGACATCCTATGCATGTAGTAGAAGCTGCAAAAATTGGAGCTGATGTGGTAACATTACCTCCTGATGTACTTGGAAAAATGCTAAAACATCCGCTAACGGATGTTGGTCTGAAAAATTTTCTTGCAGACTGGGAAAAACTCAAAAAAGAAAATCCAAACATCAAGATCTAATTTTTTAATAATATTTTACTAGTGCTTTCCTATCCATTGGTATCTATATTCTTCATCAAATAATTCTGACTTTATGTCATTATCAGATGGTTTAGATCTTATCTTGACTTCAAAAAATCCCAAACTGCCCTTGTATGGAACTGGAACTCTGAGAGCCTGTGGTTTTCTGAGCAGAAATCCATATCTATGACGTAAAAATTCCTCGGTGGCAAAATGTTTGTTATAATCCTTCTTGAGTTCCTCTACTGACTCGTATGATTTTACATTATAAATTTCGGCTTTTCCTATGATTACTCCTGTTCTAAGACTCGATTTGTCAATGTTCAATCTCTCACATACATCATCTTTGATTTTAATTGGTGCATGAATCAGAAATTCTCCTCTAAATTTTGTATTCCATGTTCTCAGTTCTGTCGTTTTTTTACCGTTAATTATCAAATCTGCATATGGTTGAGATACTGAAAGACATTTCATCACTTTAACTAGTTCCTAGGACGTTCAAAACTCTTTTTGGGATATCGCTTAATCTGCTTACTGCAAGAGTACGCTCATAACCTAATCTTCTGAGGTTGTTTGCAATTACTATGGCATCTCCCGTGTCTGGCCCAAATCCTATTGCGACCATCTTTACACCAATTGATTTGAAATCTCTCATTATAGAACGAACTGCATCAGGATCTGATGGTTCACCATCTGTTAATGTCAAAAATATGTCTGGTTTTTTTGATCGAAGAGATGGTAACAACATGTTGTAAACTTCTGCTAATGGAGTACTGCCGTTTGCTTTTATCTGTGCAAGTCTCTTGGCAGAAATATTATTCCATTTCAAATTTTCTGGCTTTACTAACCAACAAGTAACTTGTTTTTGTTCGGTGTTAAATGCAAATACAGAAAATTTTACTTTCAAATATTCTAAAACTTCACATAAAGCAAGTGTGGCCTTTTTGTATTGTATTTCCTGATTTGCTATACTGGATGAATGATCAAGAAGTATCACAATTTTGGTCTTGATTGCAATTTTTCTATCTGATAGAAAAGGCTTGTGACCTTCCATGTATGCTTCTTCATCAAATTCGTCTCCTGAAAAAACATGTTCTTCTTTCCAGCCTGATTTCCATTCCTTGAATTTTGCTTTAAGGTGGTTTATAAGATCTGTATCAATAATCTTTGTCTCGTCTACATTTGTTGCATTGGGGATGCTTATCCCTATTACTTCATTGTTTAGACCCTTATTCTCTGTCCTTTTTGCTTCTTCAAGTAAAACTTTGAATTCTTCTAAGACCTCTTTACCTTCAGAAATTCTTTTGGGATCCAACTCACCAAAGTCACTTTCGCGATATTTTGCAATCTTGTTCAGGGTCTTTACAAATTCTTGGTCTGAAAGTGCCATCCCTGAACTGATTTTGGGTATTGATATTGGGATAGTTAAAAGTGGGTCAATTTCTAGAATTTTGATTATTTCAGGTATCTTCTTTTCAAGCCAATCTGTTTCATGTTTTTTTTCAATTGATTCTTTGACTATTTCCAAGGCTAACTTGCTTGCTTTTTGGACTTTTTCAAATGCGCTAGGTGAGAGTTCACCTTTGATATCTCCTAATAGAAAATATTGAGAAAAACCTTCTACAATTCTGGCGTTTCCATATAGTGTGTTCAACAATGGCCTGTAAAGCCAAGAAACACCATACCTGAAGATGATCTCACCGTCCATTCCTTGCCAAACCGTTCTTGCTATAGTTTCAATTCTTCTTGTCTCAAGAGTATTGAGAATAAAGCCAAAGGCATGATCATTGCTGAGAATTTTATTTGAATATCTAATCCGCATGGCTTCATACCATAAAGCTATTCTGAACTGTCTGTATTTTTGAAAATCTGATCCTTGATATCGCTCTAATGGAAACATCAAGACTTTGTTTTCTCGTAATTTGGTCTGTACTTCCTTTTGATCAGATATGCTGATAGTGATAGACCCTTTTTCAGACCATCTTCTGACAAGAAATGTTGCTATCTCAAGTAATGTATCGTTTCTGAGATGTAATGATTGCATTAATTACCAAACATCGATGTTATGATGTCATTTACTTTCTGGAATTCAACACTACCCCATTGTAGGTATACATTAGCAAATACTATCTCTGCAGCTTGTCTTGTCTTCATACCAGAATCAAGTATCTTTGCAAATGCTATTGTTTCACGCAAACTTGGAGAATAGTATAGCTCTTCTACTGCAGCTGCTTGTCGTAGAATATTTGCCAACTTTATTCCTTGTATGATCTCTTTTTCATGGGATCCAGATGAATACTGTTTGACTATCTGAAATTCAATGTCTTCTGGTGGGTAATCTAGTCTTAATCTTATTGGAAATCTGCTTAACAATTGAGGCGGTAGCTCTTTTGTACCGACATGTGATAACGGATTAATTGTAGCAACAACAAACCATCCTTTTGCGGCTTTGATCATCTCTCCGCCTGATTCTTTTAGAACGATCTGCCTTCTATCATCTAATGCCTCATCAAGACGAAGAAGTACATCTGCTTCTGCAGAGTTTATCTCATCAAGATACAGCATATTTCCTTCTTTCATGGATTTGACTAGAATTCCTTGTTCGAATCCGATTGCACCATTCTCTAATGTCTTTG
Organism: Nitrososphaerota archaeon; assembly: GCA_013288545.1. GTDB lineage: Archaea > Thermoproteota > Nitrososphaeria > Nitrososphaerales > Nitrosopumilaceae > Nitrosotalea. Next base: position 24,233 of record JABDBR010000005.1, on the reverse strand, counting down.
CACCTACTAGGTGACTTTCACGTGTTCTTAAACTGAAATTAATTGATTCAAGATTAATCCCTCTCTTTGTAGCAAATTCTCTTACTAGTGTGGTCTTACCTGTCCCCTTGGGACCTATTACGAGCACAAATAGGTTAGCTGCGTACGCCTTATCCAAAACTTCAAAGGAATTATTCCAGTCTATGTATAATGATGACTCTGCAAGCACATTTGATCCAGGTCTCATCCTTAATTTAAAAATGTCTTAAATGGGTTTGTAGATCTAGACTTGTATTTTTGCATATGATTCATCTAGGATATGATGCAAAGTTTTCTGCCAGGCATCAAAACCTTCTGGCTTTTTGGGGAAGTTGTAATAATGCTCAGTTAATGTCTTGTTTTGTTGTGCTGTGAATCTGAGCCCATCTGCCAACTTTTTGTTAAGAGCCCCTCTTATCATCATGCCTAGTTTTCCAACTGTTCCAAAGTCTGGATGTTCTCCTTTACTGATTGCCTCTACATCCAACTTTGACAAAAAGTGCTTCATTCCATAGTTTATCTGGTCGTTTGTAAGAGTCTGAAGTAGGCGTCTAAAAATTTCAAGACCTGCTGTTTTGTATCCGTAATCATTTATGAAATCAATATTGTATTGCCAAAGACCTGTCTCACTAACATCATTTGCTTCAATTGCATTTACTGCATTTTTACCTAGAATTGTAGCTGCAACTATTGCAGGACCGATTCCTCCAGCATCAAGTGGTTTTGGCATCCATGCCGAATCACCAACCATCATGTATCCATTTGCAACCAAACAATCGTTTTGTCTTCTGACGGACACTTGCCAGTTGCCTGTTACGTTATTGGAATCCATTTCATCATCTGATAATTTTGGATTCTTGATTGCTTTGTTTATCTTTACATAATCATTAATCAGTTTAGTGACGTCATCATGAGTTCCTAATCTTTGATTTCTCTTTATCAGTTCCTTTTGCTGTACTCCTAAACCAATGTTTACTTTGTTTTTTCCTTTTGGGAAAACCCATCCATATCCTCCAGGAGCTATATCTTGATCAAGATGGATTATGCAATAATCTGGATCAAACTCTCTCTTGTCATCAATACCCTGTTCAAATTTCATAATGTGTCGTCCAGTTGATTCCAAGTCGTCACGGTCTATTTTTCGTTCTATCTTTGTGCTTATGGTCAAACCGTTTCTTAACATGGAGGTAACTCCTGTAGCATCAACTACTATCTTTGCAGTTTTTTTGAATGGTTCATTTGTAACTAAATTTGTTCCTTCTACTCCAACAACTGTTCCACTATCATATAGTAGACCTCTTAATGCTGTAGAATATTGGATATTAATTCCGGCCTTCTTTGCATCACGAAGCTGACGTTGGGGAAGTTGTTGTCTGTTTAACATGTATCCATCACCGTCAAAGGGAATCGATGTTTCTTTATCTGGAGAAAATGCCATTACTCCTTTTACTGGATGTTCAATCTCAGGATTACCCCATGCAATCTTTATTCGCTCGGTCATGTAGTCTACGGTATTCTTTCCAACTGCGTCTCCACAAACCCAACCGTTGATTGTCTTCTTGCCAATTGTAAGTTCTGGATTTCTATCTATTACTAGAATTGATAATCTCTGTTTAGAGTAATAAGATGCAGACTGGGCAGCAATCATTCCTGCAAGGCCTCCACCTGCTACTATGATATCATAATCTGTTTTCACAGCGAAAAAACAGGATCCACTCTATTTAAAAGAACCGTATGAAAATAGATCAAAGGTATTTTGGGTCGGTTCGTCGCGGCTTCTTCACAGCAGATGCTCAGACTGGAGCGGCAAAAATATTACCTCATCCCCTTTCTCTTAGGCCGATAAATATTATTAAATCATGCTAGGCTTTGCGGATTTTATTCAAACCGTAAGTAATTCTATGTATTTTTTTGAAATTTGGTCTTTTTTGTAGATTGGCATTTTTATTTTAATTTTTATTGCGTTGTTTTGTTGTAAACTGATCTCTTTTCTTACGATCTCATTTTTGCCTATTCTCAAAAAAAGTGAAGTATCTTCAAAATATGCATCCATGTTTTCTACCAATTCATCCATCTGGGTCTTTGATATTTTTGAGGCTAATTTCTTGATAAATTCCTCTGCACGTTTTTTTGTAAGTGTTATCTTGGCAAGTGATATTGTATTTCCGTAATGCCCAAGAGTTTTTTCTATGGCAAATTCATCTTCTTTTATTTGGAATAAATCAAAGATGGGCTCAAAGATTTTCTTACTATCTTCTGTTGCATGAAAGATTACCTCAGCTGTAACTTCTAACTGATGTGTCATATTGTATACTGTATGAATTATAGGCTAATATCTATTAGGCCTGCAACAGAGCAATTTCGCCCTCTGCAGTTCTTATGAGCTTTGCCTTTTCGATTCCAACATGTCTTACGTGAACTATTTTTTTGACTGCTGCCATTACATCTGAGTTTATCTTTCCAAATACTGTAGCTTGAATGAATTGATCTATTGTCATCTCTGGAATAGTTTTTAACATTACCTCTTGAGCAACTAGTCTGATTGCATGTTTTCTTGATGTGTTAAGCTTCTTCTGGGTCAATGCAACTATCTTTATTCTGAAAATGTACCCATCTTTGGTCTTTACATCTGCGATGAAACTAATCAATGAGGAACCTCGTCTTACAAGACTTCTTAGGAATTCCTTTGCATATTCAAATCTCTTGAAAATTGTAGTTGCAGTTTCTCCGTCTATCTTGTGAATCTGGAAATATAGCTTGAATTGGTGCTGAGAAGGATCTCCTTTTAGGATATCATGTAGTGTGACCTCTATTACTCTACCAATTGCGTTCTCATCATCAGTGACTGGAATATAGGCAATTGGTTTTTTATCAAATGAAGCAGGAAGCAGTACTGTAACCCACTTTTTTTCCCTCCACTTGTCTTTTACTCTTGCAGTCTTTTGACGAGCCAACTATGATGACCTTCTGCGGCCAAAATATAAGTTGTACGACATTTTAGATTAGGCTAGTTCCCACATACTTTTGCAATACCTTTGGAACTGCAATATGTCCGTCTTTGGTCTGGAAGTTTTCAATTATTGCCACCATTGTTCTTGTAGTTGCTACTAGAGTACTGTTCAAGGAATGGAGATATTGTGGCTGTTCATCTGTCCTGTCTCTGAATCTTATCTTCAGTCTTCTTGCTTGAAAGTCAAGACAATTAGAACAAGACACTATCTCTCTATAGTTTTTCTGACCTGCCATCCAAGCTTCCAGATCGTAGGTCTTGGCCGAGACCTTGCCCAGATCGCCGCTTGACAACAACATGATTCTATATGGTATCTCCATTTTTTGATAAAATTCTTCTGCTATTGTTAACATTCTTTCATGCTCTTGCCACGAATCTTCAGGTCTTGTAAACACAAACTGTTCTACTTTTTCAAATTGATGTACTCGGAATATTCCCTTCTGGTCTCTGCCATGAGCTCCTGCCTCCTTTCTAAAACATGTACTGACTCCAGCATATCTTAGGGGCAATTTTTTACCGTCGATTATTTCATCTGAATGCATTGATGCTACTGCATGCTCACTTGTTCCTATGAGATAGAGGTCTTCGCCCTCAATCTTGTAAATCACTTCCTCAAAGTCTTGTGCAATTATAGCTCCTTCCATGGCAGCTCTGTTTATCAGAAATGGTGTTTGTATGGGAGTGTAATTTTTCTCAGTCAAAAAATCAAGTGCAAATTGTAATAGTGCTTGATTTAATCTGACAAGTTGATTTTTGAGATAGTAGAACCGTGCCCCTGAAACTTTGGCCGCTCTCTCTAAATCTACAAGGTCAAGACTCTGTGTCAAATCTATGTGGTCTTTTATGGGAAAATCAAAAGTAGGTATGTTACCCCATTTTTTTATCTCCTTGTTTGCCGTCTCATCTTTTCCAATGGGGACTGACTCGTGTATCATGTTGGGTAGTGTTAAAGAAAGTTTCGTGAAATTTTCTTCTGTTTTTATCTGGCCTTCTTCCAATTTCTGAAGATTTTCAGAAACTGTTTGCATCTGCTCTATGAGGCTGGAAGCATCTTCCTTTGTTTTCTTTTTTCTTGCAATTTCTAATGACACATCATTTCTTTTTTTCCTAAACTCATCAGTTTTTACAATTAATTCTCTTCTATCCTTGTCTAGTGATATTAAATCATCAAGAGGAAATTTCACAGCTCTTGCTTCTAACATGTTTCTGATCTTTTCAGGATTATCTCGAAGAAGTTTTGGGTCAAGCATTAGCTAGTCACTTTGAGTATAACTTGAGTCTGTTCAAGAACTTCATCAATAGTAGAGATCAATGTTCGTATATTTCCTTTACCCTCAAATGTGAAAATCAAAGATGTTCCATCCTTTTCAATTCTAAAAGAAAGATTTTCTGGAAAATCTACATTATCAGGCTCCAAAGATTTTCTTATGGATTCTGCCTTTTTATCTGAAAGGTTACTCAGAAACACTTGAACTTTGCATTCTAGAGACATTTTGTTCCAGGTAATCTAGGAATTCATCTAATTTGTCTTTTGTAATTCTTGCTCCCGCAGCTGCTGCATGTCCTCCGCCTACTCCAGACACTTTTGCAGCACATTCTCGCATTAACAATCCCAAATTTACTTCAGATTTACATCCAGTAGATTTACGTGAAGAGAACTTTATTGTTCCTTCTTCGCCATTAGTTCTAAGTATGATTATCTTTCCTGTGTTTTTTTGTGATCCTCCAAGAAGTGATGATACTGCGCCTGTCATATTTTCTGGAACAAGACCTTCGCCATTTACCATCAAGTAGTGGCCATTATCGGTTATTCTCCATCTTTCACTGGAGAGTGTATTCATGTAAGTTCTCAAGAATGTTCTATATTCTACCAGTATGTTTTCACCCTCTTGTAACATCTTGGTCCTGTCTCCCATGCAAATTGCTATTCCCACTCCAGCCTTGCGGATTCTACCGCAAGAGTTTAGCATTGTAGAAAATTCTCTTGCATCTCGAAGAAAACTTCTCTTATCCTCACCAGATAATGTGTATGTGTATCCTACAAGCTCATCTAGTATGTCGCTTGCATTTTTAGTCGAAATGTACTTTGATATTGTCTGTAAAAGTGTCCGTTTTTCATCCTCTGTTAGTTCTGCCGGAACACGCCACCTACTACCATCCTTTAATTTTATTCCTGAGGAATTTAAAAGTGAAAGACACGCGTCACGATTCCATGTTAAACCCTCAATGAAGGGCTGTGAGGTAAATGCAAGTGCATCTGGGAGTGGTCTTGTCTCTCTTCCAACGAGCAAAATGTCCAAATCAATTTCAACTTGATTGTTCTTCTTTGCCGCAGATGCAATTTCCAAATTTATTCCTGTAAATGATTTCTTTTCACCTTGATCCTGACGATCACCCAGTGCTGCTACGACTGCAATCCATGCTAAATCTGTATTTTCTTTGTGGAGCGCTTTTGAAACAAGATATGCCATGCCTCCGGCAGAAACATCTTTTCCGCCATCAACATCGTATTTCCAAGCATTGATCACTTTCTGGTTATCAAATTCTTCTTGTGGTATTTGATGATGATCAACTACTATCCAATCATCATCTAATGCATTATCAATGTCCTTTGCAAATCCTCCGCCAAGATCTGTGATTATGTGAAACTGTCTTGAATCATTTTTCATTTTTTCAATAACGCCCTGGCTGAATTCATTGACAGTTCGTACGGTACATTTTGCACCTGATCTGATCAAAGATTTTGTAACAATACTTCCAGAAGTTATACCGTCACAATCAAGATGAGTAATTACTGAAATATTCTTTCCTGTTTTGATACAATCAGAAACCCTGTCATGAAAGTAAGATAATGCTTGATCTAACTTTGCCATTACTCGAGTTGAGCAATAACTGCCTTATATTTCCAAGTTTTGGCTATCGTGCCAATCTTCTTGTAATATGAAGATAATCTGTGAACTTTTGCCTCTAAGAGTTCAAGCGATCTGACATTTCTTTTATCAGACTTGTGCTCCTTCAAATGTTTCTGTAGACCAAGTGCCTTGGTTACCAAGTTATTCAGGTCTTCAGGCATTTCTGTTTTGATTCCTTTCTGTTCGAGGATCTCTGTAATTGATTTTTTGACAATTTGTCTTGTAATTGGTATTGCATACTGATCACGCAATTTTATTCCAATCTTGCTTGGAGGAAGGCCCTCTTTTGCATACTTGACAACCAATTCTTCAATCTCAGCTGGACTCTGTTTTACCCATGTAGGTGTACTAGGAGTGATTGGTCTTGTCGAATGTGACTTGCCATGTCTATGTGAATGTAATCGACCCACGAACCGCTTGTTTTTTAAGGAAACATAAATGTTACTTGACTCCGCGCAAGTATTAATTGCATAAAAGTTAAATATCTACGAAATCGAATCTCAATTAGGTATTCATATGAAAACACCAATAATTGTTGGAACTGCACTGTTGGCTCTATTTGTAGCCTCTACATTTGCTCCATTTGCTGCAGCTCAGTACACACCAGGTGGTGGTCTTGGGCTCGAACAGGAATTGGCACTAGCAAGAGCTAAGGTACAGGCAGTACAAAATAATCCGCACGCAGGTTCAGGTACTCCATATCTTGATGCAAGCGGTGTACTCGGTGCATCGATCATCTCAGGTGGAATATTCGGTGGAATCTTCATTGCTTTTGTTGTAAGAGCAAAGCAAGCGGAAAAAGCAAAGAGAGCTTAGTTCTTCTCTTTTTCTTATTTTATTAATCTCCCGTTAGATCTCTATTTTTTATCTCTTACAGAAATGTATATATCGCACTTAAATTGCTTGGAATTATGATGAGCACGATATTCACTATGCTCGTAGGTATGCTGTCAAACTTTGCAGGTCAAATAGGTCCAAACTATGACCCGCTATTCTATGATGTGATGGTCTACATATTCGCAACCATCATGTTCACAGTATTCCTTCTCGGAGTAATTGCATTCTGGCTCAGAGTGCACGGTCTTGGTGGCGACACAAGAGAAAGATGGGTCGCAGAACTCAACAAGCACTTTGAAAGAGAAGGCATTGGTCTGATACCAGACAACGGTAAATACTGGTAAACCCCAAAACTCTTTTTCCTTATTTTTAATTTATTCTCAACTAAAGTTATTTTCTGAATAATTTTATAGTCTGGATTGTTCCGAATCTGGCTTTGGGTGATACTTAGCTTTTAGGTGGTGGTGTAAAGGTTGGTGCTCCGGCATTCTTTGTGGCAAACTCTGCCTTGTAGTGTACTCCATCCTGAACTATTGTATGAATAAAGTCAGGAGATTCTACTCCATTTACATAAATTTTTGATTTAACTTCATCCATGTCTCTCAACGGAAAGCCTGACATCCAAAGAAATTGGCCTACCTCAAATGGGTACTGCTTTGTCCATTCGCCGCGAATAGTTCCATCATCTAGAAAAACCATAGATCTTTCACAATCTTTTGGAATAACAGTGGTATCTATCGGTTTTTCCCATTTTTTACCATCTACTTGAACATCTAGTGAAGCAGATACATGATATTGAATATCCAAACCATTAACGCATTTGTGATAAAGAGGATCCTGTTCTTTGACCTGTGAAATTGCTGTAGTACTGATCAAAACTACTGCTACTCCAACAGCTGCTGAAATTGCAAGAAATCTGAGCATTTTTTTACGTTTTGTCGGATCTCCCATTCCAGGCCAGAACATGATTTTGTTGTGCTTGTTGGAGTTATATAGATTAAGATATTTTCTATCCCAAAAAAAGTACCAGGGAGTCTTTCTATAAATTAAAGTAAAATAGGTAAAAGAAATTTAGAGTGAGGATTCGCCGCGTTTTTTGGTTCCTATGTCTACCGCATCATCAAGGTTGTAGATGAAGATCTTTCCTTCTCCTGCTGCCCCTGTACCTGCATGAGTAGTTATTGCATCTATTACTTTAGATAACTGACTCTCAGTGACAACTACATAGACTAGTGCATTCACATTGTGTGTAGCTTCAATACGTCCTCCTCTGCCTGATGAAACCATTTCTCTTGGTCTAGCACCTCTGCCCTTGACATCCATGTACGTAAATCCACTTATGTCAAGTTCTGTTAGGGCATTGAAGACCGCATCCAATTTTTCTTTTGGAAATATTGCCTCTATTTTTTTAAGGGTCATGATTCATTGCACATATGAAATGCTTTTATTAAAATCATTGCTTAAAATATTACAAAATAAAGAATAATATCATAAAAACATTGTTTTAGGATAAAATACCTTTTATAGATGAAATCCCACTCTTCAAAAGAATGACAGAATCCAAAGCTAGCTACAAAAAAGCAAAAATCGTTGGAAAAGTTCAAGACAAAATTAAGGAAGGAATTGAAAACTATCGTGCAGCAACTGATGCACCACCACGAGTAGATGTTTACGATGTAATTGAGCAAGTCTTTGCAGCAATTAATCCACAAGTAGCTGACGAAGGTAAGATCACTGTAGATGAGGTAAGCGGATGTTTAAGAAATGCATACCTTGATCGAAAGGATCCATCTGAAAGCAATCACAAGCAGATGGTGTCAAAGATAATGCAAAAGAGCGCATTTAGCATCATGGAAAAACCAATTGACGGTCAACTTGATGCAGGTTCTAACGTAAAGATTGTCGGTAGAGCTGACAGAGTTGAAGATGAAGTAGTGATGCTCTTTAGAAGTTCAGAAAAATTACCTGAAATGCCGTATCCGGCAGATTTCATACACCTGAACTCCTATCTGTTTATGTTTGACAAACCTGAAGGAGTGATTGTCTACTTCGATAGAGAAGGAAACGAAATGGAATTTAATGTGCCAAAGAGTGAGAAGCTTTTACACGAAACAAAACGTAGAGCTAAAATTCTCAATACCTTGCTGACAAACAACATTGCTCCAGCAATCGAACCGTCTGAAAAATGCATGGAATGTCCTCACAATGAGAAATGTTACTATGCAAATGAAGACAAACAGAAATGGGGATTCTGGGCTCGTGGCAAGTGGCGTGAACTCAAAGCAAAACCCTTCCTATAATCACACACTTTTTTCATTTTAATTTTATAATTTTACCTAAAAGTAATTTTATTTATTTTAACGATTCTGATTCGTCTGGGTTTAGATACACACGAGTCTTGTAGGGAGTTTCTGAATCTTTGTGGAAGTAAAAAATCTTGATGCCATGTTCAAAGGGTTTCATTTCTATTTTATCTGTTGATTGTATTGCAGCATCTTCCTGTCTGAGATATTGGTATAATTCTTCTTTACTCATCTTCATTATCTCGCCGATTCGCTTTCTATTTCCCATGTGTATTACAAAATATTCTGAACTATTTGACATCTTAAATTTTCTTATTGTAAATTCTTACTCCCATTCTAATCATTAAATACAATACATACTTGGAATTGAACATGGTAGATTCTAAAATAGACTGGTTTGAAGATTTTCTAGGTCTGGGATATCATGTGTTTGATGTGCGTCCTACTATTTACTTGATATTTGATAATAAAAGAAAACTTGTGAACACCTGGAATCAGATAATAAAATACTGGCCAGACGATGAGATCAAAATGAGATTCTTTGAAGGAGATACTAACTATGAATTCATACTGTATTGCCAATCTCGCATATTGCAGACATCCAATGTCTTTTTAAAATCCCTAAAAATATCAGATCACTATCAGCAGTTTATGGAAGAATACAATGGGTCTGCATCATTACAACTTGCAAACTATTCTCCTAAAAACAAAAAATATGAGCTTGAAATATTCAAATTTAAAAAGAAGGTATTTGATTTGAAATTCTTAAAAACCACAGACATTGATGATGATTTTATTATTTCTCAGGCACGAGAAAAACTATGCTCTAAAGGTAATAGTTAGTGCTATAATCTACGGTTTTTTTAGTTTTGATACTATCAAACCTATCCATAAACTCCAGTCTAAATTTTTGAAAACTAGAGGCTGTCTATATGGGTAGTTTGTTACAGTTTTGGTAATTCCAAAATCATATTTTTTCTCTTTTCCTTTTTCTGTAAATGTGATCCTCAAGAAATCAACTTTTCTTGTTGTTATGCTTCCAACGTCTGTTATGGAATCTAGATGTATTATCCATGATTTTGGATTCTCAGTCAAATCTTCATCCAGATCTGATTCATTGTAGTTTGACATCTTTTCTATTCCAGCCTTATCACCTGCAAAATATCGCTCCTTTTCTTTTGCAGTAATCCAAATGTAACGTGGAACAAAAATTACATTTTTGCTTGTAAGAACAAGAATACCTTCTTTATTTTTATGAAAAAATCCTCCTAACCCTAATGCTATTCCCCAAATCTGTGGAAGCGATGCTATGATGTGTTCTTCTTCTTCCAGATTTTCTCTCATAATTTGTCCAACATTTGTTGTGAATAAATCAATCTATCTAATCGCTGATGATATTACAAAAATATGATAAAAGGGATTTACTCTAGGCGTGTTGACCGGTGCCTTCATACCTAAAGCCATAGGTTCCCCAAGTTTTTCCTTTCTTGGCTAAATTATACCTGTGAGCTCTTTCACCGAAGTAAATTGCTATTGTCATTGCAAGAGTTACTCCTGTTGCAATGAAAATTTCTATTCCTGCTTCAGTCATGCGTGCTCTAGTCTGTAAGTTGTATAATAATTTTATTTAGAATTTTTTCTAATTCTATGATACTAAACTTTTACAAAATCAGATATTATGTATCGATAATATCATAAAAAAAACATTTTAGGATAAAATGCCTTTTATAGATGAGAAACATCTCTATCGAAAGATGCTGGAGACAATTTCTAAATCGCCAATGCAGATAGTAACAAAACACAAATGGCCGGTAGTTTTTGTGCTCGCAGGCTTAATAGTCGGGTTATCCGGATTCACGGCAATACAGGACGCACACGCTCAGTTTGGTCCGTTAGGAGCTCTTGCAGATCCTAGCAAGACACATGAGATTCACTGTGCTCAGCCGATGACTCCACCAGGTAACGGAACATTCGGTGGAAGTAATGCCCCATGTATAGACACAGGAGATACAACCTTCATGTACGCAGCAGCAGTCTTCGTCATGATAATGACTCCTGGTGGTGTGGGATTCTTGTATGGAGGTCTTACAAGACGAAAGCACTCTCTAACCGTAATGTTACAGGCATTCATGGTCTATGCAATTGTCAGTGTCCAATGGGTTGTCTTTGGATACTCGATAATGTTTGGTCCATCTGCTGATCCTGTTGGATTTATTGGAAACCTTGACTGGGTAGGCTTGAATAATGTATCGCACAATGCACCAGCCGATGTATACGCTCCAACTATTCCTCACTTAGCCTATGTGATGTTCCAGCTCATGTTCGCTGCCATCACTCCGTCACTAGCCATTGCTGGTTATGCTGACAGGGTAAAGATGAGCGCATTCCTGATACACATCGTATTATGGACTACATTCATCTATGATGTTGCTGGACATGCCAACTGGTCTCTTGGAAGTCAAGGTACCGCACTTGGTTGGTTAGCCAAGATGGGTGCAGAAGACTTTGCGGGAGGAACAGTCATTCACATCACCTCAGGATTTGCTGGTTTAGCTACCGCAATGTTCTTGGGAAGAAGAATAGGATATGGTAAGGCACCATTTGAACCGCACTCAATTCCGCTTATAATCTTGGGTGCATCATTACTTTGGTTCGGATGGTTTGGTTTCAACCCTGGTAGTGCAGGCTTTGCTGGTTTCCTAGAAACACAAGCATTCCAGAACACCAACGTGGCAACTGCGGTTGCAGCAATATGGTGGATGTTCTTAAGCTGGGCACATACAGGAAAGACTAGCGCCATCGGTGCAGTCAACGGAGCTGTTGCTGGACTTGTAGCAATCACGCCAGCCTCTGGTTTCATTGGAACATGGGCATCAATAATAGTAGGATTTGCATGTGCAACAGTATGCTTCTACTGTGTACTGATCAAGAACAGGGCAAGAATAGATGATGCCTTGGATACTTGGGGTGTACACGGAATGGGTGGTGTTGTAGGTGCATTGCTTACAGGTGCGTTCAGTGAAGTCAGAATCAATCCATATGCACACAACGGTCTCTTCTTTGGAAACCCAATGCAGTTTGTAATTAACAGCATGGGGGCAGGATTCGGTGCAGCTTGGTCATTTGGCCTAACTTACATCATTTGGAGAATCCAAGATGCAATTTGGCCAGGTGGTGTTAGAGTTACACCAAAAGAAGAAGAAATAGGATTGGACATATCTCAAGTAGGCGAACACGCATACTCTGGATTTGCAGAGTAAAAAATTCCCATCTTTTTCATTTTTATGTTTTGTGCAAGTTATTCTTGATTGATTTTTAAAAATTGAGAAACGGTAAATAGTATGTGAATTTACCAAACTTTGTAAATGGTAGACAAGTGGCTAGTTTTTGTTGTACTGGAATTTGTCAGCGCAGTCTTGGGATTTGCTTTTTGGTTATTTGTTGATCATCATTTTGTCTTTCTGCTGGTCGGTGGGTTCTTCTTTACACTTGGTACATTTGGAGCCACACGTTGGGGCTTTGATAAATGGAGAGGCAAAAATAAGCCAAGAAAGCGCGAAAAGAAATAATAATTTATTTTCTTAATGTTTTCATTTTTCTGTCTTTTCATCTAATGGTATCTTTATATCAATCACAAATGGCACACTACCTGTAGATATTTGTCATCAAAAAAACCGCAATTTAGTAAGAAGAAACGTCTTACAATCTTTGCTGCTATTACAATAATTGGAATATCTTTTGCATATTATAATGCGGAAGTAAACTCTGGATATCATCATGTCAAGATATGGAACTTTGATTCCTATCAAAACGGGACAGTTCCTCAAGGGTTTTCTGAATTGTCAACAGATCAAAAGCCTTTGTGGGTGATAAAGTCAGATTCTAGTGCACCATCAAAGCCAAATGTCTTAGAAAAGATATCGATTAATGATACCGCAGACTATCATTTGCAATTAATTCCAGACTCACCTAATGTCGATACTGAAAATGTTACCATGAGTTTTAAAATTGTATCAGGTGACCATGCAAAGTCTGCAGGTATGATACTTAGATTTGTGGACGATAAACATTATTTTGTTCTTATGGCAGACTCTGCTCAAAACAGGCTCTCTTTATGTAAAGATACGCCTGAATTTCTAATATGCAATTATGACAAGTCAGTCACAATTACGCCTGGGGAATGGCATACAATGCAAGCATTGGTATCTTCACAGGGAATAGCTGCATTTCTTGATGGTCAACTAATCATACGTGCAAATGATCACAATTACCAGTCTGGAGAAGTTGGCATGTGGACCAAGAAAGATACTGGTGCATACTTTGATGATTTCAAAATAGAATACTAGTCAAACACTGGTGATAACTATCAACTACACCAATCTGAAAAGTATGATTGTTGCATCTTGATAAAAGATGATTGTAGTGAAGAATCAACTATTATGACACCTTGCATGTAAGGATGCATATTGTCAAAGTACACAAATACACCTTTTCTATCAAACGTATGTGAAAATATTCCATGTGATGGAATTATTGTGCTGGAAAACCATCCATCAGGTCCGCTCTGACCGCTTCCACTTGAAATCATGTGGTCCTTGACATCTTTGTTTATCCATATGACAGTGTCTCCTATTGTGATGGTTGTTTGACAGGGACTGAAACAAGATTCTCTTATTGGACATTCTATGATGTCTATCTGTCTTTGATTTTTCTCTAAATCCGCATACGACAAGGGAATTGAAGATGTGATTAGTAAAAGAATGAAAATTGTAAATATCCTTGTTATCATGTTTGTATACTGTGTCTAATTCTTATTAATAGTGTTAAGAGATATAGTGCGAACTCAAGTACTAATGACATGGCACCAAACGACAAGAATGAAAAATTTCTAAAGACTCAACTGATACTTGCAGTAATACCTACTTTTGTAACTCAATTAATTGCATTTTACAGAATACAAAAGCTAATCTACGGAATAATAATTGAAGTCATAATATTTTTTGTAGACTTGGTAATTCAAATGAGCATTTCATGGCCATTTGGAGTGATAATTGTACTGCCAATATCTATACTAGTTCCTCTTTACTATGTTAGAAAGTGGACTTTGGAATTTAATATAACCAAGTCTCAATTCTGATTTTTATAAAAACAGTTCTCACTATCTGACTTAGAAAATGAAAAGAGAGGGGGTGATTGTTTTTAAATCACTTGCCAAGGTCTTGTTGCGAAAGTAACCACATATCCCACTGCAATTACTATCGATTGATAGGCTACGTTTGTGTATGGGATTGGTTTTACGATTGGATCGCCTGTTACCACGACTGTTTGTCCTGGACCAAGACCTGGACCTATGCTTGCTACGTTAAGCTGCGTATGCATGTGATATACTGCTGGTTCAAGTGCCTTAATGGTTAACTTGTATGGAACCACTGCGTTTGCTGGTATCGTAATTACGTTACCAGGTGGATCTCTTGCTACAATTTCCCATCTGTTACCAGCGTTGGATGAGTCACCATATACGGTGTACCAGCCTCGCAAGTCTCTGTTTACAAGACTTACAAATTTACCAGATACTGTCAAAGTGTCTCCTGTATGAACAGATTGTTTTGACCATGTCTCGCCATCTATTCTTACGAAACGACTCTGTAACTGTGCCTGGACACCATGTGCCTCAGCATGTTGGAACATTTGTGCTAATGATGGTCCAACTGCTCCAAGTGCTACTATCACACCTATTGCAGCTACAATAAACTTCTTATCGACCATATCGCTTAACTAAACCAACTGAGAAACTACAACGATATATATTTTGCCCTATAAGATCCCCTTAGAATCTGATCATGTGTTATACATCCATGTTTATCATGGATTGCATCATTTTTTGTACATTATTATTATGTGATTAAGTCCGGGTTTCAATTATTATTGTTGAATTTTCAAGTTGAATGATGTAAAAATTAGAATTAATATTATAGAAATTATAACTCATCTTTTAAATAACTGGTAATCATTCCAAACGTCATGGCACAAATGCCAGCACTAATTCCAAAAGAAGTTGAAATCCAGAGACTGAAGAAGATCTGGCTTATCATCATCGCATTGGGATCAATCGCTGCATCAGTAGAGGTCGATAACTTCGTAGACGGATCTTTACACCAGACATCAATCAGAGATAGTGCCTTCACACCAGCACACTGGTGGTTATACAGCCATTTCATTGCTCTTCCATTAGGATGGGGAATGGTAGCTGTTTATGACAGAAAGGTACCAATTCTGAGAGGTCCAAACAACTCAATGAACACCGGTCTCAAGATGACCATCCTTGGTTACTTGGCAACCATGTTCACAATAGGTGTCAATGAGATGTGGCACTTCTGGTATGTAGAGGAGATCTTCGCAGTTCCAAACCACTGGATGTTTAACATGGGTGTCGTCGTTGCTTTCATGGGCGCACTTGCCTATGTAGTAAGAGTATACGCACGACTCGTCGAACTTGGAGCAGAAACACCAGGTGAGAACCCATATGTTGCAGAAATGTACAAGATGGCTCTAGAAGGCAAATTGTACAGTAGATCAATCCCATAAACGCGCACAAGCGCTCTTTTCTTATTTTTCTCCGATCAACTTAACGTAAGTTGTATCTCATCTTGGGAAAAGATTTAAAAGCATACATCTGTCAATAAATCCAAATGACCTTACCAAAAGGATTCGGTACAGGTGGCGGAGCTTCCAGTTCCGACGTCAGTAAGATGATAGGCCGACGTGTCGAAGATATGGTTGGACTCATCACTGGTGCATTCGTTGCACTCTGGGCAGGAACATGGGGAGGAGTTGCCGTTGCATGCGTATATTATCCATGGGCATATCCACCGCCAAGCGCACACTTTGCGTTAACTGTACTTACAATCATAGAAGCTATTGGGTACCTATTTTGTGTCAAAGTAGTGACCGAGGGTACATCAAAAGCAAAGACATACAATGGTCTTATAGCTGGTGTGATCGCAGCAGTTGCTATCGCAACACTTGTGACTGATTGTGTCTTCTTCGGATAGGAAAATTCCTTTTCATCTTTTCTTTTATTATTCTTCATTAGAGTTATCTCAACTTGGTTTATTTTCTGCCTGATCTCGCATGTCATAAAATTTTATATACATCACTTCCTGCATACAATCCAATGGTCTGGCTAAGACGATGTACTCACTACTTATTCATAGTAGTGGTAGCAGTCAACTCGACCTTGTTGACAATCAACGCAGGAGACTACATCTTCTATACTGACTGGATGTGGACATCTTATGTGATATTTACTCTATCACAATCATTGATGCTCGCAGTCGGTGCAGCATACTACCTTACGTTCACTGGCGTTCCAGGAACAGCAACATACTATGCACTAATAATGACAGTGTATACGTGGATTGCAAAAGGTGCGTGGTTCTCCTTAGGATATCCGTACAGTTTCATCGTGGTACCAATGTGGATTCCATCGGCAATACTGATGGATTTGGCATATTGGGCAACAAAGAGAAACAAACACTCTTTGATCCTAATAGGCGGTGTACTCTGTGGAATGTCTATGTCGTTGTTCAACATGATCAATCTAATCACAATAGATGATCCTCTTGAGACTGCTTTCAAATACCCAAGAACCACATTGCCTCCATACATGACTCCAATAGAACCCCAAGTAGGCAAGTTCTATGATAGTCCCGTCGCGTTAGGTGCAGGCGCTAGTGCAGTTTTGACAGTAACAATGACTGCATTGGGTTGCAAATTAACAACATGGACATACAGATGGATGGCAGCCTGGTCTAAGTGGGACTAAATCCCCTTCTCCTTTTACTTTTATTATTTGAGTACTAGTAAGCTATCTTGAGCTTCATTTTAGATTAAAAAAAGTTACACAAGGTGTGATCTTTTGTTATCTAATTAAAGGAAATATAATTTCCCAAGTAGTTGGTATTGAAACAAGAATACCAATTAATTTCTGTTGCACCAAAACCGTTTGTAAAATGGGCGGGAGGTAAAAGACAACTCTTACCTGTAATTACAAATCACATTCCTAGTAAATTTGAAAGATATTTTGAACCGTTTCTAGGTGGCGGTGCGGTATTTTTCTCTCTTGTATCTAAAGAAAGAAAAACAAGATGGCATATCTCTGACCTTAATTCTGATCTGGTATTGTCATATGTCACAATTAGAGATAACGTAAAGGAACTTGTTTCATCGCTTGAAAACCATGCTGAAAACTATTCCAAAAACCATGATACTTACTATTACAAGATACGAGAAACTAATCCTAAAAATGAAATTGATAAAGTTTCAAGATTGATCTTTCTCAATAAGACATGCTTTAATGGATTATACCGTGTAAACAGCAAAGGAAAATTCAATGTCCCTGTTGGAAGATATGTAAACCCAAACATTGTAAACAAGGAAAATCTCTTTGAAGTAAGTAAGGTGTTGCAATCAAAAGACATCTCGATAAAATGCCAGGATTTTGAAGATGCTCTAAAAGGTGTTGGACATGGAGATTTTGTTTACTTGGATCCTCCATATCAGCCAGTTAGCTCAACTGCTAGCTTTACAAGTTATACTGATAGTGATTTTGATTTTAATGACCAAGAAAGGCTCTATGCCAAGTTCAAAGCACTTGATAAAAAAGGCGTCAAGGTATTACTGTCAAATTCTAAATCTGGTGAAATAGTTGAACTCTTCAAAGAGTTTTCAGATGGAATAATTGAGATAAACGCAAATAGATTCATCAATTCTGTATCACAAAAGAGAACTGGACACACTGAACTGCTGATTAAAAACTACTAGAATACAGAAAACACCACAATCTCAATAAGATAGAGTAAAATCAAAGATACTTTCAATGCTGATTGTATTGAATTCAAGTGAGAAAGGAAAAATTCTACAAATGGCCAAAAATGTAAGTGTTGAACTCTTGGAAGAGACAAGATCATTGCATGACATATTGGAAACCTGCAAGGATGCCTGCAAAATGATTGGAATATCTGATGGAAATGCATGGCTTGACCTTGAGATTAATGGCTATTTGGTACGATACAAAACAAGGGATGAACTCTATCAAAACCTCCCACCATACAGAAAGACTGCTTGGAAGTTTTACGATCTTTATGGTAACATGATCAGTCTACCTCATGACATGATGGACCTATTTGGCAAGTCTACTGTATATCAGCCAGTCCGGGATCTGGAGACTGCAAGTCAGATACTTGTTGAAAGCAAGTTTCTAGATAAATTCAACAAATTCATTACAGAGCATGGCATGGATCAAGTCTCTAAAAGTTTGCAAATTCATGAAGCAAGGATCTCAGGAAATGAAATCAAGCAGGTTCTTGAAGGAATAAAGAAAAGAATCCAGGAGTTACTTGATATGATAATTTCTCTGTTGGAAATAGACTAGACGTCTTTTTCTAATTTATCTTGAAAACCTAACACATGAAAAGTTAATCTGTTAGTTTCACAGTACACTCTCATACAATATACAAAATCAATAATTGATTCAAACTCTTTGCTTGTAATTCCTAGAATGATCTGTTCTATAGGAAAACCAAATGGAGGAAATTCTGGAGCATGACTAATTTTAGTCCTATTGGGGGGCTGATGATAGGCATTTTTGGACTTTTAATTGCTGTCTATGGATTAGATGTGCATGAACCTTTCTCAAGCCAAGTGTTTTTTCTTGGAGTAGTTTGTGCTGCAAGTGGAGGCATTATTGTATGGTTGAGCAATAGAAAACAAAATTCTATTTCACCCCCAAAGTATGTGGTAGAATCACAAAGAACTGAATCCAAAACTGATCCAATAAAATATAGAAATATCTATGAAAACTCGCCTGTTCTACAAAGAACAGTAAACACTAATGGAATAATATTGGAATGTAATCAAGCATATGTCAAAAATTTTGGTTATTCAAAAGAAGATGTTCTTGGCAAGTCTTTGTTTGATCATACTGCGGAAAGAAGTATAGATAATATGCACAAAACCTTTGAAATATGGAAAAAATCGGGCAGAGTAGAGGATATCGAGATATGGTTCAAAAGAAAAGATGGAACAGTTTTTCCTGGATTAATCAGTGCAAACAATATCTACGATGACAAGGGCAAATTAATCGGAAGCAACACTGCAATACGGGACATGTCTGAAATTTACAAAGCACACAGTGTCTTGGGAGATCATGAAAGACAAAGGATACAGCTTGAAGAACTAAAAAAGATGGATGCCACAAAGGAAGAATTTTACATGATGGTTGCAAAAGAATGCCAAATCCCTATAGCGCCAATAAAAAAATATGCCAAAACTCTAAGTGATAATTCACTTGGAAGTTTGACTGAAAAACAATCTGAGGCAGTAAATGAAATCTATGACAATGCAGCAAAATTGGAACAATTAATGCGTGACATCATTGATGTGCAAAAACTCAACAGCAATACAATGGAATTCAAGAAGGAAAAATTCAATGTTGACAGTCTCATGAATGAGGTGGTGGGATCATGCATGTTCATGATGGGAGACAAGAAGATAGAGTTTGTAAACTTGACTAGTACAAAAAAATCAATAACTAGTGACAAAACTAGGCTCAACGATGTTTTTTACAATTTGATACAAAACGCAGTTGATTTCGTGCCTACAACTGGGGGAAAAATTGAGATTATAGCCAAGGAAGAGGGAGATTCTATCTTGTTTTCTGTAAAAGATAATGGTATTGGCATCTTGGAAAAAAGAAAAGACTCTGTCTTCAAAAAGTTCTATCAGGTGGACATCTCTTTTAAGAGAAAATACGGGGGAAGTGGATTTGGGTTGGTAATTTGTAAGGGAATCATTGAAAATCTGGGTGGAAAAATTTGGTTTGAAAGCAAAGAAGGGGAAGGCACTGCATTTTATTTCTCAATTCCTAAATAGTATCTTAGAAAACATTAAGCTTCGAACGGGATTCGATCCCGCGACCTTTACCTTACCAAGGTAACGCTCTACCAGGCTGAGCTATCGAAGCATGACAAGCTCGCTCTTCTGAATCCTTATTAATCTTACTTGGTTCTAGAAATTTTTTTCATAAAACGTTTAATTTCTCCAACATCTCGCTAATAAAACGCAGGAGTCGCCGAGCCTGGCCAAAGAAGGTTTAATGGCCTTTGGACGCGCGGGACTTAAGATCATACTAATGGGTGATCCCGTCTCTTAGGGGTTCGTGGGTTCAAATCCCACCTCCTGCACCTTTTTTATCTTTGGTGCTTTATTCCTCTAGCATTTAGAACTTCGTAAATCTCTGGAAGAGAAAATACAAATCCAACATGGACACAATTTTTTTCCTCACATAACAAACAGTAAAGCTCATTATTCTGAACAGCAACTTCTGCTATTCTATTTTTGATGTTATCTTTTATTACAACTCTATCATCATCGACAGATATCTTTTCAAGTTTTGGTGCATATCTTGCAAAGGTGTCATCCTTTTGCATGAGATCTTCCATCATGAATGTTATGTATCCTGCAAAACTATTGACTCCCTTCATTGCAAGTTCATGCTTGCTCTTCTTGTAGGTGTCATGGAATCTGTTGTACACTTCCTCTGAAATTGTTATTGATTTGAAACCTGCTTTTGGCATATTACTTACCTATACCGTACTTTAAAGTACGAATATTTAACACTTTTGGCTATAAATATTCCAACTAAAGGTTAGCTTCATGTCAACTAGTTGAGTGATAAAAGATTGGATGAAACTTGTATTCTGAAAATGAGGTTCATTGTTACATTGAAAAACTTTGGACATGTCTTTTGATCTTTTAGTTTGATCAAATCCCAGACTTGAGATCTGAAAAATTCTTCATCAATCTTTTAAGTATTTAGTATCAATGCTGCGTTTTTCTTATTTACTTTTTTAGTTATTGTACTGATAGTGCGCTAGTAGTATACTGCATACCTCGCTCACATAACTTGGACCAACCAGACCATACCAAAGTACCGGTCAACAAGGACCTCATCCTGGTCCTTGTTGATTTTATTAATGCTATATACCAGAAAACTAAACAACGTTTGTGGTACGAGAGTATAGTTCAGATAAAATACGTGAAAAACTGATTGATATCCTTGGTCCATCAAAAACCGGATTGACTGGAGTTGAAATTGCTGAAAAACTGCGAATTAACCGTGTGACCGTGTCCAAATACCTCAAAATTTTTGCTGGAGAGGGTCTGATAAAACAAAAAAACATGGGCAGTGTAAATTTGTGGTTCATTGAAGAAGGTGTCGACAAGCTCAGTTTTCCGGCAGACTTTTTTCAAGTTCAAAACAAGTATCTAGAATATGTCTTATCTGGGTTAACCCATGAGGCACATACTCTCATTAGAACTGCACTTCATTCTGGAGCCGCTCCTGCAAAGATAGTAAGTGAGGTGATAATTCCAACAATTGAGGCAGTTGAAAATTCCTATAATGGCGGGAAAATGGGAAGATCTGAGAAAAACTTTCTCGATGAGATAATTTCAACTTCAATCTCCTTGATTGGTCTTTTAGAAGAAGAAATACACCCAAAAAAGAATGCTGTTATTTTGGCCACTGATTATCAAAATGCACTTCTTGCACAAGCTGCTTCTGCCGCACTTCGTACAGAGAAATGGAGGGTTTCTCTACTTGGTGACATGTCTTCTGCAATAGATGTGATGTTTGACATTGACTTGCAGAGATTTCTAAACAAGATATGGCCAAAACGTGATGGTGTAATGATTGTCATAATATTTTCCTCAAAAGAAGGTGAAATCAAATTCTTTTCACAAGCAGTTGATACAAGTACGGAAAAATTTGGAAAGAATCTTCATCTTGCTCTATGTACAAAAATTGCAAAAAAAACCAAGACTGGTGTAGACTTTGTATCAGGTGATGTGGAAGCCTTGTTACAGTGGTGTCAGACTGTGTTTGAAAGTTACCAAAATCAATGATTGATTATTTCTAAAATCTTAAAGGGGAGCTTGGAAAAATCAATGTCCTTTTCAACTGAAATTAAAAGTATGTTCTCATTTACTGGGAAACTCATTATGATCAACATGTCTCTATATGACATGGCAAATTTTACTGGGCCCAACACCTTGTCAAACTCCTTTCGCATCTTTGCTCTCAAAACTAGCTCCATGTATAACATTTCATCATCTCTCGAGTCTTCCAAAGATTTGAATCCAGGTTTCATTCCTCCTGCCACCAGTCTTCCATTTTCGTTGATAAGACCTGCAAATCTTATTCGTGAATCTATCTCTAAAACTTGTTTACACAGTTCGTCTTTATCCATGCTATCTTCCTTCCATGCCTGAAAGATATGCTGGTAGCTTAAATCTTGACAACAAAAGTGTAACAAGTTATTCCTATTTATGGAAATCTATTATACTAAATTGAAAACAAATGGGCCGAATGGGATTTGAACCCACGACCTTTCGATATCTGAATAATTTTATCAGTCGAACGCTCCAGCCAAGCTGAGCTATCGGCCCAAATTTTTTTTTACCCGACTGTCATTTAAGTCTGCTGGCTTTTCCACTTGATAGAACAACCCATGGATGGGTCAAAATCTTTCTCTATCTTCTTTTCAGAAAGAATCTTTTCTATGTTTAGTATCATTGTCTTCTCGGTTGGTTTGTCTTCTGGTTTCATTGCATTGTCAATTCTTCCGTGGAAGACTAGTCTTCCTTCTCTGTCAAACAGAAATGGATCTGGAGTACATACTGCACCATACTTTTTTGCAATTTCCTGCGTTTCATCTACCAAATAAGTAAATTCTAGACCTTTCTCTTTTGCAAATATCTTCATACTGTCAAAACTGTCATCTGGATATTTTGTTGCATCATTACTGTTTATTCCTATCATTGCAATTTTTCCCTTGAATTTTTCATAGATCTCATTCATTGCATCTACTTTGGCCTGTACATATGGACAGTGATTACACATGAAAATTATCAATTTTGCTTTATAGTCTTTGTATTCAGAAAGAGAATGTTTCTCATCGTCAATTCCTAATAGATTAAAGTCTGGAGCCTTGTCTCCTGCTTTTAGGACAACTTCTGATTTTAGTAATACCACAAATACCTCACACAATTATACCAATAAAATCTTTGTCGCCTAAAGGCAACAATTAAAATCTATGCGGTTTTCAATTTCTGTAATGGGCTGGTAGTTCAGCGGTAGAATACTCGCCTTGCACGCGAGGGGTCAGGGGTTCAAATCCCCTCCAGTCCACTCCTACAGTGAGTTCAAACAGATCGCTTTCCGCCCCGGTTTTTCTCAACTACTGTCTTGTCTTTTGGCAAAGTCGCAACAAATCATGACATCAGAAGAATTTGAAGAACTGATAACAAAAAGTCGTTAGTAATTTTTACAGGACTTTAACCTTTGAAAAAAATACCATTGTAGTTAATGCAATGACCAAGACAAATAATGAGATTGGAAACTCGGGAACAATACTGAGATTTGCTCCAGGTGTTGGAGAAACACTTGTTGTTTGTCCGCCGCTATTTACCTGCAGGGTTGGCATGTTGGAAGAAGACATTTGATTAGGACTTAGCTCAACCTGTGCTATGGTTCCTTGTTGAACTGGAACATCTTGATAAGAGAATACTGTTGATTGACCTGACCTAGTTACATTTGCAATCAAAGTAAACTTTCCATCGCCTGTTCCATTTACCAAAACTTTGTACGTGTCTGATACGTCATTAATTGATGCATATTCTCCTCCGTCCATTGCAAGAAATGCTCCAGTATCAATGTCTTCGTCTATTTCGCCTTGATTGTTAAAACCCAGAGTTTTTCCACTTTTTTCATCCAGTATAGTTAGATGTGCATTTGAATGAAGGCTAAAAGTTGTCCAATCGGTTTTAGTTTGGCCCTGATTACTATATGATGATGAATCTGCGGGGCTGCCGCTGAGAATACTTCCAACGATTTTTTGAACGTCAGGATTGTCTGTCAGTTTTCCATGTTCTGAAGATGCCTCTGACTTGTATTGAATATAGTATGTTTGTGTTGCACCTGAAATCTGTGATGACCATATTGGGACTGTTCCATCACCGTCTCCAAAACTTGGAACTAACCAAACATGTCGGTTAAACAACTCAACGAACTGTTTGTCTTGTGGTGCGTTA
>JABDBR010000004.1:33833-66644 GCA_013288545.1 Nitrososphaerota archaeon | reverse complement strand
TTCCAAGATGAATTTAATTTCATGAAACAACGAGTGACTGTTGCAAACACTGCCATGCAATCTGTTCTTAATGATGGTGGAAGTCTAGGTCAAGCACTTGCAACTTTTAACAAATATGCCACAATAAACCATGTTCAAATGGTCAGCCTCAATAATGAACTAAATGTTCAGTATGGTCTTGCAGACAGCAGAATCCAATCCTGTTTTGATGACAAGGGACAGCTTACTGTTGTAAATGGAGTGAACTCCTGTGTCCAAAACATTGAAAACAACTCCACTGGACCAAACGGAATCTCAATCATATCTGTCCAGCCAACTGACCAACAAGGAAATCCAGTATCGATGATTCAAAGAGGACAGACAGGTTATGTCAAGGTGGTAATCCAGTCTGATGTAAACTCACAATCACTTGTAACTGTAAACCTCTTTGACTCTAACATAAGCAGTCTTGGTACTGCATCTGCCCAGTATACCTTGAGCCCAGGACAATCTGAAGTGGTTCTTCCGTATTACGTCCCATCACAATCTGGAACGGGACTTGCTAGTGTCTATGCCAATGTATTTACTGACTGGCCAAACAAGGGAGGAACATCACAATCAAATGAACTATCATATTTTGTCGGCCTCTCATAGGAAAAATAAAACACGATTCCTGCCTCTTGCAGCAGTCCTGTTGATTGCGCTGCCTGGGTTCATGAATTCTTTTGCCCAAGAGCAGTCAATCACGCTTGCCACAAACAAGGATCATTATCTTCCAGGTGATACAGTCCAACTAAGTGGCACTGTACCAGGACAGCCAAACGCACTTGTTGGCCTGCAAATAAAAGACTCTTCAGGAAACTTGATACTAATCAGGACTGTCCAGTCTGATCAAAATGGCAACTTTACACTCTCGTTCAAGATTCCTCCAACGGCAACATCTGGAGATTTTAGCATAATTGCTAGTGCAAGAATTAATGGATTTGTCATTACTCAAACAAAAACAATGACTGCAACAGTTCCAGAGTTTGGTTCGATTGCAACGCCAATCTTTGGGGTGTCGTTTCTTTTGATAATTGGCCTTTATGCTTTCCAGGGTAAATTCAAAAGACTTTCCTTGTAGCTACACACAAAATCTATTACAAACAATGGCGTAACTGTTTTCATGAATTTTGGCCTCTGTTTTATGTGTCAACTACACAGGGAACTTGGTGCATATTACTCGAAAAAATATGGCAAGACAGTTGAGATATGCGTTGATTGCTATAAATCAAAACCACTTGATTGAATCAGAAAAAAGTTGGAAAGTTGGTTTTATCCGTATGTCTTTCCACACGTGCTGCATTGCCAGTGCTTTGATGTGACAGTCCACTGGTGTTTGTGCTGTGTCTGAGTTGTCATGTTTTTCCTATATTAGATATACAAAGGTAAGCATATAAGTTAGAAAGTGATAATAGATATATCAAATGAGGAAATGGTAAGTTGAAAGAAGAAGAATGCAAACATTTGCTTGATTCTCTAAAGGCATGCCCTATTGACAATACTTTTAAAATTATTGGAAAAAAATTCACTGTCCACATTTTGCGTAACATGACAAAGCTTGGCCAGACAAGATTCAACCAGTTTCTGGATTCTGTAGAGGGAATAAACCCAAAAACTCTCTCAGCACGACTGCGGGAAATGGAGAAAAATGGTATTATTGAGAAGAGAATCTATGCTGGGACTCCAGTCAAAATTGAATATGCCATTACAAAAAAAGGGATTGCACTAAATCCCATACTTGAATCGATGGCTGCCTTTTCTATGCAGTATTGTGCCAAGGATATATTCAAAGATGGCAAGCCACGAATCTTAAAAGAGATCTACGCAAAACCGATTGAAACTGCCTAAGATGAAGGCGTATTTTGTGCGTGTAGATACTTACCTAGAGTTAATCTGATACACCTATTCTCACTTACCATTTTAAATAACATACAAGTGTATAGTAACTATACAAATGATATCTAATAAGAAGCAAAAACTCGTATTTGAAAATAATCTACTCCCACGTAGTAGTCACTTGCATGGACCGCTGATAACAGACAGTGTTCGCGGTGAGATCCTGTGTGCTACATGTGGTGAAGTAATTACAGACAAGACCGAAGACTCTGGATCTGAACAGAGATCATTTACACCAGATGATTATGCCAACAGTACCAGAACAGGACTTGGCTCTGCACTATCAATTCACGACAAGGGACTGTCTACAATAATTGGTCATGCTGACAAGGACGCATCAGGAAATTCCATATCTACATACATGAAGTACACTTTCAACAGATTAAGGACATGGGATAGCAGAAGCAAATCTAGCTCTACTGAAAGAAACCTGCGTTCTGCATTTGTCATAATGGGTGCAATCCAGCCAAAGCTTGATGTCTCAGATGCCGTAGTCGAGCGCGCCGCTTATCTGTATAGAAAGGCATTGACAAAAAACATCATTCGGGGAAGGACAATATCTGGAATGATTCTTTCTGCATTGTATGTTGCATGCAGAGAGTCTGGTATTCCAAGAACCTTGCAGGATATCTCTGATGCAGGAAATATCTCGTTCAAGAATTTATCCAGACACTATAGGGTATTTGTCAAGGCATTGGAACTACGTGTAGATTCACTGAATCCATCAGAGTTTGTGTCAAAGATTGGAACATCTGTTGGCCTAAGCGAAAAGGCAAAAAGAGATGCACTTGACATCATAGAAAGATCCAAACAAAAGGGAATCGTAGATGGAAAGAATCCAGTGTCGCTTGCAGCCGCTGCTCTATTCCTGTCTGCAATACTTAATGGAGAAAAGGCCACTCAGGATAAGATTGCTCAGGCATCTGGTATTAGCAGCGTAACGATACGAAATGTTGCCAAGGTAATCAGGAAAAATCTAGATATATCAAAATGAGCACTAGAATAATTCGAGCAAACGAGCACTATCAAAACAAGACTGACTGGCTTACAACATATCATCACTTTTCGTTTGCAGACTATCAAAACCCTGACAAGATGAACTTTGGACCATTACGCGTATTCAACGATGATGAGATACAACCAGGTACGGGATTTGATTTCCATCCTCACAGAGACATGGAAATCATAACCTATGTCATAGATGGAGAACTAGAACACAAGGACAACCAAGGAAATCACGGAGTGATATATCCTGGTGAAGTCCAAAGGATGACCGCAGGTTCTGGAATAATGCATGCGGAATCAAACCATTCAAAAGAAAAACCACTGAGACTGTTGCAAATGTGGGTGTTTGCAAACAAGAAAGGATTGGCACCATCCTGGGAGCAGAAAAAATTCACAAAAGAAGAAAGGATGAACAGACTGGTACCTGTAGTTGTATCTGAGAACGCATCTGGTTCTAATGCATTACGCATACACCAAGACGCTGCATTTTATCTTTCAACTATTGCTCCTGGTAATAGTATAGAACACAAACTAGGTTCTGGACGACAATCATATCTGTTTGTCATAGACGGAAAGATAACACTAGGAAATCATGTACTGCAGACAAGGGATGCCGCAATGATATCAAAAGGTGATGACATTGTAATACGTGCAGAAGCACCAACTGAACTGATCCTAGTTGACCTACCTGAAAAGTATGTAGTCAACAACTAGAAGTTTTTTCTAAAACTCAAATGCTATTTTGAAATCAACATGAGATTTATAGCAACTTTATCAAGCTAAAATAATGCAGTACAAGTGGATAGCGCTAACTAATACTACATTATGCATATTGATGGCATCCCTTGATGCAAATATCCTAATCATTGCATTGCCTAGACTGGTCCCTGATTTGCATGTCTCACTAATTGAAACCATATGGATAATTCTCTCATATGGTCTTGTTACGTCATCTGTTCTTCTTAGTTTTGGCAGATTGGCAGATATGTTTGGCAGGGTAAAACTGTACAACTTTGGCTTGATACTTTTTACAATAGCCTCATTTCTCTGCAGCCTTGCTCAAACTGGGCCAGAACTGATATTGTTTAGGATAATCCAGGCCTTGGGGGCTGCATTTCTGTTCTCTAACAGTGCGGCTATTCTGACAGATGCATTTGATGCAAAAGAAAGGGGAAAAGCCCTTGGATTAAACCAAGTCTCTATTGTAATTGGCTCTGCATTGGGTTTGGTGCTTGGAGGAATACTGACTGAGACACTTGGTTGGAGGGCAATCTTTTGGGTGAATATCCCAATTGGAATTTTTGCAATTATCTGGTCTCGTGCAAAGCTTAGAGAATTGGGCTCGATTGTAAAAGGAAAGATAGACTGGGCTGGAAACTTGATCCTAGTTGTGGGTCTTACACTGGTGATGCTTGGAATCACACTTGGCTCACTGCAGATGGTAAATTCTTTTGGCGCAATACTTCTAACCTCTGGAGGATTTTCTCTATTGGCACTGTTTGGATATGTTGAATCCAAAGTAAAGGAACCAATGTTTGATCTATCTCTTTTTAAGATAAGATTTTTTTCTGCAGGAAATATCACAATATTTCTAAACGCCCTGGCAAGAGGTGCGTTGGTATTGATAATGGCATTTTATCTCCAAGGGCCATCGATGCATCTCAGTCCTTTCACAGCTGGGCTTTACTTGATTCCGGTATCATTTACAATTGCAACATTTGGACCAATTAGCGGATGGCTCTCAGATAGATATGGTTCCAAACTGCTTACGGTTATTGGATTGTTATTGTCTGCTGTGGGATTTTTGATACTTTCACAGATTGGGGCTAAAACAAGTTTTGATAATCTGGTTTTACCGCTTTCACTGGTGGGTGCAGGTATGGGAATTTTTGCATCGCCTAACAGATCCTCGATTATGAATTCCGTTCCGCCTCAAAGGCGAGGAGTTGCAGCAGGGATGAGTACCACACTTGTAACACTTGGAAATATCATGAGTCTTGGAATGTCATTTGCACTGATTGCAAGTACTGTCCCAATATCTGAACTGGAATCAATTTTCTTGGGTTCTTCTGGTCACTTGGAATCTGCGGCAACAATTTCTAATTTTATGAGTTCGATACACGTGATATTTTACATATCTACAATTGTACTGCTTGCATCCATCATACCTGCCATGATGAATCG
The DNA here is from genome assembly GCA_013288545.1 of Nitrososphaerota archaeon. GTDB lineage: Archaea > Thermoproteota > Nitrososphaeria > Nitrososphaerales > Nitrosopumilaceae > Nitrosotalea. The sequence continues at coordinate 61,538 of JABDBR010000004.1, read as the reverse complement.
TTCACAAAAAGAACACGTGATATACTAATACTGGTTTTCTTGTAACTCTATTCTATATGATAAGCACTAGACATAAAGGCCTCATTTTTTGTCACTATTTTTAGATATAATTGAAAAAGCTAGATGTCTTTGAAGCTGCAATGTCTAAGATACAAAGCGAGTTTTCTCAATGCCCTACAGTTCATACTGACTGGGAATTTGCTCTCACGGACAAGAAAACCGGAGAAGTAAAAAATACAAAGAAATTTCGCATGATTGCGATTGTAAATAATGCTGAAAAATCTCAACATGTTGGAATCATTGTTCCTGAATTGAGCAGTGAATATGTCCAGATTCCTGACCTAGTGGAAAAATTTCTATCACAGATACGAAAAACTGGTGAGACTGACTCTACACTAGAGAAAAAAATGCCGGACATTCATATTTTTAGGTTCACAGGTGATGTCTATCTGTATACTGACAAGTTACTAGTGTCAGAAGATGCCATAAGAGATCACTTCCAAAAAAATAATCTGGTCTTGCAATCCAGGCTAGTCAAATCAAATCCGGTCCTATAAAAAAATTAAATATTTTGCATCAAGGGCTTGTTAATAACGCCTAAATATTCGATGATAAAATCATGGGCATGGAAGTCATTCCAACAAATCGTCTTGAGCTTTTATCCGAAATGGAAGAAAAGTATGAAAAAAAAGACAAGGAATACTTTGTTGGCCTACTGACTGACAACGATTTTGTAATAAGATGTAGAGCAGTCTGCATTCTTGTAGATATGGGGGGAGAAGATGTTGTTCCACATGTTGCAAGTGTGCTCAAAAATGATTCTAATGAATTGGTGCGACATGAGGCTGCCTTCTCGCTTGGACAGATGTGCCTTCGAAGTGGCATAAAACCCCTCGAGGATGCAACAAGAAACGATCCTAGCTTGTTTGTAAGACATGAAGCAGCTGTTGCACTAGGGGTGATTGGCTCTCAGGATGCCAAAGAGACATTGCAAAAAGCCTTGGAAGATTCAAGCGAACAAGTACGAGATTCTGCAGTAGTTGCACTGTCAAACCTAAAATTCATGGAAAGCTTGTGCAAGAATGAAAAGTTTGCCAAGATGACTGGCGGCTAGATTGGCGTAACTACAGTTCCTTCTGGAGTTGACTTGAAGTCATAGATTGCATCAATGTTAGAATTTTCAAATATCTCTGAATCATGTGTGATGATGATAAATTGGGAAATTGCATCAATGTTTGACTCAAATGCCTGCGTAAGCACATTTACCAGAGATTTTCTTCTCTCTTGGTCCAAGTGAGTAGTTGGCTCGTCAAGAATGATGAAATTCAAATTTGATGATCCCATGAAATGAGCCATTCCAAGCCGTAGTGCAAGTGCTACACTGACTTTTTCTCCACCGCTCAATGATTCTAGATCCAACTCTGAATTTCCAGAGTAACATGTGATTCCAATATCTCTTGACTTGTCTTCTAGTGTGATTCTCTGAATTTTTACATTAAATGTTGAAAGATACTCTGAAGCCTTTTGTGATATCATACCCAAAGCCCAAGAGCGAAGGCTTGTGGCAACGGGTCCGTCTCTATTGTAAATCTGGCTGCGTATTGTTTCAAGACTTGAGACATACTGTTTTACATCTTGTAGTTCTAGTAGCACAAGGGAAATTTTCTCAGACTCGTCTTTGTGTAAACTTAATTTTGTATTTACTGCTCCAATGTCTTGATCTAGTGTACTGAGGACTCTTCTTTGTTGTTCCAGTTTTGATTTTAGATTTCTAAAATTATTGACATCAAAACCTTGGGTCTCTTGAACTAGAACAGATATTGATTTTGTAACATCAGTGGAATATTCGTCAATTGCATATTGCACCATGTTCCCAGTGCTTATCTCAAGAGGTATGTCTTTGGTATTTACCTGCAATTTTGATATCTCATCTTCAAGCTTTGTCAAGTCATCTGGACTTTTGATATTGTTCAAGGACAAGACCCCCTCTGCTTTTATGATTTGTTGTAGTTTCATGTCAAGTTCTTTTTTCTTGTTTTGAATCGTGATGTTATCCTTTGCCAAAAGTTCTGTTTTTTTCTTTAATGTTTCAAGTTCTGATGTAATGTACTTTTCATCAAATAATGGATTGAGCTTGTCCACCGTAGAGTCGCAGACAGGACATTTGCCATCTATTAGGTGCAACCTGTTTGCAATATCTTGCTGGCTTCGTATGGTTGCCATCTCTTCTACTATTTTTTTTGATTCTGCACTGATTCTGTCAATTTCTAACTGTGCATGTTTTACGTCTGATTCAACTTGTGACTTGAGAGATAAAACGGACAAACTGTTTGTGCATTCTGCAAACTTTCTCTCTTTTTCTGCTAGTTCTCGCTTCATTGAAACTATGGAGTTTCTCAGGTATCTGAGAAGATCTTCTTTTTTGCTTTCTAATTCCTTTATCTTTAGTTCCTTTGGTATCTCTGATTCGATATTTTGCTGTAGCACAAAAAATTCATGCTCCTGAGATAACTTGTCTGACTCGAGCCTCTTTTTTTGTGGCTCTAAAGTTGTGATTTCTTTTAACAGGGTATCAATTTTATTTTGTAATGCATCAATACTGGTGTCATCGTAACCTAATCTAGATTTGACAGTGACTCTGAAAGCATCAATTGTTTTTTTCATTGATTCAAAAGCCATGTCAAGCTTGTCTATGCCAATCATTGCATTGACTAGTTCCTTGAATTTTTTGGGATCTGCCTCAATTATTGTCTGTAGTTCGCCTTGTTGTACAATGGATGCAACTTTGAGTTTCTCAAAGTCTAGTCCTATGAGGGATTCGATTGTCTTTGTCATGGATTCTCCAAACTGCCTTCGTTCTCCTGCTGCAAGTTGAATTAATTCACCGTTGATCTTTTCGTGTAATACAGCTCCGACTGTTCCCTTGGAGTCTATTTTGCGCACTGCCTCAAACTGCCTATTTCCTATGGAAAATTCTACTTTGGCATATGACTGGTTACTTCCTCTGCGCAAAAGTCCCTTTGTTGATTTTCTTATGTGCTCTCCAAACAACGCAAATGTTATTGCATCTATGATGCTTGATTTTCCGGCACCATTCTGTCCTACAAATACTGTTACCCCTCTGTCAAATGTTAATTTTGTATTTTTATGAGACAGGAAATTTTCTATCTCAACTGATTGCAGCATGTTCTACTCCTTTTTTGAATCTTGCAAAATTATCTACAACTGCTTGGCTTGCTTCATTAGTACTACCATTTGATAATAATGGCAAGAGCTCATTTATTGCAAAATTTGCCATGTCTGTAGAGCCCAGTATCTCTTTTGCAATTCGATACATCTCATCTTCTATCTTCAATGGTCTATCAATGAAGACAGATCCGCTTGATTGCTCAGTGGATACATGTCTCCAAAAGCAACGTAGCACAAGGTCTGACAACTTGGAAATCTGTGCTTGTACTAGGCTAGGCTCTATAGTTTCACCTGTAATTTTTAGCTCTATTACAGGTTTTTTCGCAAGTAGTTTGATCTTCTCAGAAATTGCATCTACCTCACTTGAAATGTTGTCCATCGAAGTCTTGAAAGAAAATTGGGGTCGCGTGTCAAGTTTTATCCATGTTGGGGATGGTTCAGGATTTGAAATGTCTACTTGGTAAAACCCCTTTTGCGTTTCTTTTATTCCCTCACTTGATGTGAGTTCAATTGACCCAGGATATGCAAGTGGGCCACCTAAGTGCGAAAAATGCTTTAGCTCTTGCTCGTGAAGATGACCCATGGCATAATATGTGAAATTCTTTGGGAGATCCACTGAATTTATCTCTCCTGCAAACTTGTTGATTTCAGTAATTCCTTGGTGCAAAACTAGGATCTTATGTCCTTGATGTTTCTTGGCTTCTGCATCTACTCTTGAGAAATCTTCTTCAAATGATTCGATCTCTGCTTTTCTGCGTTTGTCAAATCCTGCGATAAAAACATCCTTGTAAACAAATGGTTTTCCATTTCCGATATATTTTGAAAACTCTAGATTGTTGTATACAAAAGGAACAGGTGTTGCCCTTATCCTACTAATGTCATGATCGCCGAGAATAAAAAAAGAATCGATATTGTTTTGCTTTAGGCGTTTTAGGGCATTTGCCAAAACAACAATTGCCTTTCCACTTGGATTTGGAACATGAAATATGTCCCCAGAATGTATGACAAAATCAACATGGTCTTTTATTGATACGTCAATTGCCTGGTCAAATGCCGCGTATATGTCATTTTCACGTTCCTCTGAATGATACTGTACAAAACCCAAATGAGTGTCAGAAATATGTGAAAAGATCATCTCAATCAAGTAACAAGTCTTTTTGAATCATTGACTTGGTTGATTCCTTTGCAACTTGTTTGAATTTGTCAGTCTGGTTCCATTCTGATACTGCATTCAAGTCCGAGCCTGATTTCTTGCTCTTGACCTCGTCTACATGTACAATTGATGGAAGATTCACCCACTGCCCAATCAAAACAGCATCACCAATATTCAAAGATGAAAGTTGTGAGAGCAGATCCTTGCTTAGTGACTCTGCTGCAGATGCAATCTGTTGCTGATCATCGTCTTGAACTATCTTCATTATTGCAAGCGAACCCATTTGGCTTAGTACGTTAGGATCGATATTTCTTGGTCTTTGTGAAACAACTCCTAAACCAATTCCAAATTTACGGCCCTCTCGTGCCACCTTTGATGCCCAGTATTTTGTATCGGTGTGCTCGCCTTTTGGAATAAAGACATGGGCTTCTTCTATTATGACAAATATAGGTGCAAGGAACTTGTTGCTTCTCTTACCTGATGATTTTCCCTTTCTTTCCCAGACTGCATCTTTTCTGTGTTGTAATAATTCTTGTAAATAGTATGCAAGCCCAGCGTTTGCCTGTCTTTCACTGAGTTCTGATATGTTCAGTACATTGACTCTGCCTTCTTTGATGAGATCTACTGGATCTCCACAATCTGGGTCTAGTATGTCTGAAAATCTATGCTTTGCATCATCTATCTTGTCCAGTACTCTGCTTGCACTGTCTGCATAACCCTTGGTGGTACGCCCAAAAGATGCGGCGCTCTCTTCTAGGGCTTGCCAGAAGTCCTTTGACTGCTTTACTGATTCTGTAAAAGACTCACGTAATGCTCTTTGCTGCTTGTCTGCATTTTCTCTTAGCTCAATTACTTCTGCTAGCTTGTCAGCGGGCAATAGTCTGGGATTTATCTTTGCCAACATGTAATTCATTTTTGGAACATCCAGATTTTCATAATCATTGTGATAATCAAAAATAATTAGGGTACCGTTCAATGATGCCACATGTCTTGCAATTAAAGACACAAGATTGCTTTTTCCCATGCCTGTCATTGCAAGTATGGCCAAGTGTCTTGATACAATCTTGTTGATGTTTATCTTGGCCTCGATGCTTGAATTTCTTAAAAGCGAACCAATCCTAACCCATTCTTCTGTTATTGGTCCAAATATCACACCTAGATCTTTTTGCGTTGCTTCAAGGATTGAAGTACCTGGTAAGGGTGGCACTGCAGGCAAAATCATCTGACCCTTTTGCAGTTTGTCCAAAAAACCCAGTATTCCAATTTTTACCTTGTAATTTTTATCTCTAGAATTGATATCTGCAACTTCCCTGCTTTCTACGGCTTCATCAAAATTTCTGACATCAGTTAATGCCTCACTTGATATGATTGATTTTTCAACAAGGCCTAAAATCTGTCCGTCCTGCGAATCAATTATTACGTATTCTCCAACTGAAAGTGGTTTTGATGATTGGGCGGTTACATCAGTGGGTCTTGACTCTCCGATTACTACACCAATTGTCAACTCAATACCTCTCTTGAACCAATCTCGTTTCCAAGTCCATATAGACTAACAAGTCTTGCAAGATCTGAATTAGATATCTTGCAGTTTTCATGTGCGAGTTTCAATGAATATGGATATCCGCCTACGCTGTTTTTTGTTATCATGTCAAGGAGTGATTTTATTTCATCTTCCATGTGGTTTGAGCCTAAGAGTTCTATTTTGATCAATGGAGTAGAATCTCTGAGCCTTGCATAAACATATGATACTACTTTGCCTGGCCCTAGACTAGAATCTACAAATATCTTGCTAAAGCCTGGTGTTTTTATTGCATGGTTATAATAGAAAATATCTCCTGCCATGGAACCGAGTTTTTCAAATTGTTTTCTTGCTGATGATGTCTTTGATATGAAAATTACATTGTTCCTCTTTTTTATTGCCAATGTAATGGAATTTCCAAGCGATGTCTGTCTTGTAAGAAACTGTGAGTAAAGCGAGCCATCCAATATCACCAAGTCTGCCTTGTCAATAGAATTGATACAGGCATCCACCTCCATCTTGCTTGCCTGCGTCTCAAGTTCAGGTGAAGGCTGTCCTAGTCCCTGGTTATGGCTTTCTGATATTATTTGACCGTCTGATTTCACAGACACGCCTGTGACTACCCATAATTCTAGCCCTTGAAACTTTGTGCTGTTATAACTACTATCTATACCTGCAATCTCGGCATCTTTTTTCTGAGGGCTATACTCAACCCAGTTTTCCTTGGCTGTCTTGATTATTTGATCAAATTTCTCTCCCTTGAAGATGGACCGTGCCTCATCTCGTTTCTTTATGGCATCACGATATACTGTATTGAGCATAAAACACCTTTGCCTGCAGAGATAAAATGTTTCTCGTTTGAAACAGATTTGTCTAACAGCTAACAGAAAATCAACACCCAGCTAACTAATTATGCAGGTTCATCGTGATACAATCATGTTTGAAAACGAGAGAACCTGGGGACGATTCGTAGAAAACAATTCCACTGATGAATTTCATAAAAAATTTGACAATGCTGTAGACCAAGTGCAAAAAGACTTTGGCAAAAGATACCCGATGATAATTGGCGGAAAAGAGATCTTTTCTAATAATGAGTTTCAAGTTAGATCTCCTGCTGACAAAAATCTGATACTTGGAAACTTTCCGATAGCCACAGAGGAAGACACACTACATGCAATCGATACTGCAAAGGAATCGTTTTCCAAATGGTCTCTTGTACCATACCAAAAAAGAGTTCAAATATTTCGAGAAATTGCAGATGTTTTTTCTCAAAATAAATTCAATCTTGCCGCAATCATGAGCTTTGAAAACGGAAAGAACCGACTAGAAGCAATGGGGGATCTAGACGAGTCAATAGACTTTATGCGATTTTATGCCGAACAACTTGAGATAAACGAAGGATTTTCAAAGGATACCAAAAGCGCTTCTCCAAATGAAAAGACAAAAAGTGTACTAAAACCATATGGGGTATGGGGAATAATCTCTCCATTTAACTTTCCATCTGCTATTGCAATAGGGATGACTTCGGGGGCTCTGATTACTGGAAACACTGCTGTGCTAAAGCCTTCAAGTGACGCACCAATCTCTGGATTCAAGTTTGTTGAATCAATATACCACAAACTTCCCCCTGCCGCAGTAAACTTTGTGACAGGTGCTGGAAGAATAGTTGGAAAAACAATACTTGAAAGCCATCTAGTTGACGGTATCGCATTTACTGGCTCAAAAGAGGTTGGCATGACAGGATATTCCACATTTGTAACAAGCAGGCCTAGACCGTTTATTTCTGAGATGGGAGGGAAAAACCCAGCCATAATCTCAGCATCGTCTGACATTGAAAAAGCATCAGATGGTGTATTGAGGGCAGCATTTGGCTTTAGTGGACAAAAGTGTAGTGCCTGTTCACGAGTCTATGTTCAAAAATCTATTGCAAACAAGTTTCTGGAAAGACTTGTTGCAAAGACTGTGGCATTAAAAATTGGAAAACCATGGGAAAAAGATACCTACATTGGACCTGTCATAAATGATGAAGCGGTAAAAAAATTTCAAAAAGCGTCAGATGTTGCAAAAAAAGATGGCAAGATACTTTGTGGAGGCTCACTTGTCTCTGATGGACAACATATGGATGGAAATTTTGTCATGCCCACAATTGTTGCAAATCTTCCAAAAGATCATGAATTGATACGCGAAGAGTTGTTTCTACCATTTCTTTGCATCGAAGAATTTGAGAACTTTGACGAAGCACTTGCTTTAGCAAACAAGAGCAATTATGGATTGACAGCAGGAGTCTTCAGCCAGGACAAAAATGAGGTTGAGAAATTTTTTGAAAAAATTGAAGCAGGTGTTACTTATGCCAATAGGGCAGCCAGTGCTACTACCGGTGCAATGGTTGGGGCACAGCCATTTGTAGGGTGGAAAGAATCTGGAATATCTGGCAAGGGTGCAGGTGGAGCATACTATCTTTTACAGTTCCTAAGGGAACAGACTCAGACCCGGTGTGAGTGAATAAAGGAACTTCCAAGGAGAAGTATGTTACGTTTTCTCTCCTTTAGTCTTCTGATGGAATAAGGAAGCCAATTTGTCCCATATGGAATATATTCTGAAACTGTAAATCCACTTTTTATCAAAATAGGTTTTAACTCATCACGTATCCCTTTTAGCATCTGGAATTCAAATTTTCGTTCATGCTTTTTTGATAAATCAGTTGCACGATCGATTAACTTGGAATCATGTGTTGCAATTGCAAACTCATTTCCACGCTCAAACAAAACACTCATCAATTTTCTATAGTTTTCATCTACCTCATGTCTTGTTTTGTATGCATTCTTTGAATTTTCATGATATGCCCCTTTGACAAGGCGAATTTTGGCTCCATTTTTTAAAAGCATGTCAAGATCACTCTGGGTACGTTTGAGATTGGCTTGTATGACTACACCTAATCGTTCGTATTTTTCAAAGAGGCTAAGGTATATCCTAAATGTGTCATCTGTGAATTCTGATGATTCCATGTCTATCCAAACAAAAGACTGGAACTGTAATGCTTTTTCTATTATTGTATCTAGATTTCCAAGACACTCTTTTGCACTGATGGCAAGCCCAGCCTGTGTTGGTTTTATTGATAACCCACCAGTAATTTTTGATCTACGCAAGTTTGAGACAAGTGTGAGATAGTCCAAGACTGTTTGGTTGACTTTTTGTTTTGATGTAACATGCTCTCCGAGCTTGTTCAAAATTGCACCCATGCCGTTTCTATTTGCCTGGCGCGCAGATTTGAGGGCGTCTTCCATTGTATCTCCTGCTATCCACTGCTTTGCTATCTTGAACAGGATCTTTTCAATTAATGTCGATTCGTGTTTTTCCAACTTTTGTCACTAATACTATATCTTAAAAGATATTAATCAATTAACGTTAGGTACATATCATTTGCTTGGATGCAAGCATATTTTCTATGGTGCCCGTTCTACCTACTGGGGATCTAGTATCTCGTGTACAGATGGTATGATTTTGTTTAATAAAGATGGTTTTTCAATCAGCCCTTCTATCTTGACTGATGGTAACACCCTGCTGAATTCTAGCGGTTTTATCTCAAACGTTGTAATTAAAAGCACTTTGATCTCTGAATTTTCTATTTTTATTTCTCTCATAAATTCAAATGCTGACATGAGAATCATCTTCATGTCTATGATTACCAAGCTGTAGTCATGTGAATTTCTTTTGAATTTTTTTAGTGCCAAAATTGGATCAGTAAATATTTCTATTGAAAAACCATTTGTCTCTAATGCTTGTTTTATTGATAATGCCATGTCCTGTTCTTCCTCAACCACCATTATTTTTTTACGGTGTGGTACATCTTTCATAAAATTATTGCCTCTGAATTGTTTCCAAATGTCTTCAGGTATATGTGATATTCTTTATTTTTATACATTGTAGAAAAATCTTCTACAACATTGTAGTTGCCAAAACTGGAAAAGAGTTTAATGTTATTCAGCCAAATCTCGTACTGGCAATAGCCATATTGTACCTCTGATTTACCAAAATATCTCATTTTAGTGGTTATATGTAGCACCATCTTTCATTTTAATGATTGTATGAACCATGATCCTTAGTTTTAGTGATCATTGTTGACTGCAATCTCCTTTCACATGAAATAATGAAAAATTTTGATCTCTTACACTTGCTCTAAGATGTCTATTTTTTCAAGGAAAACAGGATTTCTTCAACTACAATATCTTTCAAGATATCTCGTAAACCATATAAAATCTGTAACAGATTTAACATGGACAAGTCTTTAGCAAGTTTAGATTGAAGCGAGTGGGATTACTTGGATGCGGTGCTATAGGATCAGAGATCGCACTTGCAATCGATTCTGGCAAAATCTCTGCTAAACTTACCCATGTCTATGATTTCTCAAAAGAAAATTCAAAAAATCTAGTTGCCAAGTTACAAAACAAACCTATTGTAACCGAAAATGTCGGTTTACTTGCAGCGTCTCCAGTTGATATGATAATCGAGGCGGCTTCCCAAGATGCAGTAAAAGATGACATACTGAGCATATTGCAAAATAGAAAAGATGTGATGATAATGAGCGTGGGTGCGCTCTTGGACGAGTCTATATTTGATATTGTCATGGATGGATGCCAGGACTTTAACAAACGCGTCTATCTTCCATCTGGTGCAATAATTGGGCTTGATGGAATCCGTGCCGTAAAGGACGAACTTGACTCTGTAACACTTGTAACCACAAAAAACCCAAAAGCATTGAAGGGCGCAAAATTCTTTGAAACATCTCCCATTGATCCTGATAAAATCACCCAATCTACAATAATCTATGAAGGAAGTGCGCAAGAAGCAGTAAGGTTATTTCCTGCAAACATCAATGTTGCCGCACTTCTCAGTCTTGCAGGAATTGGCAGTGAAAAGACCAGGGTAAAGATAGTTGCAGACCCTAACACTGACAAGAATACTCATGAAATCCAGGCTGAAGGAAAGTTTGGAAGATTTTCAATAAAGGTGGAAAATGTGCCAAGCCCTGATAATCCCAAGACGAGTAGGCTTGCAATACTTGCTGCAATAGAATGCCTCAGAAAGATTTGCGGTGCTCCCCTTAACATAGGCACGTGAATGGTAAATTTTGCCATTTGGATTGATTGTGGCAATAAATTTGTCAACATCATGACGCTTTAAAGATGAACAAATACTATGATATTTCGTATATGGACATCAAGTCTGAGATATTAAAACTCAAAAAAGAAAAGGATGTTCTCATTCTTGCTCATAATTACCAATTACCAGAAGTACAGGATGTAGCAGATTATGTAGGTGATTCGTTAGGGCTATCAAGACAGGCTGCAAAGACTGATCACAAGACCATACTTTTTTGCGGTGTTCACTTTATGGCAGAAACTGCCGCAATAACCTGTCCTGACAAGACTGTCCTCATTCCTGACTTGGCAGCTGGCTGCTCACTTGCTGATACCATCAATGCTGATGAGCTCAGAAAATGGAAGTCAGAGCACCCAAAGGCAATCACAGTAGGCTATGTCAATACATCAGCAGAAGTAAAAGCAGAGCTTGATTATTGTTGTACTTCATCTAATGCCGTAAATGTTGTAAAATCAATCCCAGAAGACAGAGAAGTTCTCTTCTTGCCTGACATGTTCCTGGGCTCTTATGTTGCAAAGATGACAAACAGAGAAAACATGTTCATCTGGGCAGGTGAATGCCATGTACATGCAGGCATACGATCTCAGGATGTGCAGGAAAAATTACGCGAGCACGCCAATGCAGAATTTTTGGTCCACCCAGAGTGTAGTTGCACCTCTTCAGTAATGTATGATATTGCATCAGGAGATTATGGTTCAAGACAAGTCCAAATCTTGTCCACAGAAGGAATGATGAACTATGCCAAAACCTCTCCATCAAAGCAATTTGTTGTAGCAACAGAGACTGGCATCTTGTATAGGATGCGAAAACAAAACCCAGACAAAAAGTTCATCCCAATGTCTGAGAATGCCATCTGCAAGTACATGAAGATGATAACACTTGACAAAGTGTATGCATCACTGCAAGAAAACAAGTATCAAGTTAAAGTTCCAAAAAATATTGCAGACAAGGCCCAGATTGCAATAGAACGCATGCTTGCAATCAATTAACTTCTAGGCTCAGATCAAGACCTGAAACAGAACTTGTCAGTCTTCCAATGGATATCATATCTACGCCTGATCTGGCATATTGTCCTACATTAGAATAATTTATTCCGCCTGATGCCTCTATCTTTACTTTATCTCTAAGCTTGAGTTGCTCTAGTTTTTTTATTATCTTTCTAATCTTTGGGGGAGGCATGTTGTCTAGCATGATTATGTATGCGCCTTCTCTTGCAGCAGTAATTGCATCATCAAGATTTTCCACTTCAACCTCAATTTTCTTGTGTGCAAGTTTTGCGCGCTTGACTAGATCAAAGAACGAGTCTGATGCAGCAATGTGATTGTCCTTTATCATAACCATCTGGTCAAGTGACATTCTGTGTCTGTGTCCGCCACCTATGGCTACTGCATCCTTGTCAAAGATTCTAAGGCCCGGTGCTGTCTTTCTTGTAGAATATAGTCCAACTTTGGGATTGGCAGCATGGATTTTTTTTACATATGCACTTGTCTGGTTTGCAATGCCACTCATTCTTGACATTAAATTTAATGCAGTTCTCTCACATGATAATATGGCGTAGGTATCACCGGAAATTGTCATAATCTTTTGGTTGGGGGCTACGGTCTGTCCATCTTTTCTGTGTATGGTAACTATACATCTTCGTGAGGTGAAAATCTCTTTTGCATAGGTAACACCTGCAATTATGCTATTTTCACGAGATATTATATTTGCAGTAATTTTTTTCCTTGCAAGTAATTTGCTTGTAATGTCTCCGCTCTTGATGTCTTCGGCAAGAAATCTTTCTAGTTGTTTTTTTGCACTTGATTGCAACCTATGTTACCTTGAGGGCATACTTGCCTTTCTCTTTTATTCCAAGAGATTTGGCAACAAGAGAGTTTGTTGGGTCTACAACAAGAACTGAACTACTCCAGTCTGGACTTAGATCAGATGATTTGCATATCGGGCATACTTTTCCCACTGTGACAAATTTGCATTTACGACAAGCCAGTTCTCTAACCATCTGTTATCACTTGTCTGACTTCTTTCCTTTCTCGGCTTCTGGTTTTTTTGTCTTCTCTGGTGTTACTGCAGCAGCTGGTGCCTTGGCTTTCTTTATCTCTTCTTCAATCCATTCATCTGCACCCAAGAATGGTTGTCTGCATGTGATTCCAACTTTCATTGCTGCTGTCTTGCCAATTGATACTGCAGTGATTCTTGCACGAAGTGTTGTTCCAATCTTCATTGTTCTTCCACTTTGGTTTGCAAGGATCATGCCAGACTTGACATCACTTTTGAGATAGTCATCCATGATCTGTGACAAGTGTAACAATGCATCTGTTGCACCAATTCTGACAAATGCTCCAAAGTCTGTAATCTCGACAATTTCTCCACGTACAATTTCTTGGAGTTTTGGTGAAAATGTTAATGCTGTAAATTCTACTCTATGATATGTACCGCCGTCTCCTGCAATCACTTTGCCCATTTTTTCTACCTTGGTCTCAAGTATCATGATGACATAACCAAGCTCTGGATTTATCATGCTCTCATATTTTTCTCTAAGGATTGTGATTGCTGCCTTTTTGAGTGATTCCCCAAATAATTTAGGCGGTATTCTAACTACATCAGTAAGGGTCGATATAGAAAACATGAACCTAAGCAAAGACAGAAAAATTGAATTTATGAATCTTTGGATGACTAGGATATTATTTTTGCCTATGTTTAAATATCGTATTCAGGATTTTTTAATTTATGGTCTCAGTTGATCAAGTACTTTCCACTTTGAGCACTGTAATCGATCCAGATCTCAAGAAGAGCATCGTATCAATGGGTATGATAAAAGATCTTGAGATAAACGGAAGCGAATTAAAATTTACACTTGAACTTACCACTCCTGCTTGTCCATTCAATGATGAAATAGAGCAAGACGTGAGGGCTGCAATCTCCTCAATCAAAGAGATCTCAAAACTTGATCTAAAGGTAACTGCCAAAGTCATGGAAGGAAGATCTCTTAGCATTGACCAGATGCTGCCAACTGTCAAAAACATCATAGGAATTGCAAGTGGAAAAGGTGGTGTAGGTAAAACTACGGTATCTGTAAACTTGGCTCTTGCATTGGCAAAGACTGGCGCAAAGGTTGGCCTACTTGATGCGGATATCTATGGACCAAGTGTACCATTGATGCTTGGAATGGCAAAAGCCGCAATGGAAGTTGACAATAATAAATTACAGCCAGTGGAATCCCACGGGATCAAAGTCGTATCATTTGGTTTTTTTGCAGAGCAGGCTCATCAGGCTGCAATTTACAGGGGACCAATAATTTCTGGAATTTTAAAACAATTTCTTGTTGATACAAACTGGTCTGACCTTGATTATCTCATAGTAGACCTTCCTCCTGGTACTGGAGATATTCCTCTTACACTTGCACAGACTATACCAATTACTGGGATTGTTGTTGTTACAACTCCACAAGATGTTGCAAGCAATATTGCAGTAAAAGCATTTGGAATGTTTCAGAAACTAAACATACCAATCATGGGTGTCATAGAAAACATGAGCTATTTTACATGTCCAAAATGTACTGAAAAACATTACATCTTTGGAAAAGATGGTGCAAAAAGAATGAGTGAAAAACACGAACTACAATTCTTGGGAGGAATTCCACTAAATCCTGGTATCATGGAAGGCTCTGATAGTGGACGACCAGTACTTGTATCTGATCCGAATTCTACAATGTCCCAGTCATTTATGACTGTGGCAAAAAATGTTGCAGCCAGGTGTAGTGTTCTTGCATCTCAGCTAAGTGATGAGATGAAAGATGCGGCAGCTACATAAAAATAGTTGAAAACAAAGATTATCTTGTGCACCTGCCCGAAAACCTACGACCTCAACTAAAAAAGCCATTTGGACTTCTCATACAAGATTCTAAAGTAACTAGATCCAGTATTTCTGATAATATTCCTAAAGATGCATTTGTGATTACCGTAGGTGATGCTACTACTGAAAAGATGCTCTTACTTGGCTTCAACCCTTCGCTTCAGATAGTGGATGCACTGGAAAAAAGACACAAGAGGGATTTACCGGTAGGACAAGCAAATACCATACTGACATGTACAAATCCTGCAGCAGAAATAACTGATGAAAGCATTTCTGTGATTCGCAAGGCGTTATCCATGGCTATTCCAGTACGGATTATTGTAACTGGAGAAGAGGATCTTCTTGTGCTGCCCGTTGCAGTCTATGCACCTGCAAATTCTGTAATCTTGTATGGGCAGCCAAATGAGGGACTTGTTCTAGTGCAACTGACAGAAGAGGTAAGAAATAGGGCTAAATCCATAATGGATTCTATGAGTTAATGGGGAATGAGGAGACGGTGGCTGTATGATTTATGATTAACCTAATGAAATTTCTGACCCCACTTAACCATTTTAGTGGTTGAAACAAAAAAATCCACTAGTGTCAATACGAATTTTGACAATATGCATTAAACTTGGGATTTGACGTCTCTGAATTTGTGAAGCTTGACTCTGATCTCCGTTTTAAGATACTTGAGAAAGTGGGAGTCTATTGTGCAAGGTTTAGCATTTTAGAGCCAAAGATATTGTTGACCACAAAAGAGGTATTGGAGATGCCAAAAGAAGTAACTGAGGGCAGACGAACATCTGCCTACAAGTATCTTGGGGTGTCATACATTCAGGATAACGTTGTCTTCATAAATGTCCGCAAGATTCCTGATGAAAAACTGCTGGAAAATACAATTGTGCACGAATTGATCCACATGCGTTTTCCATATCTGAGCCATGGAAGAAGATTTAACAAAATGGTACGACGCGGATTGGCAGGATGGACATTCAAACCATATGCCAAAAGACGCTGACTGGTTATCTTAGGTCTGTTTTTCTTCTACTACTGTAGTCATGTCGAGCTTGTCTATCTGAGATTCTATTGTATGTCTCATTGTTTCATTATGTTGGGAGCAGAACTTGAAAAAACCATCGACCGTTTCAAAACAGCCACATATCCATTTTGTCTGTATGTCGCCTTCTACTGTTAGTCTGTTATACTCGCTCTTTTTTGTCATGAAATAATATATCAAGCGTGACGCTATTAGAGTTTTTAAAAATAATGATTGAATTAAAAAATTGAGAGGTATCTTTACGGGCAGCCTTCCATCTTTTGGATGAAGTAGCCTTTCTTTTGGATTTCATTGGCAATGGGTTCTGGTGCACCTTGTGAGTGGCAGAACTGACATTCTTCTGTTGAAACCTTTGACTCGCTCTCTCCAATGGTCTTGAGCCATTCTTTTGCATACTGGATTGCCTTGGTGTGATCCTTCTGGCTAGTAATGACGTCAAAATGCATTGTGTGGCCGTCCTTTGCCTCTACATATGTGTCGTATACGTGAATTTCCATAATTGTTGTTCTAGAATAGGGATATTTAGAGTTTGTAGGTGAACTGGTTCAGATATAATGTCAACATGGAATTCACAAGTGCGATCTAAATTGGCTTCAGTAATGAATGCGATCTTTTTTGAATCTGATGTAAAAAACAGATGAAATCATTATTTCATCAAGTATGTGATAATTGGAAAAATTATATAAAATTATATAAAAATTCCATTAAATCTGGATAACAGAAAAGTAATTTCAGATCATCTTGCTAAAGCCTTTTACGTTAGTTTGGGTATATCTTGTCGATGTGGGGCGCTAAAGCCGAATTCAAATGTAAAGATTGTGATACAACTTTTACAGATAAGGATCATCTCGAACGACACAAACACGTTCACAAAAAGTAGTGTTACGAAATCTTTACTGGAACTGGGACTAGACCTGAATCGTAGATATATGCCTTGAATTCATTATTTTGATTTGAAAAAATAACCCATGGTACTGGATTGATTTCCATGTATTTTTTGTCAGTTGATGATGGGTATGCAACAGAATCTGGATGTGAATGAAATATTCCTATGACTTCAAGTTTTTTCTTTTCTGCCGCACTATATGCGGATATCAATTCCTCTGGTGCAATGGTAAAGTTTACGGGTGAGTCTTCAATATTTTTTGTAAGAAAAACATCTTCCACTAGTATGTTTCCATCGGTTGTACCGCCAAATAATATTGCACATGATTCGTTGGGGGCAGTCTCACGTGCATGATTTACAAGAATCTGGACTTGGAGTTTGGATAAAATTACTAGTTTGGGTCCAGTCATCCTACTGTTACTTTTCCAATCATCCATGGATGGACTGAGCAAAAGTAATCCTGTGAACCTATCTTTGTAAATGTGAACTGGAATGTCTTTCCTGGTTTGATCATGCCAGAATCAAATACATCTCCTGAGACATTATCGCTTGGCTTGCCACTTGTTACAGTGTGTGCAACACTGTCACCGTTTGTCCAAGTTACCGTAGTTCCAGTTTTAATGGTGACTGGATTTGGAGCAAAACAGTTGTTTGTACCAACACATGCTGCACTTGCACTGGCTCCTGCACCACTTGTGATGGTTACATTTGCAAATACTGGCTTGGCAGATGCTGTTATGGTTATGTTTCCTGACATGATTGGGTGGACCGTACAGAGATACTGGTATGTTGTAGCGTTAAGCTTTGATGTATCAAGTCTGAATGTATTTCCTGGCTTGATTATTCCTGAATCCCACACTGTTCCATCTTGACTAGTTACTGTATGTGCAACTTTGTCGTTGTTCTTCCATTCAATTATGTCTCCCTTGGGAACTGATATTGTATCTGGGTTAAAGCTTGTATGTCCTTGCATTGATGCATTTTCAGGAATTTCAATTGATATGACTGGTACATTTGAAGCAGCAACTGGTGTAGTGGCGGTTGTCGAATTCTGAATTACTGGATGGAATTGGAATTGTGCACCTGGTCCGAGAAATCCAAAAGCTGTGTAAGAGCCAATACCTACTATCATGGCTGCAACAAATATTGTTGCTATTGGCTTGAAGTGCTTTGGTGCCTTCATTGAAAAGAACGCTAGAACTATTGTTGGTATGAGTATTATGATGAGCAACCCTGTAAATGCTGGCAATGATGTGATGACCTTGTTCAATCCTATGGCATATACTCCTACAGAGCCTGCTATACCAAAGATGACAAGGGTAGTTGCCTTGGCTCGTGGACTGGTAGAAACACCGCCACTTAGAATTCCTGCTGCCAAGAAGACCATGCCGATAAACATCGTTAAACCTGAAAGAGCCTGCATTCCTGTAAGGAAGGTATTTGCAATACCCAAATATGATAAAATTACTCCTGCCAGACCAATTGCTGTTAGTCCCATTCCTGGCATCATGAGGTCCCAGTCACTCATTTGTGGATGTTCCATGAAGTGACATACTTAATTCTTTTGAACACTGGGATAATCTTCGAAGAAATTAAATTCCCTGTGAATCAGCTAAGGATCGTGGGATTAAAGGAAGTACTTGAAGTATCAAAACCTAGAATCATAGTTTTACTTGTCATTACGGCAATCACTTCCATGTATGCCGCAAGCATTTTGATCGCACACAAGCCTTTGGATAACATGGTGCTTTTCCATCTCATAGTGGCAGGTGCGTTATCGTCTGCAGGTTCTAGTGCTCTGAATCATTACTATGATAGAGATATTGATCCATTGATGAAACGAACTAGCACAAGACCAATTCCATCTGGAAGAATGGCTGCACGTAGTGTTTTGGTGTATGGACTTGCAGTCAGCTCAATATCTGTAATTTATGCATGGTTTACGCTAAATCCCGTCTCAACATTTTTCATTGCACTTGGAATATTTTTCTATGTCATAATCTACACGGTCTGGCTTAAACGCAGTAACTGGTCCAACATTGTAATTGGCGGATTTGCAGGAAGCTGTGCATCAATGGCAGGCTGGGCTGCAGCCACTGGCTCAATGGATACTCTTGGAGCGTTAGTTGGTATCTTGGTCTTTGTCTGGACACCATCACACTTTTGGTGTCTTGCAATGAAGATACGAGACGATTATGCAGAGGCCAAAGTTCCAATGCTACCAGTACTAATTGGTATGCAAAAAACTTCAAAGTATATTTTGCTCAACACTGCAATTTTACTACCATATTCTGTTATGCTTGTCGCATTTGGATTGGGATATGTGTATCTTGGAATTGCCCTGGTGTCAGGTGGCTTGATGCTTGTTTATCACTATAAACTCACCAAGACTCCTACTTCTGATTTTGCGTGGAAGGCATACAAGGTTACTGCTCCGTATCTTACAATAATATTTGTGGGAATTGCACTTGATGCAGCATTTCACTTTCCAGTGATAAGATAATTATTCTTGGATTTCTTCTTCTTGGCCTACGCCTGGAAATCCTGACTCGTATTCTTTTTCAAGGTTTTCCATGTTTTGTTTTTCTATCTCGTCTTCGTCCTCTACTTTTTCAGATATCTCTATTCTACGCTCATCTTTAGTCAGCCAGGTAACTTTGATCAAA
Source organism: Nitrososphaerota archaeon (assembly GCA_013288545.1). GTDB lineage: Archaea > Thermoproteota > Nitrososphaeria > Nitrososphaerales > Nitrosopumilaceae > Nitrosotalea. The sequence goes on along the minus strand of JABDBR010000004.1, from coordinate 42,074 downwards.
CCATAAATCTCCAAGTTGAGTAATGTCTTGTTGAATTCATCTTCTGGAATTGAGATGCTTGCTTTTATCAAAGACTTGGATAGCTCTGAGTCTGTAAGAGATCCTGCTATCTTGATCTTTTCATATATTGTATTTCGGAGTGGAATTGCCATGTCTAACCGTAGAATGCCTTGTCCATTGGTTTTGGTAGCGCATAAGAGATATTATCTTTAACTGTGGAATACCAATCTTCAACTCCTTTTGTAATTGATGGTTTGACATTTTTTAGTGCAGCAGAAAAGTCACTGCTGCTAATTTTTGGAGTGTTGTTTCTCATGGCATTTACTGCAGATTCTCTGCACACTGCAACAAGATCTGCTCCACTATATCCCTTTGTTGCCACTGCAATCTCTTTCAAGTCAATATCTCCAGAAAGTGGCATTTGTTTTGTAAGTAATCTAATTATTTCAAATCGTCCCTTCTCATCAGGCGGTGGGACAAAAATCACTAGATCTAGTCTACCAGGTCGTATCAGAGATGGGTCGATAAGGTCTGGTCTGTTTGAAATTCCTAGAACTATGACTCTTGATGCTCCACCGTCTTCCATTTCAGTGAGAAGTTGGCTTAGCAATCTTTCTCCCACTCCACCCTCCTCGTTTGATTTGAAACGAGCAAGTGAATCAAGTTCATCAAATATTATTATACATGGAGAAGAGGTTTTTGCCTTTCGAAATATTTCTCTTATTGCTTTTTCTGATTCGCCTACCCATTTTGATAAAATCTCAGGTCCTCTTACAAGTATCATGTTTGCACCACTCTCTGTCGCAAGAGCTCGTGCAAGCAATGTCTTTCCACATCCTGATGGGCCATACAAGAGTGCACCCTTTGGTGGCTTGATTCCCATCTTCTGGAATTTTGCAGGCTCTTTTATTGCAGTTATCAAATTATCTTCAAGGGTTCTTTTTGCATCATCTAGACCTCCAACTTCTCTCCACCATACTTTTGGGCTCTCAACATAAAATTCACGCATTGCGGTTGGTACAATTTCATGCATTGCATCATAGAAGTCTTGTAGTGTGATCTTTAGCTTGAGTAAAATATCTGGTGCTATTTTTTCAGTCTCATTTTCTATCTCTGGCAAGTACGTTCTAACAGCTTTCATTGCAGCTTCTCTGCACAATGATTTGATGTCTGCTCCTGTATATCCGTGCAACTCTGCAGCAAGTATCTTGAGGTCTACATCTTGAAGTGGCATACCGCGTGTGTGAATCTGTAATATCTCTAATCTGCCATCTGCATTAGGAACAGAGATCTCAATCTCCCTGTCAAATCTGCCTGGTCTTCGAAGAGCTGGGTCTACACTTTCTGGTCTGTTTGTGGCGCCAAGAACTATGACATTTCCTCTGTCATTGAGGCCGTCCATCAAGGCCAAGAGTTGGGCTACTACTCTTTTTTCGACATCTCCATATGCCTCCTCTCTTTTTGGAGCAATTGCATCAATTTCATCAATGAATATTACACTTGGCGAATTTTCTTTTGCCTCTTTGAAAATATCTCGTAGTCTTGCCTCTGTCTCTCCGTAATACTTGTTCATTATTTCTGGACCGTTGATTGAATAAAAGTTGGCCTCTGATTCACTTGCTAGTACCTTTGCAATCAATGTCTTTCCACATCCTGGTGGACCATACAATAGTATGCCACTGTGAGGTTCAATGTTGAGTCTTGTGAAAATTTCTGGATGTTTTAATGGAAGCTCAACTATCTCACGCATTCTTTTTGTTTGTGTTTTAAGACCGCCTATTTCTTCAAATGTAACTCTGATTTTTTTGTCAATCGATGTTTCAGTAAGTATTGTTACTGCAGTGCTTCGCTCTATTTTTACAACAGCCTTTGGTGCAATCTTGTGAATCTTAAAGTCCATCGAGTTTCCAAGAATCATTACTGATATCTCGTCGCCTTCGGAGAGGGGCAATCCTCGCAGTCTATTTTTTACAAAATCTGTAAATTCCTTGTCAACTGTAACGTTGCCGTTTACCGGCATCAATGTAACACTCTTTGCCGGCTTGGCTACTATTTTTTTTACATTTACTAGATCATTTATTCCAACACCTGCGTTCTTTCTTGTTTGACCGTCTATTCGTATGACATCTGGTGTCTTGTTGTCATCATCTGCAGGCCAAACTATGGCACAGCTTGCTCTCTTTCCAACAATTTCAATCATGTCACCTGCTTCTACTTTTAAAAACTCCATTGCCTCAGGTTCTATCCTGGCACGTCTTTTTCCAACATCTCTTTGTTTTGCTTCGCCGACCCGCATTTGAAGCAGTTCGTCTTTTTTTACCAAGGAGACACCTACTTCATATCGACAGATGTTCGGCTCAAACCTAACACTTCGAATTCTCCTACTCCTTCAATTGAACGTACAGTATTTTCAAGAGAATCCATTTGGCCTTCCTTATCGTCTAAGGAAAACTCTGCATTAAGAAAGTAGAGACCAAAAGCTAGCGGTTCTTTTACATATTTTGAAAGCACGATATCTCCTTTTAATGAAGACGTGATCTTTTTTGCAACGTCATCTAGATCTATTTCTGTTCCGGTTGGAAGAATTTTTGCTCTAAGTGAAAGTCGGGCCAATTTTTAAGGTCCTTCAAAAGTGCATGAATTACACTTGTATACTCTTGCAGCCTCTCTGCAACTCTCACATCTCCAAAGCAATACAGAGCCACAACTAGGACAGTTAAATTTTACACACTTATCGTTAGGCATTATTGGTCTGTGACAAGAACTGCATACAGGTAATGCTATAGTTGATGACATGATAAAAAGTCGATTTCTACCGAATTTATACCTTGCTTATCAAATGTTGCTCAGTTCAACAATCTTCTCAATTCATTTCCAAGAATTGCCTGGATTGCCTTGACAGATCCTCGCACACCCAATAGCTTTGCAACTGATGTTGTGTGAAAATCAAAACTTCCTTCCTTTGAGATCTCATCTAACATCTTTGGTGTTATTGATTCGAATATTGCATCAATTGATTTGTTGTCTAGTCTCTCAAGAAGTGAACGCGCAAGAAGCATATTTTCAAACTCTTTGCCGAATTTTTCATTCCATTGTTTTTGATATTCTAATAAATCTGATTTATTTCCTGATTCTAAAAACTTGGAAATTGCATTGCCAGCAAGTATTCCTCCAATTCCTGATGAATAGATTCCGCCTGCCGTTGTAGGTTTTGCTTGCCCTGCTGCATCTCCTATGGTTACAACATTTCCTGTTACGAATTCTTTGATTGGTCCTTTAACCCAGATTGGGGCAAATATTTTTCTGATGGTAGAATGTTTTCCTTTTTCCTTGAGAAATTCTTCTATTACAAGAGCAGGATTGATTCCTCTTCCTGCTACTCCTACTTTGGCTTCATCTCTTCTAGTGGGTATGACCCATGCAAAAAATCCTGGATATTTTTCCTGATCTAGATATACTTCAATTCTTTCCTTGTCTATCCAGTCTGCAAAGATTTCATATTGTGCTGACTGGAGTGTTCCAGTTCTATCTTTTTGAACAAGAGATGTCACACCTCTTGCATCCACAACAATTTTGCATTTTATCTCTCCGTCTGATGTTCTCACTCCATCCTTTGTTATCTCTCTTAGTGATGACTTTACCATGATTTCAGCACCTTTGACTTGGGCTTGATGTGCAATCTGTTTGTCAAACTCTCGCCTATCCAAAACTATGACTTGCTGTGGCCTTGCGTCTAGTGTAAATTTTTTTCCAGATGGTGCCACTATCTTTGCAGAACGTATCTTGTTGTCAAGTGTAGCTCGCACAGGTATGATTCCAAGGTCATCCATTGCAGGTATGCTGACTACACCCCCACAATGCTCTGGGGTTCCAAGCTCAGAGTCTTCTTCTATTACTAGGACCTTGTAATTCTTGCTTGCAATCTCTCGTGCGCACAAGAGTCCTGCAACACTTCCACCTGCTATTACTACATCATAATCCATATCGTATTATTTTTGTCATGTCTGCACTATTAATTCACTACGGATTTTGGAAAATTTAATTTTGTATAATTATATCAAAAAAGGGAGATTTATCACATACCACTAGAATTTTCTAATGACTGTGACCGCAGCCACAAGAGTCGTGACCGTGTGCAGCTTCTTCTTGGCCTTTACCTGAACACTTGGAGCATTTATCTGAACCAGTGGCAGAAAAGAATCCAATTCCGCATGATACGCATTTCATACCGGGCATGTATGTGTTAAAACACTCCGTTATTTATTGATATGATAACCTGAAAATGTGAAACACATCTGTTAATGGTCTTTTTTCATGTGTTGATTCAAAAGTTTAACATGTCCTAATGTAATTCCAAATTAGTATGGGTATAATCAAACAGGTAATTGTTGTAAGAAAAGATCTTGGAATGGGTACTGGAAAAATTGCAGCCCAAGTGGGTCATGCATGTGTCTTGGGAGCAGAACATGTGAGAAAATCAAAACGAGAGTGGTTTGACCAGTGGGAACGATACGGCCAAGAAAAAGTTGTAGTTAAAGTATCTAGCATGTCCGAGTTGGATAAGGTGAAAAGAGATGCGATATCACACGATCTGCCTTGGTCCGAAGTCACAGATGCAGGCCATACTCAGATAGAACCTGGGACTGTAACATGTATCTCAATAGGTCCGGCCCCAGAAGAAATGATTGACAAAGTTACAAAGGATCTAAAACTTCTCTAATTTTCTATATCTTGTGTTCTCTATCTTTTACTTTGACATCATATGATGCAGTGATATTGTCTCCTATCTTTGCGTTAGCACAAGGTATGTTAGGTATGTTAAAGCCATCGCTTGTCTCTACTGTACACTTGTCTCCTTCTTTGTAAACGACTCTGACTTTTTCTGTCACCATGTCTGGTATTAAATTCCAAAACGGAAACACAATTGTTGACATGACCACAATTGCAGCTGCAATTGATCCATATGCCAAGAGTTTCTCATTCATATACTTGAACGAATTATTCCGTTATTTAGGACTATTGAGCCACTGACTGCGTCTGAAACTCAAAGTACTTCATGAGTTTACTACATGTGGAAATCTTAGAAATATTATTATTCAAACCCATATTGGAATATTTCATGTTTGTAGTTGCAGCCGAAATTCAGATCAAGAAAGGCTCTGAAGCGGAATTTAAGGACTGGATAGGCAAGTCCAATACAGAACTTTCAAAATTTGATGGCTTTGTAAGACGTAGACTACTTGAATCGCGTACTGGCAAGCATGTAATTCTGGTAGAGTTTGAAACAAAGGAACAATTTGAAACCATGCATAAAACTCAGGAACATTTCCAAATCCAGTCAAAAGGGCATTCTTACATGGAAGGACCGCCCAAGCCGACGTTTTACGAAGTAGTGTCTCAGTAGGTATAATCTTCAGTTTTTATTGTATATTTTTACAAATGATGTAATCTAGTAAGAACTAGTTTTGATGTATGATCAATGATTTTTTTTAAACAAAAATTTGTCCTGAACTACTTTGATGCTTTTATCTCGATTGCAACATCATCCCAGAGATCAACAATATTTGTAGTCCACTTGCATGTGACAGCTCCAGGTGTTGGCACAATCTTGGAGCTTGATGTTCCGGTGATTGCATCTGGTACGTTAGCATCCCATTGTTGTGTACATGTTGGGGAACCGAGTGTAGAACCACCATACATTGATGGCAGGTCAAGTACCCAGTCGTTTGAGAATTTCGTTGTAAGTGTTATGGTAGGGCTATTGGGGTTTACATTATGACGTACTGTTTTGGTGGGAATTGGACTTGTTTGATTTACTCCAGAGAACGAGTATGCGCCAACTATAGTTGATGTTGGACCGTTCATTGTGACAACAATGGCACCAGAACCTGTGGGATTTTTGAGATACCAAAATTCTGCATCGTTGTTATAAAATGATCCAACTTTTTTTGTCAGATATGATCCTCCAAATGTAACCGAACCTACATCACTATTATCTGAACTAACACCTACAACAAGTAGCTTGTTGTTACCAGTTCCAACATCGAAATCTGCAAGTGTAATTTGGTTTGAGAATGATACTACACCTGATGTTGACTGGACATTATTTAGAACAATACCGCTTGATGTAACTGTACTTGTTGTAGCAGAAGATGTATCCGATGGTAAGCTTGTACCTACTGAATTAATTGCTGATACTCTATAGGTATAGGTTGTACTGGATGAGAGCCCAGTGTCATTGTATGTTGTAGCAGTTGAAGATGTATTTGGTATTAGATTGGACCATGTATTGCCGTTATCTGTGGATCGTTCAATATCATATCCTGTAATTGCAGCGCCGCCATTGTTACTAGGTGCTGTCCATGACAAGTTAATTTGTGATGATGAAATTGCTGTTGCAACTAATCCTGTAGGCGATGATGGTATAGTTGTGTTACTAGATGTAGTGGCAGTTGCAGTGTTTGATGGTGAGCTGGTGCCTACTGAATTGATTGATGATACACGATAAGTGTAGATAGTACTTGGATGCAATCCTGTATCTGAATATTTTATCGATGTATTCCCAGTGTTTGCAACTAGAGTTGACCATGTGGAACCCGAATCAGTTGATCTTTCAATTTGATATCCTGTTAGTGCAGAACCGCCATTGTTTACGGGTGATGCCCATGACAGATTGATCTGTGATGATGAAGCGACTGTAGCTGTCAGGCTAGTTGGTGGTTGTGGAACTGTTGCAGAAGATGTTGGTGTTACACTTGTCTCATTTGATTGCGGAGATTCACCGACAGAGTTAACTGCCGTTGCTGTGTAAAAATATGTCTGTCCGTTAGTTACGGAAGTATCATTATACAAAGTCATATTTTCTGTTGTTGCAAATAGCGTCTCAGTTCCAGAACTAGTTGACTTGAATATCTTATAGTTTGTAATTGGCGAGCCACCATTGCTTGATGGTGCAGACCATGATAGAATCACCTGTGAATTACTAGTATTTGCCTGTAGGTTCTGTGGTACAGACGGTGGTGCAATCCATTGTACATTATATGTCACTGGGTTACCAAGAGTTGAAAAAGTTGAAAAGAAAACAGATTGTTGGTAGTATCCACCATGTGGATTTGTGAGAGTCCTGTTTAGAGTTACATTTTGATTCGGATTTATGTTGGTAGTTATACTATCTGGTATGCAGTGGCCATCTGCAAAAGCAAAAACATCATCATGGTACCAAGTAGTTCCAGGATTTGTGTTGTTCTGAGAACTCATGTTGGAAGTATGTATTACAAATGTTACACTGTAATTGCTAAGTGTATTCACATTAAAGGTCACGCCGGGATTTGCTATTGGATCAAATGTCTGACTTCCATTGTTTATTAAAAAAGAGACAATTGGTCCATCATATCTATTGGAGCATGTAGATGGAGCATCGCCCATTGCAAATACTTGGTTTATGGATGCACCAAAAGTGACTAAAATTGAAGCAAAGACAAGTGTAAGAAAATACTTGACATGATAATTTTTGGGCTTTACTGCCACTAGTTACCAATCATATACCCATTGCATTACATATCTGAATATCCGTACATTATTCTATAAGATCAATACAGTTTAGAAAGTACTCAAAGGTAATGGATTTTCATGTGATTGTTGTGCACTGTCTCAAATTGTGTCACATGGCCACAATGTACGCATGAAAAAAATTGGTCCGTTGCTTGTGTTGGTAGTTCTTCTAACTTGAAATCATCTATTGCAACTATTGAGATTACGTTCTTGTTCTGTATTACTGCAAAATGGTTCTCGATTGACAATGAGCCAAGAAAATCTTTGATTGCTTTTATGACTCTGGTAGCATCTACACCTTCATCACCTAGAGGGGCAAGCATAAACTCGTGTATCTTCAATGCAGGTATTGCCCCTACTTGGTCTGATGTGTATACTGCAAGAGGTGACTTTAAGGAAGGTATCACTCGACAATCTACTGTTATCATATCTAACTCAAGTCATATGATGATATTTTAGTTTAACAAATGTCTCTAGATTCTAGTCTGTGATAGTTTTATTGGAATTTGAGTAAGATTTACATTTATACTTTGAATCAAATCTGCTGTGGGCACAATTTATGAAAATGCCGCAAATGATTTTCTAGAACTTGCAAGTGAGCAGAGACTCAAAATAATCTTTAAACTGTTGGAACAAAAATCAAAAATTTCCCTCATGTCAGCATCACCGTCAAGAGTAGGAAACAAGATG
>JABDBR010000004.1:18524-33823 GCA_013288545.1 Nitrososphaerota archaeon | reverse complement strand
AAAGAACTGCATGCCACTGTACAAGAAGTGCACAGAAACTTTGAGCGTCTTTCAAATGCTGGTCTGATAATGAAGGACAAGGATGGATACTATGATCTGACAACGTATGGAAAAACAATGTGCACACAGGTACCGTCGTTACTATTCTTGTCCAAGAATAGAAAATATTTTGAAACCCATGATTTTGGTGATATTCCAATGAAATTCATCCAACGAATTGGCGCGTTGGCAGGTGGGCAGCAGATCAAAGGATTTGTCAATGTACTGGAACAATGGAAACATGTGTACAAAAATGCTGATGAATACATCTATGAATTATTCACTGAGGTTCCTTTGGATTTGATTGAACCATTACTTGCAAGAGTAAAGCGTGGTATCTCACTTAACTACATATTTTCTGACACAGTAATTGTACCCAAGGGAAGAAAAGAACTGCTCAACAAGTTAGGAATAAAGGAATTGCTTGACAAAGGATTGGTCGAGAGAAAAATGAAGGAGGGTGTCAAAGTAGTTGTTGTGTTAAATGAGAAAGAGGCATGCATCTTGTTTCCTACTCTTGACGGTGATGCTGACATGAGGGAAATGTTCTATAGTAAAGATCAGTTATTTCATGAATGGTGCCTGGATTATTTTAGATATTGTTGGTATAACTCTGGACCATTCCAAGAGAGCAAAATTTCAGAGTAGATAACAGTTATAGATTTAATCTCTTGTTGGTTGTTGAACTTTATTGCACGAATCTAGTCTGCCGTATATACAATGTGTCAGATGCGGACATTCATTAGAACTGGAAACCTTTGAAGAAAAAAACGAAATCATTGAAGGGTTACTTTCTTGTGTACAATGCAATGGTGTCTATCCTATAATTTCATCCATCCCATTTCTGGTTGAAGACCTATCACTGTTTTTCTCAATTAGGGCAAAACTGGGAGGATATCTCTTGCTAAATGTAAAGGATAAAAAAATAAAATCCTTGATAAAACAATCTCTGCAAGAGATAAAAAAAGTTGGAGACGATATCACTGATCTAGAAAGAAACTGGGTTGGCATATACAAGAAAAGCAAATACTCTGCATTTCAAATTAAAGTAAGACATGTCATCAAAAAACTCCCACAATGTGATTTTGTTGTAGAGCATGGTTGCTCAATTGGAACCATGTCTGAGATTACGGCAAAAAGTCACGGTAAAATCTTTGGTATTGATAAATCCTTTTTTGCATTGCTTGAAGCAAAGAAACGTAAAATAAATAATGCAGATTTCTTTCTTGCTGATTCTCTGTCTAGGCCATTTGGTACCATGAAGTTTGATATTGTTGTGGCACTTAACGTGCTAGAATTAATCGAGCCGCTACAACTTTTAAAAATTATCAAGATGCAGGCAAAAAGATTTGTCCTCTTGTCGGATCCTTATGATTATGAGCGAGGAAAAAGTTCTGTTAAAGTTAGACTGGATGAAAAATCACTAAGATCAAAACTCAAACAAGCTGGATTCAAGTTGATAAATAACACCCGCAAGCCGAGTTTTATCTCATGGAAACTAGATGTAAATCCAAGACTTGAGCTAAATTACAAAGTAGACTTGGTTCTTGCAGCTGTGTTGCGCAAGTAAGTTGCCCAAAAAATGCCGTTTTTGATGCATCTAATGACAGGTTCCGCTGTAAATTGGTGTAATAATATTCACTGTGCGCATTATGGTTGTTCTTCTTTTAACTTAAAGACTAATTACAAAAAACTACAATTGTTGAAACTCAACGCAATACCATTTATTGTTATGATCTTGGCAAGCGCCATGGTTTTGCCAGTCGGTCTATCATATGCCGCAGTTTCTAATGGTACCATGTCTAATCAGACTGGCTCAAATGGAACCATGATGATGTCTACCAATAAAACAATGAACATGTCCAATTCAACTGGTATGATGAATCAGACCAAGACTCAATCCAATTCTACTGTTCCACAGGTTAACAATACACAAGCAGCAATGCAGGTTTCCACTTTTATTCATACAGCAGTTGCAGACTTTACACAACAAGGCGCTGACACCCGTAAAGTGATATTTGACTGCAGAGACAAAATCCAGGCTGCCGCTCCAACTGATATTGACAAGATAAAGCAGGATTGCTCACTACAACTTAACACCATCAAGGCAAAATATCAAGATGAAAGAACCCAATACAATAATTTGATAAAACAATACAGATCAAGTGTAATGGTTTTCTTAAATGATGCACGCGGTCAATCTGTGAGCAAAGCAACCATGGATAACGCAATTGCCCAGTTGGGCATGATGATGAAATCTATGCCACCTGGTACCATGACAGGCCAAACAACTAACAGTACACACGCATAAACTAGATTGCAGGGCCTGTAATCTATTATAATTTTAAATCTAAATTCCACAAGATATTTTACTAGTCTTTAAATTTTACAAATAAAATGAAATCCATCAATTTTACACTTCTTGCTGATGAATCACTTGCAAAGGATTTTGGAAAAAAAGGAACAGCTACTGATATTACAATTTATGACAGAAAAGAGTCTGGCGTTTTGCGCACATGGACCATACCGACTTCATTTCCCGACAAGATTCAATCACTATTTCAAGCCATAAACATGGGAGAGTATGTCATACTTCATGTGGCAAAACTTGATAAATTTACAGGCGAGCAAATAATTGCACTTGATGTGCTTGGAAAAAAACAAGGAATCCTTTCACATTCTTTTGATGTTGACAAGAATACCTTGCTTACCATGATAAAAGGAACTGTTGTGGAACAATACAAACTAGTAGAGCCTGAAAACCTCAAAAAAGAAATTGATCTACTAGAGCCTATTTCTAAAGATGGCTCGCCCACAATTGTAATTGATCACTGCTTTGATGTAAAAGGTGTTGGCACTGTAATCCTTGGCAAAATAACACAAGGAAATCTCAAGGTATATGAAAATTTGAAACTATTTCCAAAAGGGGCAGATGTTGTGGTAAAATCCATTCAAATGCATGATGATTCTGTTGAAGATGCAGTCTCTCCTGCACGAGTAGGTTTGGCAGTAAAAGGTGTGACACCTGATGATGTGCAGCGAGGCGATGTGCTTTGCATGCCTGATAAAATGTTGATCTCCCAAGAAATAGAGATTGATTATACACAAAGCAAGTTTTTCAAAGACAAGGTGATTGAAAACCAAATGTTTCTTGTAAGCATTGGATTGCAAATACGACCAGTAAAAATCATCTCGCTTAATCCCATGAAACTTTCGCTTGGCAAATCAACTGTATATGAAAAAGGGGACACATGCGTCATTTTAAAACCTGAATCTACCTCTATTCGTATAGTGGGAAGCGGAAAGATAATAAAATAAAACTATTTTTCGATAATACCAAATGTGTATATTTTTGAATTCACTAAAATAGGTCAATCAAATAATATACAATAAGATTTGGCTCTGCTTGATAATGTCGCTCTAACATCATGGTCTGTTTTAACTGCAGTCTGTATGATACTAGTAGGTCTATTTTATAGGCGATTCACTAGAATCAAGAAAAATGAGTCACATCCATCTTGAGAAAAAAGGCCTAAGAGGACTGGCAATAGCCGAGAGCTTCAAACAAGGTGATAAACGATCAAAATTTGCTGGCGTGGTAATGCGCAGGGATTTTGTCATTGATGGGTTTGTTTTTGCCAAGTGTGAGGTTGGTGGAGATGATGCAACTAGCTCAATTCTTAAAATGTATTCAAAACTTGGACGAGACGACATTAGTTTTGTCTTGGTCTCTGGACTGATAATTGCAATGTATAATATCATTGATATCGCAATGATTCGAAAAGAGACTGGATTGCCAGTGATTGGTGTAACTTATGACAATTCAGAGGGAATAGAATCTGCAATAAAACACCACTTTCCCGATTCCTATGAACAAAAAATTACAAAATATTGCAAACTTGGAAGCAGATCAAAGATTAGGTTGCACACAGGTTATGATCTTTATATCAGAACTGAAGGGTGTACTGCAAAAGAGGCACAAAAGTTACTAGATCATTTTACTCTACAGGGTTCTATTCCAGAACCATTGAGAGTCACGCAACTTTTGGCAAAATCACTGTAATGTTATTTTCTCTCTTCTTTTGTTATCTTCCAGTCTCTTTGTCCAAATCTTGCAGACTCGAATTCAATCTGGCCTACTGACCTGTCTCCTTTTTTTACAATTCCATATTCATTTTTTGCGACCTTGACTAGGAGTTTTCTTGTCTTGTATCCTCCCTCTATGACTTTGATCTTGAATCGTTTGCTTGCCCTCATGGTTATCTCTCTTGCAGCTTTTGGATCTCCTATTAATGAAAACATTTCAAATGAACCAAAATTTTTTGTTTGAATTTCATAATCGTATAACCTTGCCTCAAACTTCCAGCCCATCTTCTTTGCTTCCTCATTCATCCATTCTACTGCACGTTCACCGTATCCTTTTTCGATCCCAAAAGTTTCAGAATCCATGATATGTGTAATTGTAAATTACAAGTTGAATATAACTTGAAACAAATGATCTGAATAATATTATTAGCACCAAAGAACTAGAATCTACGTGAAGCGTACTGCTGCAGATATAAGAAAGGCAATAGAATCCAACTGGAAAGAATACCTTTCACGTTATGGCAATCTATTTTCATCTAACCATGTTGATGGTTCAACACCACCATCTGTTTTTGTTGGTGCATATGGTTACCCCAAAGTCTTGGTGGGACCCATGCTGCCTCCTGTACATGGAGATACAATGATACTAGATTCTCCAGAAAAATGGACTGGAAAAAGTCTGGAGGATATAGTAAACTATAGGCTAAGTTTGGTCCGTGGAATAAAGCCTGTAAAAGTAGGTGATGTTGGACAAAAGTACATTGAAAGCCTCCAGGAAATGTCCATGTCTGAAAAATCAACTGACGCTGAGATGGAATTTGTAAAAAATGCATCCCCTACAGTCTCAATTGATGGAGACAGTCCAATTTTTGGACCCATTGGGGAGATAAAATCTACAAAATTTGCAAATTCTTCGTCTGACAAAAACATACAACGAACGTTTTATGACAAGGATCTTTTGGCAAATGATGCAATTGTAGAACTTTACAATAGAGGTATAGAAATCTCAAGAATCCAAAAATGCTTTAGCATCGGAATGTTTGGCAAAAATAGAAAACTTGTCCCAACCAGGTGGAGCATCACTGCAACAGATGACATTGTTTCAAAAGCTCTTGTTGAAAAGATAATCGAATATGATAAACTGGATACATCTTTGGTGTTTTCATACAACCACTTGGGTAACTTTTTCTCTGTTGTCATGTTTCCAAGTAGGTGGATGTTTGAAATGCAAGAGGCGTGGTATGACGAACAAGGAAATATTGGATTTGGTTCTGATTTTGAAGATATCAAGGGAATGACACACTATCCAGAAACTGCCGGGGCGCACTTTGCCTCAAGGCTTGCAGTGTCTGAATATCTTGCTGAAAATAAAGTCCAAGCAGCTGTTATGGTGCTCCGAGAGATAAGACCAGAATATGCAGTACCAGTTGGAGTCTGGCAAGTCCGAGAGGGAGTTCGTATGGCTATGAAACAAAAACCATCGGTGGTTGCAAATTTCCAGGAAGGACTGGATCTTGCTTGCAAGAAATTAAGCATTGGAAAAAAAGAATGGCTTGCTCACAGTAAACTGTATTTGGCAAAAAGACAAAAATCAATATCTGATTTTTTCTAGTTACTAGAGTTTTTATTTAACACACTTTGGACATAATTTATTGCAAAACAAGAGCATCATCTTTGCACTGGCAATACTTGCATCTCCTGTGATATTTGCTCTAGTCGTATTTCCTGATACATTTAGTCTTGGATGGAATCAAGGAAGAGGAGGATATCTTTTTGCAATGGCTTTTATCGCAGCAGAATTAATTGGCCTAAAATTAGAAATTCCAAAGAAACGTCTACTGATGATAATTCCGCTTGCTGCCATAGTGATTGGTTATCTTGTTGGTCTGGAATTTGGCCTGAAAAGTTACTTGATTTCTGTTGCCCCAAGTTTTCATGTACTGCTAAAAGATTCTTGGACCTGGATGTGGGACTTTATCATAATTGCAGCATTTTTCATGATTAGCATGACGGTATTGTTTGGCAAGAGATGGATTCGAATATCTCCTGCAGGCCCGATATATGCAGCAGGCACTGCAATCATTTTATCACTTGATGCCTTTTTCCCGTATGATTCCCTAGGTCCACTGCAATATGTCGTACCATATCTTGTAAAACTTGATGTCTTTTTGATAAACCTGTTCCATTTGGGAATGGCCACTTCGCATGGAAACGTAATGTTCCTAAGTGGAGATCATGGTCCGTTTGCACTTCAGGTATTCTGGCCCTCTGCAGGTGTACACAGCATCATAATCTACTCCCTTGTGATGATGGCATTTTTGTTAAAGATGAACATACCACGAAACAGGAAGGTTGGCTACTTTGTTCTAGGAGTGGTGGGAACAATCACTGTAAACGTTATCCGAATCTTGTCACTGTCAATTTTTGTCCTAAAGGTATCTACTAACGTAAACGAGTTTGAATCATTTCATGGAATTGCAGGAGAGATAATGTTCTTACCATGGCTTTTCATATTCTTACTCATAGTAACATATGTTGAAACAAAACGAATCAAAAAACTAGAGGCCCAAAAAAATGAACCAGATCAAAGTAAATAATGATGTGGAAAACGGAACATATACCATAGAAGAGATCTTTGTAAATTTAAAAAATGCTGAAATTCTTTTAAAAATATTTGAAACAAGAGAGAATCTTGATGATGTATTTGAGAACATTTGTGTAATTGTAAACGAGAGCACTCATTACATGCATGTTCAAAATGATGATGCGTCGATCGTAATAGGGAAGAATCACCTCAAAAATTCTGAAAAGAGAATTCTCTATCTTGACATTGTCCATGAATTGGTACATGTAAAACAACAAAGGCAGGGTCTTGACCTGTATGACAAATCATATTCGTATGTTGATAGGCCAACTGAGATTGAAGCGTATGCAATTGCAGTCGAGGAAGCAAGAAGACTGGGCATGAATGACAGCGAGATATTTGATTATCTGCATGTAGAGTGGATATCTCATGATGAGCATAAAAGACTGGCATCTCGAGTCGGAGTCTTGATTTAAAAAAATCTTGTAATGTCTACCTGTCCGCTAATTTGTGTAAAGTCTGAAACTCTAACTCCTAGTCTTCTTATGGGCAACTTTTGGTCTTCAAGAGAGTCTCGTAGTAACTGAATTACAGTTTTTTTCAATTCATCCAAACTTGATGTTGGATTTCTTAGAGTTTTTGATTTTGTCCTGTTGGACAAGTCCGACTGGATAAACTGTATTCCAACTGATCTGAAAAGTATGTTATCCTTGACTATTGTTCCATGCAAGTCGTCACAAAGTTTTTCCAAGTCCTTTGCAAGAAAATCAAAATCTTTGGAATCTTGCTTTAGTGTTATAATTCTGCTGTACTGAATTGGGTCATGTCTTGGAGATACAGGTTCTTCATCTATTCCGTGCGCTGCATTGTAAATGTACGACCCAATCTTTCTTCCAAATAATCCATTTAAGGTAAAGACATCCACGCCACGAAGTTGTGATATTGTTTCAAGGTTCATCTCAGAAAACTTTTTTTCAGATTTTTTGCCTATTCCTGGAATTGATCTTATTGGCAATGGGTCCAGAAATGATTCTATTTCATGTGGTTCGACAATTGTAAGGCCGTCTGGTTTTTTGTAATCTGATGCAATCTTTGAAACAAGTTTGTTTGAAGATATTCCTATTGTACTTGAGAGCTTCATCGAAGTACGTAACGAGTTCTTGAGTTGTTGTGCTAGGTGGGCAGCTTTCTTGAAATCCTGCTCTGTTCTGTTTGTAACATCAAGATATGCCTCATCTCTTCCGACATACTCAAAAACGTCTGCATAGTTTCTGATTATGCTCATGGCGTTCTCTGAGGTCTCTGTATAATACTCAAAGTCTGTGGGCAAAAAAACTGACTCTGGTATCTCTTCTAGCTTCTTTTTTGCAAATTTAATTGGCATTCCAGACTTGACTCCGTATTTTCTAGCCAAATAATTTGCAGTTGCAATGGCCCCGCTATCTCCGCCACGGTCAGAGTAGACGCATACAGCTACGGGCCTTGTCTTGAGCTCAGGCCTGCGTATCTCTTCGCACTGGGCGTAAAAATAATCAAAGTCGATATGAAATATGATTCTGCCAGCCATGGTAAATTTATGGTTTGAAATCCTTATTACGTTATTGCTGACATCTTGGCATCTCTTTGATATAATCTAAATATGCTTACTGGGTAAATCTGGCGTGGATTATCCAATTGTAGTAGAATCAGAAGGTGTAAAGATAAAATCTGAAAAAATGGAAGTTGATAAATTGTACTATTGTCTATACCAGGAAAAAATTTTGTTGTTCTATAAAGAACAAAATGAAATGCTCAATTGTTATGAAATTGCAGAAAAAGATGTGGTCGAAGAGGTAAAACAATCCAAATCAGAAGATATTGAAAAAATCTTACAACAGTATATTGCAAAAAAAGAATCTTGGCTAGTGCCAAATGACGCAAATTTGATGGTACCATAACAAATTGTGTTTTTATGTGCTAACTATTAAATAAAACACAACAAGAGTGGTCTTGTGTCAAGACCGCCTAATATTGTATTTATTGGCAAAAAACCCATTCTGACATATCTTAATGCCACTCTAACACTTCTTGCAAACGAACCCACTGTGACCATAAAAGCAAGGGGTAGGAGCATAATTACCGCTGTTGACGTATCCCAAATGATAGTCAAAAGGATGAGTGCAATGGGATACAAAGTAAGCGGTGTTAGGATCTTCTCTGAAAGGCTTGAATCAAAGGATGGTAAAGAAAGAAACGTCTCAACAATAGAAGTTGATGTTTCAAAAAGCCAGAATGCTCAATAGACAACTAACCTGGATTTTGGCAATAGTTGCAATTGGCTCTGTTGCATCCGTTGTTTCTTATGAACTAGAATTGTCACACGTCTGCCCTCTACGACAATTAAGCATTGCAGATGAGATAAAAAAATATGACAAGACAAAAGACCCACAACTCTGTGACGCATTAAATTCCAAAATATCCCAGTTCAATGATGCATGCAAATCAAGTGTTGAGGAATTGGACTGTGGATGATACTAGTATGTGAAAATTTTTGTTGTCTGCTTTAGGTAGTTTTTTAGAAAATCCATCACCTCATCTGCATTGTTTTTGTAAATGAACTCATCCTTGTTGTCTATTGATATGTTGATGCAGTATCTCTTTGAGGTCTTGTTGACAAATACATGTCCTGACTCGTTATCTATTCTTACACCCTCGTCTGAATCTAACGTACGTAAAAATTTCTCAAGGTTCTCTTTTTGTACGATTTTTTCCTGGTATATCATCCGTAGATTGCATCTCTGAGTTGGCCTGTCTCTTGCTCTGTTTGCTTGAGGTTCTGCTCTACATCTTTGGCTTCGTCAAGTAGTAAATTGAGATTGCATGAAGATCCTGGAACAAGTTTTGACATTGCCATGCAAATGTCTGCTCCTGCTTTAAAGTCGGGCCCAGAATCTTTTGCCTTGCACAACAGTACAATGACGTTCATGCCAGATATCATGCCTTCATTTAATAAAATTCCTGGAATGCCTGGAATTGTTCCATTCTTTAACACTGGAATGTTTGCTTCGCGTAACTTTTTCTTTGCAGTCTCTGTACTCCCTACTCCTATTACAAAGGGAGCCTCGGCATCGCTTTTGATTGCAGAACTGCTTATGATAAAAGAACACTTGTGATCACTTGCCCACTTTAGCATGACTCTTGCAACGTCCCGGTGGATTGATTCATGGGGAGTAAGATATGATGAAAAGACTGCCACTTTGAGATCTTTATTGACCATGATTCGTGCTGGAAAGTTTGGCACCTCGTCTCGTACGATGCTGACTGGGGGAAATAGTTCTGAATCAAGAACTCCTGCCAATTCAAACTGGGATGTTGTATTTACCAATGATTCCGTTGCAATGGCGTTTGCTAAACCCGTGTATGGAAAGCCGTCAATTAGGTATCCATCTTTTACATCAATTGGAATGACTTCTCTGACAAATACTTCGTTTCCCATGATTTGGATTGAATACTCCGTTTTAAATATGGATATCGTTTTATGTGGCAAAAACAGTCTTTACTTATGGAAACACTCTACATACTTGTCAACTGTGATCTAGGTTCTGAAGTAGAGATAATCAAGGATCTTGAAAAAATTTCCGAAGTAAAAGAGGTACGAGGTACATATGGAATCTATGATATCTTTGTAAAATTACAAGCCGAGTCAGGTTCTGCACTTGAAGCTGTAATTACACACAAGATACGAAGACTACCAAAAGTTCGCTCTACTGTGACATTAACTCCAATCCTTTCTCAGGGTGGACGTTAAGTCGAAAAAATGCTCAAACTTTACAATTCTTTTTCTTTATCAAAAGAGGACTTTGTCCCATTTGAAAAAAACCTTGTAAAAATATTCATCTGCGGTCCTACAGTATATGACTATACGCATCTTGGACATGCGCGAATCTTTCTGACATATGATCTCTTGTCTAGATGTCTGCATGATCAAGGGTTGCAAACTGATGTTCTTGTAAACATGACTGATATCAACCAAAATGTCTTCAATAAAGCAAACGAAAATTCTACTACTTACAAAGATGTGGCAAAATTCTATGCTGCTGCATTTGCAGATGATCTACAATCACTTGGTATAACAAGTGTCAACAGGCTTGCATACGTGTCAGACTATGTTTCCAGTATAGAGCATGAAATAAAAAAATTAATGGAACAAGGCGTTGCTTACATGGCACATGGAAATGTCTACCTTGATGTATCACAAGTGAAAAACTATGGAAAAATTTCACAGCAGACCCAGACTCAGCTAAACCTGCATAGGCTAGACATTGGCCCTGGCAAGAAACACCAGGAAGATATCATGCTATGGAACTGTACTGAAGACTTTGATTTCTCATGGTATAGTGAGTTCGGAGAAGGCATACCGTGGTGGCACATGCAGGATACTGCTGTTGCCTTTGAAAATTTTGGCAAAAATTATGACATCCATGGGGGTGCAAGAGAACTCTTGTATCCTCACCATGAGGCACATCTTGCCCAGTATCAATTGCTGTCAGGGTCTGAGACACCGGTCAAATCTTGGGTGCATGTGGGTCTTGTATTATCGGACGGGGAAAAAATGTCCAAGTCTTTGGGAAATGTTGTTTGGGTAAAGGATCTGGTTAAAAAATACGGTTCTAATCTTATCCGGCTGTATATTTTTTCAAAACATTATCGTGATGACATGGATTTTTCTGAAGCAGACATGTTGGCAAAAAAACCATTGCTTGACTTGATTTACTTGACTGGAGCCAAGGTCTCTGATGCAACACACCAAGACATTACAAATTTAATCAATGATATCATATCCTCATTGCAAAATGATCTTGATTCTCCAACTGCTCTTGCAAAACTAGAAAAAATATGTGTAGAGGTAAAAAATGGAAAGACTGTAAATAAAATTGATTTTAGCCGAGTCTGCAAAATATTTGGAATAAAAATATGATTTCAAAAATTGAATCAAATGATGCGGGCTTTACAGGAATCTGGAGTGATACAATCAAAATGGATTGCGGGATGCTTTTTTTGAACCCAAAACTTGCCGATGATATTTTTTTTAACAAGCTGTCAAGTGTCACGTGCATTGATGAGAAAATGGTGGAAACTTCAGTGGAGCATTTTCAGAAAAATAATTGCATCCCATATGTCTACTCGTCAAATTATCCAGAACTTGAAAACATGCTTGAAAAAAAAGGATTTGTATACCATGATACACAACATGCCCTGACAAAAAATACTAGACCTCAAAAAAAACCAGATGCAATTAAAATCACACACGATACTATTGATACCTGGACTGGAATCTTTTGTGATGCATATGATTGCCATGAATGGTCAAAAACTGTATCTTCCATACTTGAAAAATCACTAGATTCTGTGGATTATTTTGTAGACAAGTCCCACAGTACATGTGTGGCCTTGTATGAGACAGGGTCTGTCCTGGGGCTCTATTGTCTGGGTACTATACCTAGTAAGAGAAATCATGGAATGGCATCTTTGTTGATTGACTACGCATTACACGAAGTACATTCTAGACACTTGGAATTTTTGATGCTTGAAACATATGAGAGAGACAACCTCTTGGAATTTTATTCTAAACTAGGCTTTCAGAAAGTTTACCGCAAGAAAATATACACTATTTGAGATTTGCAAGCAGTGCAGAGTAGAGAAATGGCAGAATCGTTGTGGCTTCCGCATGAATTGTAGTCTGCTTGGCGTTCTTTGTTACCTTACCCCATGATATTGCCTCTCTGACCAAGGCACCACTCAAACTACCGTCAAATTCTTGGGCAGTTGTAATGTACACTGCATAGTCTAGGCCCTCTCTGTACTGGTTCCACCACAAGGTGTGATGTTTTGATATTCCTCCGCCTATCATCAACGCGCCAGATTTTTTTGCCTTGAAGATTAATCCTGACAATAAATCTCCGTCTGCTGCAACATTTAATCTAAAATCTTTGTGACTTTGTGAAAACATCCAGATTTGACTTCCTACTGCGCCGTCCATTATTCCTGGAACGATTACTGGTATGTTGTTCTTGTTTGCCCAGTAAAGAAATGAATCTTCTCCCAAATTCTCTCCAATCATCTTGGATACATCATGAGTTGCCATCTCTTTTTTGCCATCCTTGAAAGCTTTTTGAAGAAAACTTTGCATCTTTTCTTCAATCAATGGGCCGTAACTTTTTAGCGGAACCAAAACATTTCCTAGTCTGTGGATTTCTTTTTCCATCAATTCACTGTCGTCCATAGTAAATGATCCTTCCAAATAATTAGAATAATGCCTTGCGATATCATGATCTAAAGCACCACATGTAGTTATCACAACATCACACATCTTGTTTTTGACCATGTCTGTGATTACTCCCCTGAGGCCTGTTGATACTACAGCTCCTACAAATGACATGAACTTTAAGCACTTCTTGTCTTCCATCATGGCAGTTAGAATCTCTAGTCCATCAACAAGATTTTTTGATTCAAATCCACCTGACTTTGACATTTGATCAAATATGGAATTAATACTGTCACCCTTTTTGATATGAATATCCTTGACGGGCTTGCCGGGTTTTATCATTAAACACAAATTGATTCCGGGCTATAAAATCCTCTGTTCTAAATCACAAGTAATTAATATAATGGATTATTTGGTAGCTATCGAAGTTGGGTAAGAAAATAAAGATTGCAATAGCAGGTATTGGTAACTGTGCTTCAGCAATTATCCAAGGTGGAAAATATTATACTCAGAACACTCATGATACAATAGGTCTGACAGCCTACAACATTGGCGGATACGAGCCAGGAGACATTGAGGTTGTGGCAGCATTTGATGTTGCAGACACAAAGGTTGGAAAAGACGTATCTGAAGCCATCTATGCAAGACCAAATAATACAATTACAGTGGCCGAAGTGCCGCGCATGGGGGTGACCGTTCAAAAGGGCCCTACGCTTGACGGCATAGGAAGACACCTGAGCAGAATTGTTACTGTCTCTAAAGAACCTGACGTAAATGTAAAAAAAGTCCTCCAGGACAGCGGGGCCGAGATGCTTGTAAATTATCTACCCGTGGGCAGCACCAATGCCGTAAAACATTATGCAAGCCAAGCACTAGAGGCAGGTGTAGGATTTCTTAATGCAATCCCTGTGTTTATCGCATCAGAGCCAAAATGGCAACAGATGTTTGCTGACAAAAAAATTCCGCTTGCAGGAGATGACGTAATGAGCCAGCTTGGGGCAACTGTTGTCCACAAGACACTAGTGAAGCTCTTTGTAGACAGGGGCGTGCAGATTGATGGCACGTATCAGCTAAACATTGGTGGAGACATGGACTTTTTCAACATGCTTGATGAGGAAAGACTCGAAGACAAGAGAATCAGCAAGACAAGTGCTGTCAAGGCAATGGCAGACTATGACATCCCAATGAGGATAGGTCCTAGTGATTATGTTGACTTTATTGATAATGAGAAGATATGTTACATCAACTTGGAAGGAAAATACTTTGGCAAGATCCCAGTCAAGTTGGATCTCAAACTAAAAGTAATTGATGCGTACAACAGTGCAGGAATCATGATCGATGCAATAAGGGGATTAAAGATTGCACTAGACAGAAAATTGTACGGACCGATGACTAGCATCTCATCTTATTGCTTTAAACATCCTCCTATCCAGATGCCGTATACAGAGGCAAAGAAGGCATTTGGTGAGTTTGTCGAAGGCAAGCGCGACAGCTGAGATCTCACATTATAATTTTTATTCAGCAGCTCAAGGAAACTTGTCAATAATCGGTTATCTCGGTTCAGGCATTACCGGATACATTGGTCCATATCAGAAAACTAGAGATCTTTGGGTTCAAGTCGTTTGGGTACAAAAATACCATAGTAAACTTTGAGCAAGGATTGGTTGCAATCTCTGGTGCAAACGGATCAGGAAAAAGCAACATACTTGATGCAATATCATTTTCACTTGGAGAAAACTCTCCAAAGATAATGAGAGTGGACAAGCTTCGTTCATTATTACACGATGTGGATAATGCCAAGCACGGGGCCAAAATTGCACGTGTCAGCTGCCACTTTGACAATTCTGATAGAAAGATTCCAGTCGACTCTAACACTGTAACAATTACAAGGGAAATGGATGAAAACGGTGAAAATATTTACTATTTAAACCAAAAAAAGGTGCTCAGGAATCACGTTTTAGACATACTAGAGGTTGCCAACTGCGGCATTCACAAGCTCAACATCGTACAACAGGGTACAATCACTAGAATCTCTGAATTTAACGCAGAGGAAAGAAGAAAGATAATTGAAGACATCATTGGTCTTGCATATTTTGACGAAAAAAAGGTCGAGTCACTCAAGCAACTAGACGAGGCAGACAGGCGACTTGAGATTGCACTTGCCAGAATGGATGAAATAAAAAAACGCATTGACGAGCTTGAACTTGAAAGAAACAACCAACTTCGTTATGATGTCTTGGATAAAGAACTAAAAAGAATGTATGCAATCCAATCATCAAACAAGCTACGCGATATAGAATCTACAAAAATACCATAGTAAACTTTGAGCAAGGATTGGTTGCAATC
>JABDBR010000004.1:0-18514 GCA_013288545.1 Nitrososphaerota archaeon | reverse complement strand
CGATATAGAATCTACAAAAATATCAAAAGAGCGAAATCTTAATGCAATAAAATCAGAAGCCAAAAAGCTAGACGAGCAACGCGGCCAGCTCCGTGATGAAATAAAAAAACTCGAAGAAGAAAAACAAAAATTCATGGATGAGGTCAATGTATACAACCAAGCCAAGGCAACAATTGACTCTGAGCTTGCATCTGCAATGCACCAGTTTGAATCTGCAAATAGCAAACTTGCAACTAATGCAAGAAGATTGTCACAAATTGATTCAAGACTTCCAGAGATCCAGTCTGAACTTGTCACACTAAATGAAAAACGTTCCTTGTTAGAAAATCAAATTACAGAACTGAAAAATTCTATTGGTATAATCAATGAAACCAGAAAGTCTGCAAATGCAGAGCTTGCATCTGTTGACTCTGAAATAGGTCAGGTGCTAAAACAACAATCTCAGATTGCAACAAACAAACTTCGTGTAGATGAAACAGTAAGAAAACTCACAGACCAATTAAATGAAACAAAACTTTCCTTGTCAAAGTTTGAGCAAGAGCGTGCAGACATTCAAAATAAAATTGACCAAAACTCGCTGAGAGTAAAATCCATACTTGAAGAGAAAGAAAATCTCTTGGGTCTTGAGGTAAAACTCAGACAAGTCAGGACAGGACATGAGACAGCAATCAATGATCTCAAGTCAAGACTTGGGAACCTGCGTGAGAGGCGCGTCAAGATAGAAAAAGACATTGAGGAGACTACGATAATTTTTGAAAAGGCAAGCAAGGCTGCTGCACAATATGAAGCAAAGATCAAAGTCGTAAAAGAAGTAATGCACGAAGATTATTCAATTGCAAAACTCAAGGAAGATTCCAAGAGGCTTGGAATTCAAGGACTGGTCTTTGAAATTCTAACATGGGACAAGCAATACGAAAGACCGCTCCTTGCAGCAGGTTCTGACTGGCTCAAGGGATTGGTTGTAAATGACTTTGCTACATTGCTTGGGCTGGCAGAATTTGCACAATCAAAGAAATTACCAAAGATAAGAATAATTCCACTTGATGCAATATCTGATTCTAAAATATCTGTCAATAACGAGCCTGGCATACTTGGAATCCTGTCTGACTTTGTCAAATGTGAAGAAAAATTCACGTCGCTCAAAAATTTCATTTTTGGAAACATTGTATTGGTTGATTCAAAGGAAAAGGCATACGAGCTGTCCAAAAAAGGTTACAAGGCAGTTACAATAGATGGGCAATTCTTTGAAGCAGACGCAAATGCTGTAATCGTTGATGTAAATTCCAAGGTTTCACACCTGACAAAAATCATCTTGCTGAGCACATCTGTAGATGGACTTGTTCAGTCACTTGAACTCTTGAGGAGATTTATCCAAAACAAAAAGGGCCAACTAAAAAAACTTGAGAGGATAACTGACAGCCTTGAAAACAGGTACAATTCATCTGAGACTGGTTTTGCAAATGTAGGTCTTGGCCTTGCAGACATCAAGGCAAAGCTAAAGAATTTGGGCTTGTCTGAAGATCAACTCACTTCACGAATTTCACAATTGCGAAGAAGAGAAGAGAGCATAATGGTTAACATATCAAAACTACAATCATACGAATCGTCTTTGGATGAGCGCATCTCATTGACCAGGGAAAATTATGCTGATGAGGGACAGACTCGAGTGGCAAGCCAACTCTCTGCATTAAATGAACAGCGTTCTAGCCTACTTGGCTCCCATAGTACCATATCTACACAGTTTCGAGAACTGACTGGAAATCTGACAAATCTTGGAAACGATGAGAACTCACTCAAGGCAAACGTGAGAATGATATCTCAAGAACAGTCTTCTCTGAATCATGAAAAATATGACATTGAGGTCCAGTCAAGGGCGCTTGCAAAAGAAAAGGAAGCAGTAGATACAATGCTTGTAACCTTGAGAGAAAAAGAACAGCAGCTAATCTCTACATCTGGAACATCGGTATCAACGCTGAAAGAATATGACTCTAAACTAAAGGACCTGTATGAATCAGAAAGGACACTAAGTAAAGAAGTAAACGGCATGGACAGACAGTCTGATTCTATCGAGCGAGATGTCCGGGATTTGGTAGAAAACGAAGAAAGAATTCGTAAGACATTACAGTCATACGGATACAGTACACTTCTAGAATCATTTGATGTTGACCAAATTTTGCTTGCACTAGAATCTGAAAAGAAAAACCTGTCAGGCTCGCTTAATACACGAGCTCCTGATGCATATGTTGATGTATCCAATGGATATCGTTCCATGTCATCAAGAAAGAATGAGCTTGAAGAAGAGAGAAACTCTATTGTAAAGTTCATTGAAGAAATTGACAAGGGCAAACGCCAGACCTTCTTGGAATCATATGATAAAGTGGATAAAGACATTCGCGAAATATTTAGCAAGATGACTGGGGGAAATGCATGGCTTGAGATTCAAAACGAGGATGACATATTCACATCTGGAATATCATATCTCGTACAATTTCCAAACAAGCCAAAAAGAGAATCAACATCAATCAGTGGTGGTGAAAAAACACTTGCTGCAATCACATTCTTGCTAGCACTACAGAAACTAAAGCCATCTCCATTCTACTTGCTTGACGAAGTAGACGCACACCTTGATGCATTAAACACAGAAAGGCTTGCTACCATACTTGAAGACAGGGCAAAAGGAAGCCAGATGATAATGGTATCACTAAAAGACTCTGTGGTCAAAAAGGCCACTCTCATCTATGGAGTGTTTCCAAGAAATGGTGTCTCACAAGTTGTATCGCATAGAATCTCTAATGTGCCCGAAGTGGCAAACTAGTTTATCTTTACAAAGCACGCAACTTGGCTGTCTTCTGAAACTTTTTCAAGTTCTGGTTCTTGCTTGCACTTGTCAATTGCATATGGACATCTTGCCCTGAACCTGCAGCCTTGATACACGTCAATGTCTAACGGTTCATTGACTCGTATCTTTTTTTCCTTGTGCAGATTTTCTGGGTCTGGATCTGAAATTGAATCCAAGAGTGCCTGGGTGTATGGGTGATGTGGGCTGGACAGAACTTCATTGATAGGCCCTGTCTCCACAATCTTTCCAAGATACAAAATTGCAATCCTGTGGCCAATGTATCTTGCAGTGGACAGGTCATGTGTGATATACAAAAAAGAGATTCCATGTTTTTCTTGTAATTCTTTTATCAGTTCTAGTATTCCAATTCTTACTGATACGTCAAGCATGGATACAGGCTCGTCTGCTATGACAAGTTTTGGATTTGTTACAATTGCACGAGCTATTGCAACTCGTTGTCTTTGCCCGCCTGATAACATGTGTGGATACTTTGATGCAATATCTTCTACTGGCTCTAGTTTTACTTGACTTAATGCCTGCAATGCAAGACGGTTTCTTTCTTGCTTGTTTCCAACATTGTGGATTTCAAGTGGCTCTTTTACTATATCCAAAATGGTCATCCTTGGATTGATTGATGCATAAGGATCCTGGTGGACCATCTGGCAGCCAAGCCTTATTTTTTCTAGGTGGTCTTTTTGATTTGTTATCTCTTGGCCGTCAAAACTTATTGTGCCAGAATCTGGCTCTAATGCTCTTAGTATGAGACGCGCAATTGTGGTCTTGCCAGAACCTGATTCGCCTGCAAGTACAAAGGTTTCAGCATTTTTGATTGAAAATGAGATATCGTCTGCTACTCTAGTTACTTCCTTGTCAGAGCCTGTAAATCCTTTTTTTATGAAATATTTTTTTAAATTCTTGACTGAAAGAATCTCGTCCATTCTTTTCTTTATATTTTTCAAATATATCAAGCGTTTTACGGTATTGGTCTATGAATTTGTGGCATGTAGCAATTGTATGTGCTAAAATAATCTCTAATTTTTACTGCGATGCTATAATGTTGGCCTTGAATAATATGGAATGTATTTCGCAGGGCGGTGATGATGTATGGCACCATGGGTCCCCAACTCCAGTTATTGTTGCATTGCCTGCATTGTGAACTTCATACACTCCCTGGGCGTCTTTGACTACCATTATGTTTACCACTCTGCTTGCAACTGTTTGGTTGTCAATCCGAACATTCCAATTCCAAGTGCTGCCAAGTTTTAGGAGAAATCGTTCACCTTTTTTGATGTCAATTGATTTGCCATTGTCGTCAAGTGTGATGGTTTTCATAGTTGGCGCATCTTGTGCAATATTTACATCACCTGTTGATTTTGCCCATCCCCACAAGACAAGTTTGGTGGCAGTAAGAGGCTTGACACATACTGGGGAATCATTTGTTGCTTTGAAGATCAATTCAAGGCCTTGCTTGCACTGGATGTTGCTTGCTACAACTCCTGATCTGAGTTGTTCTAGTGGAGACAATATGGATAGATGGTCTGGATTGGTTTTATCATATATTGTAAACATTAATGACTTTGAAACCATGTTATTGTTTGATGTCTCAAGAGTTTGGTTTCTTACATCATATGAGACTGTAATATTTGCATTTACTGTTCCAGATGAAGATGCATTATATCCAAGATTTGAGGCAAGACTTGTTACACTGGTGTTCTCACCTGGTTTTAATATTATTTGAATTGCCATCCAGTTGCATATTTTTTTCACATTGACCGTAGCATGATTATCAAAAACTACTGTAAGCGGTCCTCCGCAGCCATTGTGCACTGTTATGGTATCAGTAGAATTGTTGACAAGTGTTGCATTGATTGCAAATTCATCTCCTACTCTGACTAATGCAGGACTAACTTTGAGATTGAGAATATCGATTTTGTTTGTACCGTCTGCATGAACTGGTTGCAGGCCTGCGATGACTACAACTAATATTGCCAAGATTATTACAATTGATGCGGTTCTGCTTTTTGTCATTTGGTATCAATTGTTTGCAGAAGATATAGGCTTTGATTAAATTCCAGTTTAACATAATATTTTATAATTGACTTGTAAAATTGCCTGGAAATTTATCTAATTTTTATTTAACAAGACTGTGGGTGCAATTCATGATTGTGCCTTTGTAGACCAATCTTGATTGTATATCGTACGGCTGGATGCAATGTTATTTTATTAGGGCGATCAGGCATGCAAATCTCTGATCATCGCAAAGTTTTAAAAGGCATAATATCTGAGAGATTTCGTGAAATTCCAGTTACTTGCAGTCGTAATGATTACAGGACTTTTATTCAGTGCAGGATCAGTTTACTTGAATCATGCAGTATTTGCAGATGACCCTTGGTCAGACATTGCTGCTAGACAACAAGCCGCAGAACAAAAAGCCATGGCAAAATACATGAGCTATTACCAGTTTGCAAACTTGGATCAATCCAAGAGAAACTGGGACGGCCTTACCAGTGTAACCACTGATGAGACAAGCAGAGGAAGAAACATTGATGCACAAGCACAAGTCTCATTGCAGAACGCAATTGCACAATTTGATACTATACACGTAAAACAATTAGCAGATATCCAGTCAACTGATTATGTCGGACTAAACAGCACTTCAACTGATACTCAAGGACGAGACAGAAATGCAATGATTGATGCAGCAAAGTCCACATCACTTGTACAAGCACAAGATATCGTCAACCAACTAGTAAAGATTCAACAAAACTATGCAGGCTTCCAAGCAGGACCAACAACTGATTCTGTTGCAACTTATGATAGACAAACTCAGATTACCCAAAATATGGCTAATGATGAAGCCCAGGCAGCATCATTGGTTAGCCAACTTGCAAAAATTGATCAAGTATACGTAGACATAAGCCAGTATATTGACCCATCACAGTTTACATACAAACCAAATACTACTACAAATGAACAAGATCACGGTGGAAGAAACTTGACACCACAAGAATCATACGCACTAGAAAAAGCAGTAATCATATTCAACCAGATTCACGAAAGACACCTTGCATTGCTACAATCAAACTATTATGGCTTGAGCAGTGTAACAACTGATGAAAACGGTGCAGACAGAAATACAATGCTTGCACAAGCAAAGCAAGTCTCAATGGACAATGCATTGAGAATCTACGACTCTTACTATAACGGCACAGGCCTCAAGTAAAATTTTGTAAATTTTTAAAAACTAGTCATTCATGCAGCCAACACATTACAAAACCTGATGCTGTCTTGATTTTGGGAGGATCTTGTTTGCATTTCTCCATGGCCTGTGGACATCTGTCATAAAACCTGCATCCGCTTG
This sequence comes from Nitrososphaerota archaeon, assembly GCA_013288545.1. Lineage (GTDB taxonomy): Archaea > Thermoproteota > Nitrososphaeria > Nitrososphaerales > Nitrosopumilaceae > Nitrosotalea. Next base: position 12,314 of record JABDBR010000004.1, on the reverse strand, counting down.
GAGGATTTACAAGACTTGGCGGGTTTCCTTTCAGGGGTGTGATCTTTTTTGTTTCTTGTAGTTTTGGTATGGAATCAAGCAGTGCAACTGTATAGGGATGTTTTGGGTTTTTGTAAATCTCTTCCATGTTGCCAAACTCTACAATTTGTCCTGCATACATGATTCCAACTTTTTCTGCAATTTCTGATATGATGCCCAAGTCGTGTGAGATTAGGATGATTGATAGCCCGTCTTTTTTGAGTTTTTTCAATAAAATCATAATCTGTGCCTGGACCAATACGTCAAGTGCGGTTGTTGGCTCGTCTGCAATTACCATTTTTGGTTTTAAGATTAACGCCATTGCAATGACTACACGCTGCTTCATTCCACCGCTAATTTCATGTGGATACTTGTCCAAAACTGAATGTGATAATCCCACTGATGATATGGCAGACTCTATTGTCTGGACATGGTCACCTTGAAAGTTGTGTTTTTGCAGTATTTCCATGAATTGTTTTTTTATCGTAAAAACAGGATCTAGGGAATTCATTGCTCCCTGAAATATCATTGATACCTGCTTCCACCTGATATCTTTTGTAAATTCAGAATCTGATGTTTCAAGTATTGAGATATCATCAAAAAGAATCTTGCCTGAGACACTGGCATTTTCCTGTAGAGTCTTCATGACTGCAAGGCCAAGCGTACTCTTGCCGCAGCCACTCTCGCCAGCTATTCCAAGGGACTCGCCTTCACTGAATGAAAATGATATGTGGTCTACTGCATGTATCTTCTTTCCCTGGCTTTGATATTGTACGGATAGATCGTCTACAGATAACGTAACCACAGATACCGTATGGATGAGTGGTACATTTGGGTTTTGAGTCACGATCTTGATTATATTTTGATCCTTTGCTGTAGAATTCGGTTCTGCTGTTTTCGCATGGTTTATCTTCTAGTTTTTGCAAGCAAAAATTCGATTTCCTTGAGGACACCAATCTGCAACTTTGACGCCATGAATGGCATACTATGTCCCCAATGTGAATCAAAGTTAGATCAAGGAACTCTTACCAAGGCAGATGTTGATGCATCAATAAAACTAGTCAAACTTTCCCAAAAAATTCCCCAGATAGAAAAGTTTACACTAAATTCATGCCGGGGCTCACATGGAAACTATGTCCTGTACCTTAACAGCCCTGATATCATGACAGTAAGACAAAGCCGAGAACTTTACCGCATACTCCAGGGAGAGTTTGATGGAAAGATTTGGCTTGTGCACCAGGGCTCGGACGACAACAAATTCATAGAAGATGTTTTTTTCCCAATTAAAATACTTGGAATAAATCAGGTCTGGGCTCCAGGTGGCCTACAAAAAACCAAGGTTATCGTATCGGGCAAAAAAACACCAAGGTTTCCAATTGATGTAGATAAAGTAGTTGCAATTGCTCACGATCTTCGAAAGATAGAACTAGTAGTAGAATTTGAAAGAAAGTAAGGGAACATCTAATGGATATAAAAAAAACCCATGACATAGGCACACTTGGGCCTGCCATGAAAGGACAAAAGGTTACAGTTGGAGGCTGGGTGGAAGACTTGCGGGAGCTTGGCAAACTATCGTTTATCACTTTACGAGATGTAACAGGAGTATCACAGATTGTGGTTGCAGGCCCTGAAAACTTGCTTCAGGTAAAGGATCTTTCAAAACAAAGTGTAGTGCTGGTAACAGGTGCCGTGCAGGAGTCAAAGGCACGAGACTTTACATTTGAGATTAAGGCAGAAAAAATTGAAATTTTATCTCGTGCAATTCATCCTTTGCCGATAGACCCATTGGGTAGACTGGAAAGTGGAATTGACAACAGGCTAAATGCTCGGGCACTTGATCTTCGCAATCAAAAGACTGCATCAATATTCAAGATACGACACAATGTGCTTCTTTGTATCCGTAAAGTAATTTCAGATAATGGTTTTCTTGAAGTAAACACCCCGAAAATTATTGGCAGTGCAAGTGAAGGCGGTGCAAATCTTTTTTCCCTGAAATACTTTGACAAGCAGGCATATCTTGCACAGAGCCCGCAACTATACAAGGAACAACTTACACTTGGTCTTGAGCGAATATTTGAGATTTCATCTTTTTACAGGGCAGAAAAATCCCACACCGTACGACACTTGACTGAATTTACAAGTGTTGACATTGAATCTGCGTTTATGGATTATACGGATGTCATGGAAATTTTAGAGAAATTAATAGTAGCTGTATTTGATCATGTGGAAAAGAATTGTGCAGAAGACATCAAGAATTTAGGAATTGAACTCAAAAAACCACAAGCGCCTTTTGAAAGAGTGACATACAAGCAAGCAATTGAAGAGCTTGGAAAGCAGGGACTACCTCTTGCATTTGGAGATGACTTGCTAGATTCACATCTGAGAAAACTGGGTGAGATTCATCCTGGATTTTACTTTTTGACTGACTGGCCTCTGAAGCTAAAGCCATTTTATATTCATGAAAAAGAAGACGATCCAATAGTTTCAAAGTCATTTGACCTCCAGTATGGATATCTGGAATTATCCTCTGGTGGTAGGAGATTGCACGATCCTGTCAAGATTAAGGCAAGATTGGTAGAGCAGGGACTGGATCCAATGCAGTTTGAAGACCACTTGAAGGCGTTTGACTGGGGAATGCCGCCTCACTCTGGCTGGGGCTTGGGCCTTGATAGATTGATGGCAGTCTTGACCCAGATTGATAATGTGCGAGAGGTAGTCCTATATCCTCGTGACCCTGAAAGGCTATTTCCATAAAAAGATAAATTTTGAGCAAATCAACAATGTCTTGTGCGACAGTGCGATTTTTGCGGCTCTGAGTTTGGAGATAGGACATGCTACTTTTGTGAAAAACACTGCTGTACTTCATGCATGACTGATGACCGTACCCGATGCAAGCGTTGCTACATTGCAAAAAGAAAACTTGGATGGCGCATCTTAAAGAAAAATAAAGTATTGCTTGGGTTTATTGTATTTGTCTGGGCGTATACTGTATTTCCTGTCCCGTTCATAAAAGGAATTGACCCCACATTTTACTGGATATCACTTGGTGTTGCAATAATGATTATGGTTCCAATCAGTCTTGCAATGTTTTTCTGGTCAAGAGAGCCACCTGTATCTGATCTCAAGTGATACGCGAGATTACATTTTGTGTAAACTCTCTAGTGCTCTTGTTTCCACCAATGTCTTTTGTTTTTATTCCGTCCTTGACAATTCCGTAGACTGCATCTTCGATTTTTCTTGCTGCATCATGACATGACTTGTCATTATTTTTTGTACCAAGCCACTCGAACATCATCTTTGCTGATAAAATAAACGACGATGGATTTGCAATATCTTTTCCTGCAATATCAAATGCTGCACCATGGACTGGCTCAAACAATGCAAACTTGTCCCCGATATTTGCAGCTGGTGCCATGCCCAACCCGCCAACAACTTGTGATGCCTCATCTGATAGTATGTCACCAAACAAGTTGGTAGTAACTATGACATCAAAAGCCTCTGGCTGTCTTATTAGATTCATTGCACATGCATCAACATACATGTGCTCAAATGATATCTGTGGATAGTTTTTTGATATGTTTTCACATGACTTTGCAAATAGACCATCTGTCTTTTTCATTACATTTGACTTGTGGACACAAGTGACCTTTTTCTTGTCTCGTTGTATTGCTGTCTCAAATGCATGTCTTGCAATTCTTTCTGATGCACTCTTTGAGATTGAACGTAATGCGATGGCAGTCTCTCCAACATCAAACTCCATGCCTGTGTAGAGGTCCTCGGTATTTTCCCTGACTATGACCATGTCGATGTTTTCCTTTAACGCTGGCATGTTTGGATAAGACTTGGCAGGCCTGATGTTTGCATAAAGGTCTAGCAATCTTCGTAGTACTACAATTACATCTGCAGCGCTTTCCCCAACTGGGGCCTTGAGGCATGCATCTGATTTTTTTATTATATCTAACGTTTGGTCTGGTAATGCCTTGCCAGTTTTTTTGAGTGCGGCATCGCCTGCTTCTAGCTTTGTGATTTCAATTTTTACTCCAAGCTTGTCATTTACTGCCTCTAGTACAGCAATTACTGATTCTGATAATTCCGGGCCTATGCCGTCACCCGTAATGAGTGCTATCTTGTACATTTACTGTCCCAGGTTTTTTTGTTTGAGAATTTTTTTGAGCATGATTCTGTTTATACCGTCTATCATTGCCTGTACACTTGTAATTACAATATCTTCTCCAACTGATTTTGCAGATGCTTGGTTGCCATATGGGTCCTCTACTTTTATTGTAACTTCACACAAGGCCTCTGATCCTCCTGAGATTGATTCTAGGCGATAGTCCTTGATTCTAACCTTTGATATCTCTCCAGTGATTTTTTGTATTGCATTAATTGATGCATCTACCGGACCAACACCATAATCTGTGCCGATAAAGTCCTTACCTTCAATGTTTAATTTTACAAATGCATATGGCATGTTTCCAATGCCTGTTGAGACTGAAAAGCCAATTAGGTGAACCATTCTCTTCAATCCAGGTTGCTGCATGACTTCGCCTGCTATACTAAGAAGTTCAACATCAGTTACATGTTTTCCTAAATCTCCGAGTTTTTTGACCTTGTCTAAAATTTCATGGGCCTGCTCCTTTGAGGGCTGGATGCCATACTCTTCAAGCATTGATGATATACCGTGGGCCCCTGCATGCTTTCCTACCTGGAACCATCTTGTCCTGCCTACAAGTTCTGGACTGATTGGCTCGTAGGTCAATGGATTGTTTAGCACACCATGGGTGTGAATTCCTGATTCATGGCCGAATGCATTTTCTCCAACAATTGCCTTGTTTGGCTGGACATGAACACCCACTGTCTTTGAGATGAACCTTGAGGTCTCGTAGAGAAGTTTGGTGTTGATGTTTGTTTCATATTTTTTATCAAATTGGAGGCATTGTAATCCCATCACTAGTTCTTCTAATGATGCATTTCCTGCGCGTTCACCAATTCCATTTATTGTAACATGTGCACATTGTGCACCAGCTTGTATTGCAGATATTGCGTTTGCAACTGCTAGTCCAAAGTCGTTATGGCAATGGACACTGACAGGTAAATGAGTTGCATCGATTGTATCTCGTGTGATTGCTGCAATATACTCTGGAGTGGAATAGCCTACTGTATCCGGAATGTCTAGTCTGTCCGCACCGGCCTCTGTTACTGCCTTGAATACTTTTTTCAAGAATTCTCTGTCTGTTCTTGTTGCATCTTCTGCTGAAAACTCTACCTTCAAGCCTAGTCCTTTTGCATATTGTACTGCATCTACTGCTTTAGCTAGTGCTTGCTCTCTTGTTATCTTTAGTTTGTATTGTAAATGAATGTCAGATGTTGCAATGAATGTGTGGATGTAATTTAACCCGACTGCAACTGCTGCATCGATATCTTTTCTTTCAGTTCTTGCCAGTCCACAAATGTCTGCCCTCATTCCTGCTGATGTGATTGACTTGATTGCCTGTCTTTCTCCTTCTGATATGATTGGAAATCCAGCTTCAATTGCATCAACACCTAGCTCGTCAAGTTTCTGTGCTATTGCAAGTTTTTGGTCTGGTGTAAGTGCTACACCTGGTGTCTGCTCACCATCTCTTAGAGTAGTATCAAAAATTCTAACCTTCATTTTCGTATCCTCCTCTTGCTAGTGCACATATTCCAGTTCTTGCCATCTCTAAGATTCCATATCCCTTGACAAGGTCTACTAACGCGCTGACTCTGTCTGGTGTTGCAGTGATTTCTATTATGATTGATGATTTTCTGACATCATGAACATCGCACTTGAATGCGTTTGCAAGGTCTGTTATTTCCTTGATGTCAGTTGGCTTGGATACTTTGAGTTTCATCATGACTAGTTCTCTGTATACACTCTTTTTCTCGTCTAATAGTTTTACTTCTAATGTGTCGATTAATTTCTCTAGTTGCTTCATTATTTGGCTTAGCTGTTTTTCGTCTGCCTCTGTGGTGATTGTCATTCTGGACACTTCGGGGTTTTCAGTTATCCCTACTGATATGCTGTCGATGTTATAGTTTCTTGATCTAAACAAGTTTGTAATCTTGAACAAGACACCTGGCTTGTTTTCTACTAGTACGGAAATAATTGACCACATGGTATCTCACTAGGATGGTAGAATCATGTCCTTCAACGATGTCCCTGGGGCAACAAATGGCAATACGTCTTCTTGTGGGTCAATTGGAATGTCGATTACGGTCGCAACATTGCTTTTTATCGCAGTCTGGACTGCCTTGCCTATTTCATCAAGTGTTGTTGCACGTATTCCTTGTGCACCATATGCTTCTGCTACTTTGACATAATCTGGACAATTCTTGAGGTCTACTCCAATCATTCTCCTGTCGTAAAATGTTCGCTGCCACTGGGCTACCATGCCAAGTGTGAAATTATTTAGCAAGAAAACGATGACCGGTAAATCTTCAAGCACAGAGACTGCAAGCGAGTTTTCTGTCATGTTAAAGCTTCCCTCTCCTGCAATATCCAACACTGGAACGTCTGGTTTTGCTGCCTTGGCACCTATTGCGGCTGGAAATCCCCAACCCATTGTTCCAAGACCTGTTGAACTGAAAAATGTTCCAGGATGTATTACATCGAAAAATAACGATGCCCACATTTGGTGCTGTCCAACTTCGGTAGTTACAATTGATTGTGCAGGTAAGACTTCTCTTAATTTTTTGAGAACCTTTGATGCTGCTAATGGGTGTGGATGAATCTTGAGATTTTCTCTATAGTAGTCCTTTGTTTCTTTTACTCTTTTTGCCCATGCGCTCTCTCCATTGCGCTTGATTGCTTTTTGGATTAGCATCTTTACCATTATTCGAAGTGATGTTTTTACATCTCCTACTACTGCAACGTTTGTTGTCTGGTTCTTTCCTATCTCTGCTGGGTCTACATCCATGTGAATGATTTTCAAGTTTCTCTCAAACTCTTCAAATGTTCCAACTGACCTGTCTGAAAATCTGGAACCGCATGCTAGCACACAGTCGGCCTCTGTCATCATCTTGTTTGCCTCTGCATGGCCGTGCATTCCTATTGGTCCAAGTGAGAGCGGGTGATTTTCTGGAAATGAACCCTTGCCCTTGAAGGTTGTTACAACTGGTATCATGAGTAACTCTGCAATTGATTGTAATTCTGCAAATGCACTTGAAATTATTACTCCTCCGCCTGCTAGAATGATAGGTCGCTCTGCTGATAGCAACATCTCTGTTGCCCTTTCAATCTGAGTTACATCTGGGTCTACCCATGGATGGTATCCTCTTATTTTTACCTCGGATGGAAAGTGTACCTCTGCTTCATTTTGTTGTACATCTTTTGGAATGTCAATTAGCACTGGGCCTGGTCTTCCAGTTGATGCGATGTAAAATGCCTTTTTTACAACCTCTGGAACTTCGCCTGGACTCATTGGCTGGAATGCATATTTTACAATAGGATTTGTAATTCCGATAATATCACTTTCTTGAAATGCGTCACGTCCAATCATCTTTGAAGGAACCTGTCCTGTGATTGCAACCATTGGTGCAGAATCTGCCTGGGCAGTTGCAATTCCTGTAACAATATTTGTAGCACCGGGGCCTGATGTTGCAAAACATACTCCGGGTCTTCTGCTTACCCTGCCAAAACCATCTGCCATGTGTGATGCTGACTGTTCATGTCTTACCAGTACGTGTCGTATGTTGCTCTTGTAGAGCTCGTCGTATATTGGCAAGTTTGCACCTCCCGGTAACCCAAAGGCAATTTCCACGCCCTCTTTTTCCAAAGCGATCATCAAAGACCTAGCACCTGATATTTTTTCCATAATTTTCTATCTCCAAAAATTGCTGTATTTTACAGCACAAGCTCGACTAGCAACAAAATGCTTGAAATGCTCGTCGAATTTACTTTTGTCATACCTATCTATTATTTTTCCCTCTAAAATTGTTAATAAATATATTGTTGGGGGCAGGTGCCTAAATCTATCCAAAACTAGCTTGTCTAGGCGTGATCATACCGTCCGAAGACTTAAACTAGATCTACCTCAAGCAATACCGATTTTGAGCGACAAGGAAGAAATTCTAGATATTATCACGACATTTTTCAATGCAGGAAAAACAAAAAATGTTGCACCATTAAGTGTCATACAGCTAGACGATCCCAGATTTTCTGCATACAGCGACGTTCCTCCGTTTGACCTCAAGGACTTTGCAACAACTGCGGCACTTGAACAACTACGGTTTGTCAGCATATCTGATTATGATTACGAGTTGAAAAATTTGAGAGTTGACTTGTTTGAAACATTTGCAGTTGCAACCTTTACTGTACTACAGTCTGGCATGATTGTAGACAATTACAGTTTTCGTGGGCAGCACATGACTATGAACAGCAGGGCAACATTTGTCATGGTAAAGCATGCCAAGTGGAAGATTGTACATTTACATCTGACAAAAATTTCTGATTAGATTACTTTTTTGGTTTGCTTTTTTGTGGCTGGACCTTTTGAGGTGACTCGCTTTTTAGTTTCTTGAAAATTTCATGAGCCTCTTTGACTGTGGCCTTTTGGTGAACGATGGCCCTTACTGCCTTTATCATTGCAACTGGGTGGTCGTTTTGCCAAATGTTTCGTCCCATGTCAACTCCTGATGCGCCTGCTTGTAATGCATCATATGTTAAATTAAACACGTCAAGCTCTGTTGCAAGTTTTGGACCGCCTGCAATGATGACCGGAACTGGACAGGATGTTACAACTTTTTCAAAGTTTTCACAATAGTATGTTTTTACCAAATGTGCTCCAAACTCGGCAGCCATTCTGCATGCTAGGCTGAGATATCTGGCATCACGCTTTTCAAGCTCTTTTCCTACTGCGGTAACTGCAAGTACTGGAATTCCATATTCTTCACCTTCATTTACTAGATTACCTAAACTGACAAGTGACTCGTGCTCATGTGTTGCTCCAACAAATATTGACATTGCCATGGCGGAAACATTGAGTCTGATTGCTTCTTTTACTGAGGTGGTAATTTTTTCATTTGAGAGGTCTTTTCCTATGATGCTTGCTCCACCTGAGACTCGAAGTACGACAGGTACTGGAAAGTTTGCATCAACAGATGTTCTAAGAACACCCCGTGTTAGCATGAGAGAATCTGCAAAAGGTAACAGTGGGGCAATTGTTTTTTTTGGCACCTCAAGTTTTTCGGTTGGTCCAAGAAAGTAACCGTGGTCTACAGCAAGCATTACACCACGCCTGTTTTGTGGCTTGATTATTTTTGCTAGTCTGTTTTTGAGTCCCCAGTCCATATCATCATCGAAAAAATTTGCCTTAGTTAAGCGTTTCTGAATTTGTAATAATTATTTTCATGGAATCATTTCCTTGGTGGGCATAATCAAGTGCCTTTGCAGATTCTGTAAGAGAGAACTTGTGAGTTATCAAATCCTTGACATGTATTGTTCCGTTTTCTATCATCTGAAATGCTTCATTGGTATCACTCTCAGAAGCTGCATAACTTGGTGTGATTGTAATCTCTTTTGAATATACCTTGCTCATTGCAAGTGACATGGTAACATCTTTTGTTGGGACCCCAAATAGTACTACAGTTCCACCCTTTCTTACAAAATCAATTGCCTGAGATATGGCATGTATACTTCCAGTTGAAACCATGACAATATCCACTCCGCGGTTCTGTGTCTTTGCAAGAATTTTTTGATACGCTTCTGGGTCGTCTGATCTTATTGATTCTGTTATGCCAAATTTTTTTGCAAAGCCCAGTCTGAAATCATTGATATCAAGACAAAATATGTCTTGTATCCCGTATGCCTTGCTTAACATTAAATGCATCAGTCCAGTTGGCCCTGCACCCAAAATTGCAATCGAGTCACCTTTCTTGAATTCTATTTTGTTCCATGCACGGATACAGCATGCAAGGGGCTCGATCATCGATGCCTCTTCAAAACTGACATGGTCTGGCAGTTTTATTATTCCACCATGTGAGACATTCCACTGGGGAACAACAAACTCTTCAGCAAGACCGCATGGAGACAAGTTTGTCTCTGAATATTTCTGGCACATGGTCTCATTTCCATGTGTGCAGTAATGACAAGTATAACAAGGAACGTGGTGATGTGTAAAAACCCTGTCACCTTTTTTCAGGTCGGCAACTCCGTCTCCTGTTGCCAAGACTACTCCAGATGGCTCGTGGCCCAGTCTCATTGAAGGCTGGCTGTACTTGCCATATATTTTTTCCAAGTCAGAGCCGCATACTCCGCAGGCTTTCATGGCAACTAGAACCTCACCTGAGCCGACCTGTGGTCTATCTACATTTTTAATCTGGACATCTGATGGTCCGGAAACATATGCTGCCTTCATTGTTCCAACTAACTGTATTACCGTTTTATCTTTTCCGAAGTTGCAAGTTTGGCATCTCGGGAAAAAATGCAATATAAGGAAATTATTTTTCCATGATGTCAATTAAATAAGGCCGTATTTCTGAACAATTTATCATGGACTTGTGGCGTGATATTGAAACTGGCCCAAAGGTGCCTTCTGTGATAAACGTTATAGTTGAAATTCCAAGAGGTTCCCAGAACAAATATGAATATGACAAAAAACATGGCGTCATAAAACTAGACCGAGTTTTGTTTTCACCGTTTTTCTATCCTGGAGAATACGGCATAATCCCGCAGACATTTGCAGAAGACGGTGACCCAATGGATGCGCTAGTGCTTGTCACAAACCCGACATACCCTGGAGTGCTAATTGAATCGCGTCCAATAGGTATGCTCCAGATGAAAGACGGTGGTGAAATGGATGACAAGATTTTATGTGTTGCAAAAGATGACGTTAGATTTGAAAACATCCATGACCTCTCTGATCTTGAGAAACACATCCCAGAGGAGATCGCACACTTTTTTGCAACATACAAGCAGCTTGAGGGCAAGAAAGTTGAGATACTTGGATGGAAAAATGCTGCAAGCGCCACAAAGGCAATAACTGCTGGAATAAAACTATACCAAAAGAAGTTTAAAAAGTAAATCCTAATTTAATTTCCTGATAAAAAAATCCAAACAAAAATGGTATTAACCTGTATGACAAATTAGTTGGTATGATAAATGAAGGAGATTCTGCACCAGATTTTGAACTTGCCGCAAATGATGGCAGTCTAGTAAAACTAGGCTCTTTTCAGGGAAAGAAAAATGTCGTATTGTGTTTTTATCCTAAAAACCACTTGTTTGCATGCCCATCCAAAAGAATATTCCAGATGGCCCAGGCAACAATTGATGCGTATCCCAAGATAAAGGAGCAAAACGCTGAACTCTTTGCAATATCTATTGATACTGTACAGGATCAAAAAAAATTCGTAGAAGAATATGGTGTGCCATATCTTCATCTTAGTGATACTACAAAGACTACATGCAAGGCCTATGCTGGATTGAACATTGCTGGACTTGCAAAGAGGTCGACTTTTATCATCAATAAAGACGGCAAGGTGGCAAAAATTTTCAGAGATATCAGTCCTGAAAAACATGGACAAGAAATAATTTTGTCATTGCAGAGCTTGGCATAAATTATTTTTTTACTTGTAGATCAAAATGTGGCAATGCTAATTCTGGTCATCCAGTAATTTTTTCATCCTCTGAAACTCACTTGATGTAATTTCGCCTTTTTCAGTCTCTCCAAAGGAGACATATTCTGAGAGATAGCCGTACTTTGTTTTGTCCTTTGGTTCGGCAATTCCAACAGATGCGGCCATCAATCTGTGTGGCTCGTTGCTCTCTTGTCTAGAATAGATTGCAAAAGTTACACTGCCAGGCCTGATCAATTTCAGTCCTTCAGCTTTTGGGATTACCTTGCAGCCAGGTGGAAATATACTTGAGATCAAAACCAAATTTGTTCCAGCAATTCCTGCATCTCTGAGCGCATACTCAAAACTTGTCAGCCTGTCAGGATGAACACCCTTACCTTTGGTAAGGAAAATTTTCTTTGCTACTAAATCCAGCACAAGTCAAGTCTTAACTAACGTCTTTAAAAATATAATGATAGTGTGCTTTTTGACCATTAAATGAAATAATCATGAACCATTCTTGTCCAAGACCAACTGATTTGGCGATATATGTTCCATCAAGATACAAACAACTGATTATCATCTGGATTTCATTTGAAAAGTTGTGAAGATCACACTACTTGTTGTCGGCTTGTGCATTGTCTTTGTTTCAATCCTAGGATATCTTGATGCCCCAAGCATCATCTCTCAGATGGTCCACTCAATAATCATAACAAATACAGGTT
>JABDBR010000003.1 GCA_013288545.1 Nitrososphaerota archaeon | reverse complement strand
AGCAAGAAAACTTGCATCAGATATTCGAAAATGGATCTCAGAAGGACGACCAAAAACTAAAGATGATTCAAAACCAGAACCTAAAGTTGAACTAAAAACAGAGGAAGTCGAAGAAGTACAAGATGGAAAGCCTATAAAGAAACGTTCATTGTTTGGATGGATGAAGAAATGAAAGTGAAAACAAAAGATCTACTCACACTAAATGAGCTAAGCAAAAAGGAACTAGTGGGAATACTAGATGAAGCAATAAAACTAAAAAAAGATCTAAAAAAAGGAATTTCTAAACCGCTTTTAAAAAATAAAACACTTGCCATGATCTTCCAAAAGCCTTCTACCCGTACACGCGTAAGCTTTGAAGCTGGCATGTTCCAGCTAGGTGGGCATGCTCTCAATTTGTCTGCAGATGATCTACAACTAAAACGAGGAGAAACAATAGAAGATACTGCCAAGACACTCTCACGATATGTTGACATTATAATGGCTAGGGTGTATTCACATGAAGAAATAGAAATTTTGGCAAAAAATTCAACAGTTCCTGTGATAAATGGACTTTCTGATTCTTTTCATCCATGTCAAATATTGGCAGATCTTATGACAATTAAAGAGAAAAAGAAAAAACTTGAAGGACTGAAAATTGCGTGGATTGGAGATGGAAATAACGTGTGTAACTCTATGATTTATGGATGCGCAAAGACATCTATTGATATTACAATTGCAACTCCCAAAGGATATGAACCAAATTCTACTGTAGTCAAAGAATCAAAAAAATTCATAGATATTCAATTGTCAAGCGATCCAGTATTGGCAGTAAAAAATGCCGATGTTGTAGTAACTGATACCTTTGTATCTATTCATCACCAGGCAACAGATCGCACAAAAGACTTTCTACCGCATTTCCAAGTAAATTCCAACTTGATGAAAAAAGCAAACCACGATGCGATTTTCTTGCATTGTCTTCCTGCAAAAAGGGGCCAAGAAGTTACAAGTGAAGTTTTAGATGGTCCACAATCCATGATTTGGGACGAGGCTGAAAATAGACTTCATGCACAAAAGGCACTAATGGCTTCACTGCTCCGAGTCTAACGTTTATAAGAGCTTCACCAAAATTTTTTGTAAATAGGCTTAGTACATATGGCATATTCACAAATATTACGCAGATCTCGAGACGAGAAGACCAACTACAAGAAGAGAAGACATCTTCTTATGGGTAGACGTAACTTTATCACAGTTCAGATATCTAATGAGAATACTCTAGTACAAATCCATAAACCTGAAATGGAAGGTGACAAGGTTCTTTCATCGGCTCATTCAAGATCGCTTCTAAATAAAGGCTGGAAGGGATCAAGAAAAAGCATACCTGCAGCATATCTTACTGGTTATCTTGCAGGAAAGAAAGCACTTGCAAGTGGAACAACGGCTGCTGTACTTTATACTGGCACAAGAAAATATACTCAAAGAATTGCAGCTGCATTGAAAGGAATAATAGATGCAGGTATCGAAGTCCCCGCAGACGCAGAAACTTTTCCATCTGAAGAGAGGATAAGTGGCAAGCATCTTAAAATTGCAAATGAAATAGACAAAGTAAAATCTGCAATAGACAGTGAGGTTAAATCCAAATGAGTAGAACAGAACAAAGATCAAGACCACCAAGAAGAGAACCAGAACAAGTATGGGTTCCACGAACAAAGTTGGGAACACTAGTGGCAACTGATAAGATTACATCCATGAAAGAAATTTATGAAAATGGTTATAGAATTCAAGAGGCTGGAATTATCAAAAAATTATTGCCGGGAATGAAAACTGAAGTAATTGATGTTGGAATTGTTCAAAAACAAACAACCAACGGTGAATATACTAGATTCAAAGCACTTGTCGCAGCCGGAGATGAAAACGGTTGGTTAGGAATAGGACAAGGAAAATCAAAACAAATGAGAATTGCAATTGAAAAGGCAACAAATCAAGCTTATCTTAATGTAAGTCCAGTAAAACTTGGCTGCGGCAGTTGGGAATGCAGATGTGAACAACCACACTCTGTTCCATTCAAAATCAGAGGAAGAGGTGGAAGTGTAACAATTGAAGTTATTCCAGGACCAAGAGGTCTTGGTCTTGTAGCAGGTGGAAATATCAGAAATCTTCTCAAATTAGCAGGTCTAAAGGACGCATGGACAAAAAGTACTGGTTCAACAAATACCATGACATCTACATCACGAGCTGTCTTGGACTGTTTGAGACAAACATTTAGTCAGGGTTGAATGAAAAAATGGGTAAAGCTTTCTTAATAGTTAGAATGAAGGGAACCGTCAACGTTCCATATTGGGCTGACACTACAATGGATCTTTTACATTTAGACAAAAGATACAGAGCTACAATAATTCCAGAAAAAGATAACACAAAAGGAATGCTTGATAAAATCAAACATTATGTGTCATGGCAAGAAATTGATGTATCTACTACAAAGGAACTATTAGAGAAAAAGGCACGCAAAGGCGGTTACAAAAAAATTACTACAGAAGATGTGACTCTACTAGGATTCAAAAGCACTGATGATCTTGCAAAATCAATTGCAGATGGCTCAGCTACACTATCTAAATTAAAACCACTAAAACCATGGTTTGCTCTATCTCCACCAATACATGGATTCAAACGAAATACCAAAAAGATGTATGGAGAGGGAGGAATTCTTGGTAGTCACAAAGAACTCTTAGCACAAGTGAGGTTAATGATGTAAAATGCCAACAAGAGCAAGAAAAACAAGAAAATATCGAGGAAGCAGACACTGTGGTTGGGGACAAATAGGCCAACACAGAGCAAGTGGCCACAAAGGAGGACTTGGTCAATCTGGTTTGCATAAACATCATTTCATCAGAATGCTATTGACTGATCCAAAACACTTTGGTCATGATTCCACTCATCCGCCACATCCAAATCTTGTCCGTAAATGGACCAGCGTAAGAGACTTGGATGATATCTATGCTAAATACGGAAAACAGGACGGTGGAAAGAAGCTGATAGACCTTGCTGCACTAGGCTATGACAAACTGTTAGGAGGAGGACAGACTGAAAATGCTTATGTTGTTAAGGTGGAAAAATTCTCTGCTTCCGCCGAAGAAAAAGTAAAACAATCTGGTGGAGAGGTGCAAGCAGTAGCGTGACAGCAGAAGAAGGTACATCCTCTGCCGGTTTTCTAAAAACTATAATTTCAAAAGCCGAAGTCTACATTCCTCAAGTACCCAAGCCAAAAAAGAAGATACCGCTCCAAGTCCGTTTGATGTGGTGTGGAATTGCATTATTCATTTACATGATAATGGGACAGACTCCTCTCTATGGAGCATCAACACCATCTTTTGATTTTCTTGCATTTGCCAGAGTAATTTTTGCATCACAACAAGGTACCTTAATCGAACTTGGAATCGGACCAATTGTTACTGCTGGACTTTTGATGCAGCTTCTAAAAGGTTCTGAGATTTTTCATCTTGATTTTAAGAAACCAGAGGACAGAGAGCTATACCAAACAGCAACCAAGATTGTCACGTACATCGTAATCATTGCAGAATCTTCTTTGTATGGAATGGCAGTTTATGGGCCAAGGATGCCAAACCATGAAGCTATCTTCATTCTGATAGGCCAACTAATTGGTGCATCAGTTATAATCATGTTATTGGATGAATTGGTCCAAAAGGGATGGGGACTTGGAAGTGGAATTAGTTTGTTTATCGCAGCAGGTGTTGCCCAGCAAGTAATTTGGAGTTTATTCAGTCCAGTGCCAGCCGGAGACGGAGGTCCAGTAGGTGTATTTGCAAATATTATACACGGTGCGCTACATCATGATTTTACTAATCTCTTTTTCCGGTCTAACCAGCTACCTGGCATATTTGGCCTGTTCATAACGGCTGGAGTCTTGCTGATTCTAGTCTACACTCAGGGAATCAAGGTGGAGATACCAATCGTATCCACAAAATACAGGGGATTCTCTGCAGTATACCCAATCAAGTTGATGTACGTATCCAACATTCCAGTAATTTTGGCTTCTGCTCTTACTGCAAACGCAGTCTTTGTTGGTCAAATCATGTGGGCTAACTTTAATCCGCGAAATGCAAACCCATTCCTGAATTTCTTGGGAATGTTTGATCCAACCTCGCCTTCCACTCCTACCGGAGGTATACTGTATTATGTTACGGCACCGCGTGGCCTTGACATAGTTGCACTAGATCCAACCAGGGCAGTTTTGTATATCTTGTTCATGGTGGGAATCGTAGTTCTGTTTGGTAGATTGTGGATTGAGCTTGGAGGACTTTCTGCAAAGAGCGCAGCTAAAAACTTGCTTGATGCTGAAGTGCAGATACCTGGTTTCAGACGTTCAAACCAACCTGTTGAAAACCTACTCCAAAAATACATTCCATCTGTTACGATAATTGGTTCTATCATACTGGGATTGTTAGCTGGTACATCTGATGTACTGGGAACATTTGGATCAGGGACAGGAATGTTGTTGACAGTTGATATCTTGATTAACTATTACAATTTACTTGTTCGAGAACGAGTCGAAGAAGTAATGCCTACCCTGGGTGCATTGCTTGGCAGAAAGTAAGCGCATCATAATTGTAGGAATTCCAGGTGTTGGAAAAACTACTGTGGTCTCACGCGTAGTAGAGTTACTAAAAGAGAAAAGCATCAAGGTCAGTGTATCAATTTTTGGAACAGTCATGTTTGATGAAGCAAAAAAGAAAGGAGTGCAAAATAGAGATGACCTAAGAAAACTTTCTGTCAAACAGCAAAAAGAATTGCAATCCATGGCTGCAAAAACCATATCTTCCATTTCTGATGATGTGGTAATTGTGGATACTCATGCATTCATTTCTACAAAGGAGGGCTTTTACCCTGGACTACCGCATAATGTTTTAGAAATTCTAGAGCCTGATAGTTTTATCATGATTACAGCACGACCTGAAGAGATCTATAATCGTAGAATGACTGATACTAGCAGAACTAGAGACATTGTATCAATTGATGCGATAAAAAAGGAACTCGATGTAACCAGTGCAATGCTTTCTACTTGTTCAATACTTTGTGGTTCTCCAATCAAGATGGTTCTTAATACAGAAGGTAAGGTTGATGAAGCGGCACGCGGCATCATAAATGCAATGGGGTATAACAATGGAACATAGCATATTTTTTGATTTCATAAATTCTCTGGCACTCCAGATTCCTGGCCTAAGCAAGGGACCTCTAGGAAGTGCAAATCCGCTCGTGAAAGGAATGATTGCCTCTGCTTTTGGTATAATGAGCATATCTGTGGGCCTCAACCTGCTTAATGCACTGATAAAAAGAAAGATGGTTGACCAAGAAAAACTGAAAAGACTCCTCAAGGAAACAAGGGCCTGGCAAAAGGAAAGAATGGCTGCCTTCAAATCAAAAGATCAAGCAAAGACAGATGAGCTCAACAAAAAATCTGCATACATGAACAAGATGAACATGGAGGTAATGCAGATGAATATGAGGCCAATGATGATAACATTTCTTCCATTGATTCTGGTATTCTATTTTGTACTTCCTCCGTTGTTTTCATATACGGTTGCAATATCTCCAATCTCTCTGAACTTTATCCCTGGAGGATTTTTCGAATTAACATGTACTGCAGCCAAAGTGGCAGAATCTCAACTTGCGGGTCATCCAAGTGTATGCCATCATGTAAACGAGTTGTACTTTTGGGCATGGTACTTCCTTTCCTCTGCTGCCTTTAGTGGTATCATAATGCGAGTTACAAAAACTACAATGGATACAAGCTAAATTGCTTCGCTCAGTAATAATTTCTGGTCCACCAGCCATTGGAAAGACTACCATAGCAAAAGGACTCGGAGAAGAGTTTGGTCTGAAATATCTGAGCGGGGGCGATGTGCTCAAAGAGATGGCAAAAGAACAAGGCTTTGAGACTGATAGGGATGATTTTTGGGATACAAAAGAGGGAATGAATTTTCTTAATATTAGAAAAGTGAATCCTGAATTTGACAAGCAAGTTGACCAAAAACTAGGAAAGATATTCTTGACTGATAATGTAATCATAACAAGCTATACTTTGCCTTGGCTGGTCAAAGACGGAATCAAAATATGGCTTGCAGGCTCGCATGAAAACAGCGCTAAAAGGATGACCATGAGAGATGATATTTCTGTACCAGATGCACTTGAGATAGTCAAAAAGAGATTTGATGAAAATAAAACGCTATACCACAAGCTTTATGGTTTTAATTTTGGAGACGATCTGTCAGTGTTTAATGTTATAATCAATACAGATAATCTTGGGCCTGGACAGGTTCTTGAACAGGCAAAAAATGCGGTGAAAAAATACTATGACTCTCAAACAATTACAAAATCTTAGAGTAGTAGACCAAGACATCACAAATGATGTCTATGGTACATATTATGACAAGAGATCAATTGAGCAACTTTTAGAATATGGTTTCATTTTACTGGATAAGCCAAATGGTCCAACAAGCCATGAAACCGTATCCTGGGTGAAAAAAATATTGCATGTGCCAAAAGCAGGACATAGTGGAACACTTGATCCTCAAGTTTCTGGACTATTACCAATAGGACTGGGAGAGGCAACAAAAGCACTCATTGTACTATTGCTTGGACCAAAAGAATACCATGCACTTGGAAGACTGCATACGCTTCCACCAAAAGAAAAATTGGCTGATGTGCTAAAACAACTTACAGGTAAGATATTCCAAAAACCACCGCAGAGATCTGCTGTATCCAGGCAAACTAGAATCAGACATGTATACGAAATTGAAGTCATTGAACAAAAAGAAAGACTGCTTCTTCTTAGAATATTATGTGAAGCGGGAACCTATGTGAGAAAAATTTTCTATGACATGGGAGAGATTCTCAGTGAAGGTGCAACAATGATTGAGCTTCGAAGAACTAGGGTGGGACACTTTAACGAGGACTCTAACTTGGTAAAAATGCATGACCTAGTTGATGCATATGCTTTATGGAAAGAAAATGGCGACGACACAAAATTACGGAGAATAATGATGCCAATCGAACTTACTCTCAGCGAGATAAAGGCTGTTGTAATACGGGATTCGGCAGTTGATGCACTGTGTCATGGGGCTCAGCTTGCAATACCCGGAGTTCTTGAAATCACACCTGGGCTAAAGCGTGGAGATTTTGTTGCGATATACACGCAAAAAGGCGAGGTAGTGGCTCTTGCAGAGGCCACCCTGAACGAGGAAGAGATTGCTGAAAATACCAAGGGCTTTGCCTTTAAGATTAAGAGAATCATAATGGCTCCAAACACATACCCAAAAAGTTGGAGATCAAAGCCAGTAGTTAACAAATAAAAAGGAACAAAATCAAATTTTCCAAGTTGATCCCAAAAGGTGCGGCGATATTTTTCATAGTAGGACTAGTCGCTGCTGGATTTCTAGGGATTTATCTCTCACAGGTTGAAAATCAAATTCCCACTCTTGTCTATATCAATGGACCATCTCTTGCTATAATTCCAGAAAAAATAAACTATCATTCTGGGGAACCAATCCGTATACGGATAATAAACTCGGGAACTGTGCCGCTTTTATTTTCAGACTCGTCATATGGTTTGAAGATTGCACAACTTGATGGTACCATAATTTACTCTCCAATATCCGCACAGGTAATTTCCAAGTTAGAGCCAAAAGGAGAAAAAGACTTTGTTTGGGACCAGACAAAGACTGATGGAAGCAAAACATACCAGGGACGATATAAGATAACTTCAAGCGCATCTACAGATTCTGGAGATGTATTGAAAAAATCTGTCACCATAAATATTTTAAAATAGAATCTAATCTGACACAAATTATCTAATCATTGATGATTTTTAGCAAGCACATGTGGAATCTTCACACTTGACTGCGATTTTTTCACCTGTCTTTACTATTTCTTTTATCAGTACAGAAATCTCTTTACCAGCTATGAAGTATAATGTTGACTTGCCACTTTCTTTGGAATTTATAATCTTGCATTGTTTTAATGCCTTGAGGTGGTGTGATATCAATGGCTGATCTTTTTTTAGCTTCAAAACCAACTCATTTACAGACATTTCCTTATTTTTTTGTAACAATTCTAGTATGCTAAAGCGTGTATCTTCACAGATGCACTTGAGCAGGGTCATTCCGTTCATATCAATATAGATTTATATCAATATCAATTTATATAAGTATTTCATGATTGGCTCAAAAAAGATTTTGTTTGTATGTGTTGAAAATGCTGGGCGAAGCCAGATGGCAGAAGCTTTCTTTAGAAAATATGCTCCCAGGGGGTACGAGCCAGCAAGTGCTGGAACAAAACCCACACCTGAGATAAATCCTATTGCAGTAGAGGCAATGAGAGAAGTTGGCATTGACCTTGGCAAACAAAAACCTAAGGTACTAACTAATGAAATTATAACAGATTCAATTCTGAGCGTTAACATGGGCTGCATGGACAAGACTGAATGTCCTGCAGTTTTTATGAAAAATTCTTTAGACTGGAATATCGAAGATCCAAAGGGAAAATCAATTGATAAGGTAAGAGAGATCCGAGACGACATTGAACTAAAGGTGAGAGATCTTTGCAAAACTCTGGAATGATAAACAAACTATCCTCTAACCAAAAGAGGTTTTTTGCTGAATTGATTGGTACATTTGTAGTAGTTGTATTTGCAACTGGTTCGGTGGTTTTGGATGCAAAGTATGTTGGAACATTTGGATTGTGGTTTATCGCTTTGGCCCCAGCTGTTGCAGTAGCTAGTATGGTCTATGCTTTTGGAAAAATATCCATGGCGCATTTCAATCCATCAGTAACAGTTGGATTTCTTGTTACAAAACACATGCCAAAGAATCTTTTTTTTCTATACTTGGCAGCAGAGATAATCGGTGCTATACTTGGAAGCATATTTGTAAAATATGTCATTGGTACACAAGTACATCTCGGTGCAAATGCACCAGATTATCATTTTTCCATTGCTCTCATTGTAGGCGTTGAGATTTTGGCAACAGCATTTCTTATGGCAGTTATCTTGATAGTTGTTCACACAAAGGGATTGAAAGGTTTTGGTAGTATTGCAATAGGCAGTATGGTGGGACTCGATATTTTCTTTTTGGCATTTGTCTCTGGAGCGTCTATGAATCCTGCCAGGTCTTTGGCGCCAGCATTTGTCTCTGGATATCTTGATGATCTGTGGTTGTATTGGTCTGCACCATTCGTAGGTTCTACAATAGTATCTTGTATCTACAGAAAAAAATTTGTGAAATAATAAATTCTTACAGTAATATATAGTCGGTTTTACAACGAAATTGAATTGGCGAAACTGATGCCGGGGTCGCCTAGCCTGGTAGGGCGCGCGCCTGGAAATTAATAACCATAGAGCGCGTACTCGCAAGGGTACGAGAGTTCAAATCTCTCTCCCGGCGCCTTAATTTTCATTATTTTGAACCTAATTTTTTAGAATTTGAAAAAATTTTGACTGGATGCAAAAAACCATGTCTTACCGGACTCTGTCATGCAGTGGAATTATTCTGATGAATTGGCAATAAGAAATCTTTATCATTTATGAATACAACAAAAGTCAGTTTCACATGGTGGCTAAGATACCTTGCATAGTTTTTCTAGGTTTGTTGTTATTTTCAATGTTTACAAATTTTAATTCAAGTTATGCTCAATTGACGCCAACTATACAATACCAATCATACAAAAATGATCAATATGGATTTTCAATAGAATATCCAAAAGCGTGGAACATTGTAGAACATCTTGATCAAAAATATGTTGCAAAAACTATCATGATCTCACCTGATGATAATTTCCAACTCCATACAGGCGTCATAAAAAATACCAATCCATATGCAAGTCTGACAAGCCAGCAAATCACAGGTCAGATAACTAGTACCATGAAATCTGGCTGTTCCAGTGCAACTTTGCAGAGTCGTGGATTTACTTGTACCTCGCCACAATTCAATACCAATGTGACCAGTTATCGCGGCACACCATTATACCAAGTTGGCATGACATGGACCAAGACATTTCCTAATGGATCAACCATGCAATGGGTCTCGGTCTGGGGAATGATACCATCAGGCAATGATGTCTGGCTTGTAATAGTAGAAAGCTCATCAGACGAGTTTCTCAAATATATGGAAGAAGGGCAGCACATGTACAATTCTCTTGACATATCTGCCATACAACAGAGTGTTCCAATCGTATTACAAAATAATGTTACAATACCGAGCTGGATAAAAAATACTGCAAAATGGTGGTCCGAAGGTTCTGTAACTGATGACGACTTTATCAAAAGCATCCAGTATCTGATGCAGCAGGGAATTATTGTAATACCCACGACACAGGTCAGCTCAAGCCCATCACAGGGAATGCCATCATGGGTTAAAAATGATGCAAAGTGGTGGTCAGAAGGAACCATAGGAGATGGTGACTTTATCAAAGCCATACAATATTTGGTTCAAAACGGAATCATATCTGTGCAAATTCCTGTTCAAGCACAGGCAGCAATTACCGGTCAAGATGGTACCGCTAGTTTTCAGCTAGCCGACCAGAATGTACAATTCAAATTTGTTAATGATACTACCGGTCAACCACTTGCTGGAGCAAATGTAGTATTATCTGTAGACTCGGCACAATCGTTAGGTGCATTACTAGTCATAGACCCTAGCAAACATTATCCTGTACAAGTTATCATGTTAACTCCAAGTGAAACCAGTTCTACTCTACCTGCATCCTTGAAAGATTATCTTATTCCTGATGCTTCTGCACAAATAGATAAAGTTGTAACAGTTACACTAACTACCAATGTCAGACAAGCTGGAAATTTATTGCCAGTGTCTTTTTTGCATAAAATTGGCCATGTAGCTGAAAATGTTAATTCTGTCTATGATTTACTGGCATTGAATCTAAAATATGCAGACAAAAATGGCTGGTTACCAGTAAGTAAGTATCTACAAAATCATGGATATGAAACAGGAACTATATCCTCTGACCAAGCCATTGATAAGATAACGGAAGAAAACAAACAGGGCAAGATAATTGACGGCCTCTTTCTTATGGGCTCTGGTGGAGCCACCCTGCCCGGGTATCTGCTCAGTCGAGTTGTTGGTGAAATAACAGCTAAAGTGGATATCAACACTGTATCAGGATGTACGTCGCAACAAGTCCAGTATGTAGAAGTTGGATCTACCATTTTTTATAATTGCCCTACCGACAAGACGTCTGGTCTGTTAAAGTACGATCCTCCAGCTGAGACTACTGATCACGTCTCACTAGATCTTCTAAGCAAAGCAAACCCGGGATTTGGTGAAAGGATTCAGACGGACCAAGGCCAACCGGTTTCGGTTCCAGCAGATGATTATAGTGTACAAGTTTCAGCTCCTGGAAAAAGTCCAATAACTGAGGATGTAACTGTAACACCAGAAAAAATAACCGATGTAACTGCAGTACCTCAACCAATTGCAAACAATGGCATGACTACCACAATTACTCCTGCAAGAGACCTGAGCGGTACTTGGAGTGGCACATTTACAATGAAGGACACAACATCTGACGGATGCTTTTTTTCAGGAACATGGGAGGCAACACTGACACAGAATGGCAATGACTTGTCTGGGTCCCTTTCCATCATCCAGGCAAGTTCTCCAGATTACCCGGCAAACGACTATTGCACATTGGCACCAGGAACATTTGGTTTCCAAGGAGGCACAGTCAGCTCTTCGTCATTTCAGTTTGATAGCTCCGACTCGGGAGGTTTCCATACAACTGGATACTTTACTACAGATCTGATTCGTGGAAATTTCAACGAGTGCAGTGATGGAAGCTGTGCCAGTGGAAGTTTTACCGGAAGTAGAACTGGATGATATGATTGACAATTTATGGTAAAGTTACCCAGTCAGTAAAAATAAGATTTTAAATTTATTTACGACATTATCTGTGGGTGTTGTCCCAAGTTTATTGAACTTGTGAACTAATCATAGAATCTTATGCTGATGTCATTTTACTCAATTTCTTTGAGAGATCCAAGAATTTCAATCCCTTCTCAGTTGATTTGTAAATTCGTGTACCTTCTTCATGTTTTATCAGACCATTTTGTTGTAAATAATAGAGATATCCCGTGAGTTGAGTGTAAGAGAGATTTGCCCTGTACATTATGTTTGTCTTTTTTGATCCTGTTTTTGCAGTTTCTAGCATAATACTAGTAATTTCACTTTTATTGCGGTATTGCATATATAGATAATTCTTCTATAACAATTTAAGCCGCGCTAACATCTGCGTCAGTTTTAGATACAAACCTGTCATTATGTCTCTAAAATTATTGAGACAAATACTTTCTCAGTCAAGCCAACATTGATCGTAAATTTATCAATTTTTTATTCCCAAGACTATACTTTCTTGCAAATCCATTAAATGAAACATCTTCTGAATGGCTGTATTGGAAAAATTTGATGTTACAATAATCGGTGGGGGATTACTTGGGACTACTATATCCTATTGGCTGTCAAGTCTGTATGACATAAAAATTGCTGTAGTCGAGAAAGAATCTGATGTTGGAATGCACACCAGCAGTCGCAATACTGGAGTAGTTCATTCCCCTTTTTACCTAAATCCTGACAAAAAGGCAAAACTTGCAAAAGCCGCATTTCTCTCTCATGACATGTGGAAAACATTTGCAGAGAAAAGAGGCCTACCGTGGAATGTAGTAGGTACGATTGAAGTTGCACTTGATGACATTCAACACAAGATTCTTGAAAAATACATGGCATGGGGTCCAAAAAATGGCATGTCTGAAAAAGACATGACACTCTTAGATGGTGACGAGATTGCAAAAAAAGAGCCAAACATTCAATGTCACTCTGCAATTCACTGTAAAACCGATGCTGTGGTTGATTATGGAAAATATACTAAAAGTCTAAAAGAAGAATCGCAAAAAAACGGAACTAAATTTTTACTAGATCACAAACTAGAATCAGTTGAAAACCTTGATGACTGTCCGGTGCTTGGATTCTCAAATAAAGAAAAACTAAATACAAAACTTGTCATAAACTGTGCAGGTGGTTATTCACTTGATGTTGCAAAAAAATTTGGTCTTGCAACTGAATATTCCAGTCTCCACTTTAGGGGGGAATATTGGATTGCACGTGAGCAATATACGAATTTGGTCAAGACAAATGTTTACTCTGTCCCAAAATATCCTGATTTTCCATTTCTTGATCCACACTGGATTATTAGATCTGATGGTAAAAGCGAAGTAGGGCCAAATGCAGTTCCTGTGGCAAGTCCTGAAACTTATTCTGGCTATGTGGGTGATATTGAAACCTTCATCTCAAAACTTGCCGATGTGGTTACAGGCAGTACCAGAAAACTGCTCCTTAATGCAGAATTTATGAACTTGATTGCAAAGGAATGGCTGAGCTCCCTGTCCAAAGTAGTAATGATAGAGCGTGTACAGAAATTCATGCCAAAAATAAAACCAGACTTTTTCTCGGAACGAGGAACTGCTGGAATTAGAACTCCGATAATAACTCCACAAGGACAATTCCTGCCTGATGTGCTAGAACTTGAAGGAAAGACTTCGTATCATATTCTAAATTACAACTCTCCTGGAGCAACTGGAGCCCCTGCGTATTCAGCCTATGTTGTTAAAGCCCTTCAAGAAAAGGGGTTTTTACAGTATAAAACACGAAAAACTGATTCTATCTGGAACTTTGATTTATTATAATCAAGATTAATATTCTAAAAAAACAGATAGACACTATGTTTCCAGAACGCTGCTCTGTGAGAAAAGAAGGACAAGACTGTCAAATGCCTCCAGAATTTGTTATCTCTGTAAAATCAAACGATGGTGAATACATGGTTGGAGTGACATGTGATGGACACAAGATGGCGTTTACAAAAAAGTTGGAATCATTACAACAGGAAGGCAAAGTTCCACAGGG
The DNA here is from genome assembly GCA_013288545.1 of Nitrososphaerota archaeon. Taxonomy (GTDB): domain Archaea; phylum Thermoproteota; class Nitrososphaeria; order Nitrososphaerales; family Nitrosopumilaceae; genus Nitrosotalea. Next base: position 52,933 of record JABDBR010000003.1, on the reverse strand, counting down.
AACAATTAATTTTGCTGGACTAAAACCAGTTGGCACCAGTTGTATCAGAGTAGATCCTAATGACTTGATCCAACTCTGATTTGCAAATTATACCTTGACTTGATAAATTGGTTTTTTGCCGGCAAGTGCAAGCACTAGATTCTTGACTGCAATTTCTGCCATTTTCTTTCTTGTTTCTATAGTTGCGCTTCCACTGTGAGGCATCAAGATGACATTGTCTAGTTGGGTGATTTGATGCTTTGAGCTAATTGGCTCTTTTTGAAATACATCAAGTGCAGCACCTGCAATTATCTTTCTTTTTAATGCAATGACAAGATCTTTTTCATTTATTATTTTACCACGAGACGTATTTATCAAAAATGAAGTCTTTTTCATTTTATTAAATAATTTCAAGTTTACAATTTCACTTGTCTGCGGTGTGTATGGTGAGTGGATGCTTAACACATCGCTAGTTCTAAAAAGATTATCTAGTGTTACATATCGTACTCCAAGTTTTTCTTCCTCATTTTTTGGTAGTCTGGTTCTGTTGTGGTATATGACTTTCATCTCAAAACCTGCTGCCCTTTTTGCTACTGCCTTGCCTATTCTTCCCATTCCAAATATGCCTAAGGTCTTTTGGTATAGATCAGTTCCAAGAAACTCGTAAGGGCCAAAGATTGTCCTCCACTTGTTACTGTGGACTAGTCTATCCCCCTCTGGAATCCTTCTGAAAAGAGATAACATCAAAGCCATGGTAAGATCTGCGGTTGCACGAGTCAACACCTCTGGTGTATACCCAACTACTATGCCCCTTTTTGAAGCAGCCTTGACGTCAATGTGATCATGACCCACACTGTATGTGGAAATTGCCTTGAGCCTTGTTCCTGCATTGATAACTTCTGCATCTATGGAATCATAGGGATAACAGATCAAACCATCCTTGTCCTTTATTTTTGATATCAACAATTTTTTTGGCATTGGGATTTTTCCGGTATGGACCTCGACATCATATTTTCTTTTGAGTTCCTTCAAGGCAAAATCATGAAGTTTTCGTGTAAGTAAGACTTTCAACTATTTTGATTAAGCACGTGACAATTTTAAGCATATTCTGATTATTTGAGCAGGAAATGAAATTTTACGCAGAATCTGGCAAGTTACAACAACTCATTTATAATTAATCAAAGTAATCATATGCAATTGAAACACAAAGAAGAGTTTGCTATTTGTGTGCAATGTAGAAATCCTATAGAAAAATGTGTTTGTGTTTGTCCATTTTGTGGTGAGCGTGATAAATGTGAGTGCGCTCTGTTTGATGCTGCCACTGGCGGATAAATTTTTTGTATCGACCTGTATAGCACTATTAATATTTGACGAGCATCTAGATTCAACATGTCCTCTATTGATCTAACTTGGGTTATTGGTGGCCCTCAAGGTGGAGGTGTTGAGACTGCTGCAAATATTTTTGCCGGTGCATGTGCCGGCTGTGGGCTCAAAGTATTTGGAAAAAGAGAATACTATTCCAATATCAAAGGTGAACATAGTTACTTTGGAGTTAGAGTTTCTGATAAAATAGTCCGATCTAATGTAAGCGGAATTACAATGCTTGTAGGCTTTGATGCTGAGACAATATTTCGACATGCAGAAGATGTGTTCAATGATGGCGCAATTGTATATGAGACTGACCTGTCTGCAGTAAAATTAGAAGAGGTTCCCACCATTGATGTGCAATTCAAGGAGCGTCTCAAAAAACATCTTGTATCAAAAAACAAGCCGTTGACTATACAGGGATTGCTTGATGAAGCCAGGGAGAGAGGAGTAGTTCTCTATCCTGTGTCGTTCAAAGAAATCTTGGCAAACTTGGCAGAAGAGACCAAGAATCCAAAATTACGTGGCATGTTTCGTATGCAAAATGTGCTTGCAGTATCAATATCTATTGGGTTGCTGGGACTGCCTCCAGATACATTACTAAAATCTGTTGGAACAATATTTTCAAGAAAAGCAGAAATCGCAGAGATGAATAAAACTGCAGCAAACTATGCTTACAATTTTTCTACTGTAAAATATTCTAAATTCAGGTATCAGTTGCATGCAATTCCAAAAGATGAACATGTGATACTTGCACAAGGTTTCCAGTCTACCAGTCTTGGAAAGATAGCATGTGGTTGTAGGTTTCAATCGTACTATCCAATTACACCTGCATCTGATGAAAGCGTCTTTTTAGAATCAAATGAAATTTTTGAGGTAGAAAACAACAGACCTGGGTCTACGCTAGTTGTGCAGACAGAAGATGAGATATCTGCAATTGGTATGATTATTGGTGCAGCCTTGACTGGAACTAGATCTTCCACAAGTACCTCAGGTCCTGGTTTTTCTCTTATGGCAGAAGCTCTTGGCTGGGCTGGAATAAACGAAGTTCCAATCGTAGTGACTCTATACCAAAGAAGTGGTCCTTCTACGGGCCTTCCTACTAGACATGGACAAGATGATCTACAATTTGCAATACATGCAGGACATGGTGACTTTCCAAGAATTGTATATGCATCAGGTGATACTGAGGAGGGATTCTATGACACTGCAAAATGTTTCAACTTTGCTGATATCTACCAACTTCCTGTAATACACATGATGGACAAATTCATTGCAAGCACCGTATCAACTGTAAAAAGATTTGATCCAACTAGAATAACAATATCACGTGGAAAACTTCTTGAAAAAATTGACGAGCCTGGATATCAGAGATTCACACCATCCCCTGATGGCATATCTCCAAGGTCAAGACTTGGACTAGAAAATGGAATATTCTGGAATACTGGAGATGAAAGTGATCAATCAGGTCACATATCCGAAGATCCTGAAAATCGTATCTATAAAATGGACAAGCGTGCAGGCAAAATGGAACTTGCACTGGAGCAAATTCCAAAAGAAGACCAGGTGACAAATTATGGCGTATCAGATTTTTGTATTCTTAGCTGGGGATCAACAAAAGGTCCAATCTTAGACGCAATTGAGATGCTCAATAAAGCAGGCTACAAGGTTGGCTTTATTCAAATCAAGATGTTGCATCCATTTCCTGCTCAGCATGTCCAATCTTTGCTTTCAGGAGTCAAGAAAATAATTGATATCGAGGCAAACCAATCCGGCCAAATGGGTTCGCTGCTAAATGAATACTTGGACAGAAAAGTTGACTATTACATATTAAAATACACAGGAAGACCAATGACTTGTAATGAACTCTTTGATTCTATCAAGAAGATTATCGACAATAAAGCCGAGAAGAAACAGGTGCTAACATATGGTGTCTAACTTAGCTGATTACAAAACCGAGGTACACAATGACTGGTGTCCGGGCTGCGGGGATTTTGGTATAGTAAGTGCAATTCAAATGGCTCTTGCAGAGATGGAAATTCCGCGACACAAGGCTGCAGTATTTTCTGGAGTGGGATGCTCCGGCAAAACATCTCATTATCTTAACGTGTATGGAGTTCACACTTTGCATGGTAGGGTATTGCCGTTTGCACAGGGCGCCAAGCTTGCAAATCCTGAGATGACTATAGTTGCAGTAGGTGGAGACGGTGATGGATTGGGAATTGGAGCAGGACATTTTGTCGCAGCCGGTAGGAGAAATGTGGACATGACATATCTTATTTTCAACAATGGAGTGTATGGTCTCACTAAAGGACAGGCATCTCCAACACTGAAGCTTGGATTGAAAACTAAATCTCTTCCAGAGCCCAATGTTAACCAGTCTGTAAATCCAATTGCGTTAGCAATTGCAAGTGGATTTACATTTGTTGCAAGGGGTTATGCATATGATGTAAGACAACTCAAAGATTTGATAATTGCAGCAGTAAAACATCGTGGCCTTTCATTTCTTGATGTATTGCAACCATGTCCAACGTATAATGATATCAATACAAGAGATTGGTTTTCAGGAATGGATAATATCGATGAGATGACAAACAAGCCAAGACCGAGAATTTACAAACTTGAAGACACTGGATATGATCCTCTAGTGCATATTGATTCACCAGATGAAGAAAATGAAAAACTGACCCAGGCCCTGATCAAGTCTAACGAGTGGGATTCAAAGATTCCAACTGGAGTATTTTATAAAAATGATTTATCTGCATCATACGATGAGAGAATGGCAGCAAGGATTCCAAACTACCTTGAAAATCCTCCTGCATACCAAGAAATCTCATCTGGCGGCAAGTCAATAACTGATATATCTAAAATGCTCGATGCGCTCGAAGTCTAGTCATCTTAAACCTAATCTGAGAGATTATCGTTTTCCAATAATGATATAAGTTATTAGCATGTTCTAAAAAAGAGTAGTTCTAGTTTGAATCTGGAAGAAGTAAATAAGATATTTCGAAAATCTATAATCGACGGGTATTTCGAACCAAACCTTGTAAAACTAGATTTTAAAAAATCAAATGTAAAACATCCTACCATACGAGATGACGGACTGATGCAGACAAATCTGTTGCATCTGTTCTTTGATATCGATACAGGTTCTGACTATCCTGATGGTGATGAATGGTTCATGGCCGAGTTTCTTTTTCCATATAACATCAAACTTCCTGATACCCTCAAAGGTCCTGATTACTTTAGTACCTTGTCTGTTGGAGAGGGAAAGAACTTTTGGAGACATAGAGAACTTATCAGATACAAGTATGGTAAATCAAAAAAATTGGAAGAATCACTAGATTTTATTGAAAAAAAATACCGTGAACTAGATTCGCTGCTTGAACCGCTAGAAAAAGAGATCAAGTAATCTTCCATTCGTTTTCTACAAAACTGTATGTTTGATCTTCTGCATCAGCACTGATATTCCATCTGCTGATTATTTCATCGAATTGGTATGAGACCCTTGTGATATCTTTTGGAATTCTCTTTGGGTCAAGATGATATGGTAACAACTCTAATACAAAATCAATCTTGTCAACCGCAGTATCAAATGAGCGTTTGTCATCAAGGTCTATTGTAAATACAATGTCTGGTTTTCCAGTGAACCTGATGTAAACACGAAAACTTTTTCCTCCACCTCTTCTGCGCTTCATCTCTTTTATGATGCCCTTCATTTTGTCCCATCGCAGAGTGCCAAATTGTTTGAAGAAAATCTCATTGAACTCTAGTGGAAATGTGATATCCATCATGGTTGTAAAGTCCTCATCTTGGTCTGCATTAGGATCTTCTTGTACATCAAATAAATTATGTACCAGACTGAAGAGAACCTCAAGTTCCCATGGGGAGATGCCGTAAAATCTTAATGAAAGTGGAAGTTTGGATGTGCTCATTTAGATATGATGATGAAAATTTCTAATTAAAGGTTCACTAGATAAATTTTCTAATCGTGGTTTGCTAATTGTTGGGGCTCAGGTTTTGGGTCTTGCTGGATTTTAAAACTTTAAACAATAGACTCCTGATGAACATAAAATTGATTTACAATCTCAATGATTTTGTTCATACTAATTGGTTTTGGAAGAATTGCGGTAGCATCACAATTGTCTATTTCATTTTCAACGTTAATTGAGCCTGTGACCAAAATCACTTTAGCTTTTATATCATATTCTCTAATTTTTTCCAATCCGTAGAATCCATTGTATTCAGGCATCATGACATCCATGAAAACAAAATCAGGTCTATGTTTTTGATATAGTTCGGCAGCCTCTTTGCCATTTGATCCTGTGGCTATCACAGATATGTTACTATAATGTAATAATTCCACAAACACATCTTTCACATCCTTGTCGTTATCTACAACTATTGCTGTAATGCCCATGGAATTCTATATAGATTACAAATATGTTATCAAGTAGAGTCTGTTCATTTCAAACAAATCCATCATGTCATGATCTTTGACACGTGAAATTAATCCACAAATGTATCTCTAATTATGTAAAACAGAAATTTTGTAGCATATCATAAATAGCAATAATATTGAATAATCGTTATTGACCACAATTGAAGAATTAAAGAACTCGACGGAATTCAAGACATTCCTACATGAAACTTTTACTATCATGATAAAGGAACTTGTAGATACCGAGACTCAAATAATAACAAATCACCATAACAATCCCACCATTCCGTTTGATTACTATAATTTGATGATAAGAGAAATTAATTCCCAAATCCTATGCAAAAGAGAAGTATACAAACGCCTGACCGGTGAAGATTTAGAATAGAAAATAATCTGTATTCCTACCTTTGATACAAAAGATTGATGGTCAATATCGCGCTAATTTGTGCTTTGGAAAAAATTTGAGTTCTAAACTGTCATTAGATACTTGAACAGGTACAGAACACCTATTGTTGATATCACATATACCATAGGCTTCCATGCCAACACTGGAAAACTTGGTGTTGCAAGCTTGACTTTATAATTGTCAAGAACTGTATTGACGTACTTTCTTATTCGTTCATTCCAAATTTTATATTCGATCTGATGTTTTTTCAATAGAGTCTCTATCTCATAAAATACTGGAGTTCTCTGACAAAAGAGATGCTGCAGATAATCACGTGAAACCTCGACCTCTGCTTGTATTGCAACAAGGCCTTTTTTCATTTCTAATAGCCGTACATGCATCTCCCATGGCTTTTTTAGCTTGAGCGAAAGGCCGCTGCCGATTTGTGCTTCTTGCTTGTGTTCAAATTTTACGTGAGTAAAACCTTCATTGGAAAAGATCTTCAACATTTCTTCCACACTTTTCTTTACAACTATGGTAAGCTGCTCTACTCCTTTTGTATCCACTTTGATCTTGTCTTTTTTGCCATCTAGGAAAGACATGGTCTTGGGATACTTTGTAAGAAACTCTACCATATCTTGGCGTCTATTTTCGTGATATTAAAACTATAGTTGCTTTAAATTCGCATTCCTAGTCCACGAACATAGACACATTGTTCATAGGAGATGGCCATCTCGTTTTCTTGTATTTTCCTATCTGTGAGCCTTGCGTTTGAATTTCTAACCAAAACGCATGGAGTTGCATCCGAGCCCTCACCCATCTTTAGATTTGCAATCGATGCAAGATCATCTGCAACTGCTTGGAATGTCACTTTGAGAGAATTACCGTACAAGTCTCTCTCACCTCGAAGATCTGATGTAGGCTCTATGCCAGAGCATGATATTGAGACTCCCACAGTTCCAACTCTTCCGGGCATTAGTCTGCTATCTGCAATTATAATTCCAATGTGAACATTATGTTTTAACAGGAATTTTCTTCGAAGATGCTCTGCTACTAGATATGGCTCGTTTGGATACAAAACTAGGGTTCCATTTTTTGTATTTGATTTGTCTATTCCTGCATTTGGCGCCATTATATTATCTGAGGATGTAATTACAAATCCTGGAATCCCGCCAAATATTACATCTGATTCCCTCAAAATTATTTCTGCAATGTTGGGCTTCATGCGAAACCTTTTACCGATTTTTTCAGCATCAGTAGAGGGCACCACTTTATTGTATTCTAGTACCCTTCCTTGTGAATTTGCAACATATTTGCTTGAAATAACTAGCACATCGCCATTTAATGGTACAATGTTGGAATTTTCTAGATCTGTCACCAAGCTTTCAAACAAATCAAACTGTTCTTTTTTTAATGTGGATTTTACAGGCAAAACTGTGAGTGACATGTCTGTTTTAAATGATAATTACTAATAATGGTTCTCCAAACATTTTAATTTCTTCAAAGTTGATTTTTAATGTTGAATATTACTGAAAAAATACTAGCCCGTGCTTCTGGAAAGACATCAGTTTCGCCAGGGGATGTGGTTTTTGTTAATGTGGACAAAGTCATGGTACACGATGTATCAGGGCCTGGAGTGATGGCAGTATTTGAAAAACTACGAAAGACTGGAATGAAGATTGACAAAATATGGGATCCAGATAGAGTGTGGGTTGCAGAAGATCACTTTGTACCTGCTGCAGACAAGATATCTGCACAAAATATTGTATTGCTAACAAATTTCACAAAGCAGTTTGGAATCAAAAAACATTTCAAATATGGCATGGGGCAGTATGGTATATGCCATACTTTATCTCATGAGGAGGCCATGGTGCTTCCTGGAGAGGTGTATGTCGGAGGGGATTCTCATACCAATACTACAGGTGCCATGGGAGCATTTGCAGCAGGTCTTGGACATACTGATGTTGCATATGTTTTGCTAAATGGAAAAATATGGTTCAAGGTACCTGAGACATTATACTTTAAGATAAATGGAAAACTTCCGGATCACGTAATGGCAAAAGATGTGATATTAAAAATAATTGGTGACATTGGAACTGATGGAGCCGCATACAAGACCATGCAGTTTGGCGGTACTGGAATATCTGAAATGTCTGTTGAAAGTAGGTTGACCCTAACAAACATGACAACAGAGGCAGGTGCCAAAAGTGGCATAGTGGAGCCTGATCAAAAACTACGAGACTATCTTGCAGAAAGAGGTGTTACAAAATATGATGAAGTTCATGGTGATGCAGATGCACAATATGAAAAAATTTACGAGTATGAAGCGTCTGAAATGGAACCTATTGTGGCAAAACCGTTTTCGCCTGAAAATACAGTTGTTGCACGTGATTTATCTTCGATTGAACTTGACAAGGCATACATTGGTTCATGCACTGGTGCCAAACTAGAAGATTTACGGGCTGTAGCAAAAATTCTCAAAGGAAAAACAGTAAAGATAAGAACCGAAGTATTGCCTGCAGCAATGTCAATATTTAGAAAAGCAATGGATGAAGGACTGTTGAAAATTTTCATGGATGCTGGAGTAGTTGTAGGACCACCTACATGTGGTGCTTGCTGTGGTGCCCACATGGGAGTATTGGCAAAAGATGAGATCTGTATAAGCACAACTAATAGAAATTTCCCGGGAAGAATGGGACATGTGGAATCTCAGACATATCTTGCATCACCGCTTGTTGCAGCAGCATCTGCTATAACTGGAAAGATTACTGATCCGAGGGATATATCATGAAAGGCTCTGTAATAAAATACGAACGCGATAACATTGACACTGATGTAATATTGCCTGGACCTTATCTTAAAATTCATGATTATGCAGAACTTGCAACACACGCAATGGAAGGACTGGACAAGGACTTTCACAAGCGAGTAAAACCTGGAGATTTCATAGTTGCTGGAAAAAACTTTGGCTGCGGCTCCTCTAGGGAACATGCACCAATTGCACTATCTTATTCTGGAATTAAAGCAGTCTTGGCCTTGTCTTTTGCAAGGATATTTTACAGAAATGCAGTAGATGGGGCATTTCTATTGCCAATTGAGATAGACGAAGATGCATACAAGGACATCTCAGACAGTGACTCACTTGAAGTTGACATATCCAAAAATGAAATCCAAAACTTGACCAAGAATAAAATATACAAAATAAAGCCTTTCCCGGAACTAATTGGCAAAATAATAGAGGCCGGTGGGCTCTTCAACTACAAGCCATAATTTGCACATCTTATACTATTATATCTCGATTCTGACTGTGATAATCTAAATGTCAAAGACACTATTTGAGAAAATTTGGGACTCGCATATTGTTGTGCAAGAAGATGGAAGATCCCTACTCTATGTTGACAGACATCTTGTTCATGAAGTTACTTCTCCTCAAGCCTTTGAGGGTTTACGCCTTAATGGAAGACAAGTGAGACGCACTGATCTTACGTTTGCAACAATGGACCATAACGTACCTACTAGTGACAGGTCATTGCCTATCTTGGACCAAACATCTTCCATGCAAATCAAGACACTTGAAAAAAACTGTAAGGAATTTGGAATCACTCTATTTGACATCAACAGTCCAAACCAGGGCATCGTACATGTAATAGGTTCAGAATTAGGAATTACACTCCCTGGGACAACCATTGTTTGCGGCGATAGCCATACTTCGACACATGGTGCCTTTGGTGCACTTGCCTTTGGGATAGGCACAAGTGACGTAGAGCATGTCTTGGCTACCCAGTGTATCATGATGGAAAAACCAAAAACTTTTGAAATTAAAATTCAAGGAAAACGAAAAAACCCACATGCAGTGACTGCAAAGGACATCATTTTGTCCATTATCAGAAAAATTGGAACTGCTGGAGGGACAGGTACTGTAATTGAATATCGAGGTGAAGCAATATCTGACTTGACAATGGAACAGAGAATGACAATATGCAACATGTCAATAGAGGCAGGAGCACGTGCTGGATTGATTGCCCCTGATGAAAAAACATTCCAATATCTCAAGGGCAGGAAATACTCGCCGGAAAATTATGATGAGTGTGTAGATGATTGGCGTGAAAATCTAAAAACAGACAGTGGCGCAAAATTTGATAAATCTTTTACACTTGGTGCAGAAAACATTGCACCACAAGTAAGCTGGGGAACTAATCCTGCAATGACAACTGATGTTACAGGAAATGTTCCCTTCCCAGATGAATACGGGAAAGGAAATCCAGAGGAGCAAAAGGGTGCACAAAAAGCACTCCAGTATATGGCCCTCACACCTGGCATGGCAATTACAGATATTGCAATTGATAGGGTGTTCATTGGCTCTTGCACGAATTCAAGATTAGAAGACTTGATGGAGGCTGCAAAAGTTGTAAAAGGAAAAAAGGTATCAGCTAAAGTGCGGGCGATGGTTGTTCCAGGATCACAACTTGTCAAGAAAAACGCAGAACAACTAGGTCTTGATAAAATATTCAAAGATGCTGGATTTGAATGGAGAGAATCTGGCTGTAGCATGTGCCTTGGCATGAACCCTGATATTTTATCAGCGGGGGAAAGATGTGCAAGCACTTCGAATCGAAACTTTGAGGGAAGGCAAGGCACTGGGGGAAGAACACATCTTGTAAGTCCTGTGATGGCAGCAGCTGCTGCAATACATGGGCATTTTGTGGATGTACGGGAATTGGATTTGAATTAAGATGGAGCCATTCACAAAAATAAAAAGTATAGCTACACCACTTGACAAGGTAAATGTTGACACTGATCAAATCGTTCCAAAACAGTTCTTAAAACTAATCCAGAAGACTGGATTTGGTCAATACTTGTTTTATGACTGGAGATATGAAAACGGTGCTCCAAGAAAGGATTTTGTCTTAAATGATACTGCATATGAAAATTCGAGAATCTTGCTTGCAAGAGACAACTTTGGTTGTGGTTCTAGCAGGGAGCATGCGGTGTGGGCCCTTGATGACTATGGCTTTAAGGCGATAATCTCAACATCATTTGCTGATATTTTTTACAATAACTGTTTCAAAAATGGCATCTTGCCAATACGGGTATCTGATGAAACTTTACAGAAATTGTTTTCAACAAAATCTGAAATTGAAATCGATTTAGAAGATCAATCAATCATAGTAGATGGTGTCACAATTTCGTTTACCATAGAACCACATTGGAAAAAGATTTTGCTTGAGGGCCTGGACGATATCGCAGTGACTTTACTGCATGAAGACGCGATTGTACGCTATGAAAAATCTCACAAGATCTAGCCGAGTTTTTTTATTATAGAATCAACCAATTCTTTATTTCTCTCAGTACGTGTTGGTGAATCAATATCTAGCCACTTGGTTTTCCCTATGTCATATGCGGCAATGCCTCCTTTCTTAGATAATGGTTGTAATATATCATAAGAAAGATTCAGATCTTTTTTTCTTTGTTTTTTGGTCTTTATTGTATTTACCACCTTGGAATCTATGATGTATATCCCAAGACATTCTGCCATCTGGAGTTCAATTGTTGGTTTTTCCTTGAACTCTTTTATTATTCCATTTTTTACTATGGCAAATCCTGTTTCTTCATCCCTGTATCTTCTCACAGCAATTGTAGCTTGTGTCTTGGAATCTTTGTGAAATTGATACATTTTTTCTATATCCACTGGACACAAGTTGTCAACAAACCACAAGAGAAATTCTTTGCTTTTGCCAAGAGAGGATCCTATGTGAACAAGATCTCCCCCCGTTCCACTCTGTGAATCCTGGATGAACTTTATTGGTTTTTTAAATGCGGTATGATTCTCAAAATATTTTTCTATCTGCTTTCCAATGCCTGAGAAATTGCCAATTATGATTACTTCATCTATGATGTCAAACTTGGTAAGATACTTGACGATATAATGGACAAGTGGCCTTCCCTGGACAGGAATCATTGCTTTTGGAATATAGTCTGTAAATGGCCTCCCGCGTGTTCCGCGGCCTCCTGCCAAAATTACAGCTTTCAATGCTATCTGTAGGATTTCTGTTTTCTTCTTCTAGCACCGGGGCCACCAAATTTCTTTGGTTCCTTTCTTCTATCGTCGCCGCTCAAAAGGTGCTTATCGTAATCAGTCAATCGTTTTCTAAGATCTTCTCTGACTGTTCTTGTGAGAGGGTGGTCTTTTGGTTCCTTTCTTGATTTTGTCCAACCTGTCATTGCGCGTGACATTGCAATTGCACTAGCATAAGACTGTCCGACAAAACCTCCTCCTTTTACCTTGACAGAAAGATCTACCTTGTTTCTAAGCTCTCCTGCAACTTCTAATGGACCTAACATGATTTCTCGTGCTACTTCTTGTTGCACCATTTCTACTGGAACATTGTTGATTCTTACACGACCTACTCCTTTTGTAATGAATGCGTGTGCACGTGCAGTCTTTCTAGATGCGTAATAGCTTTCTAATTTCACCATTACTCGTGCCACCCAACCATTTTACCCAATTCTCCTAAAGTTGTATAGTATGGAGATGGTCTTCTAATTTTAGCATCATCAAACTGTATTGTCTTTTTTGATCTTAATTCGTTTGGTACTCCAAGGTATGCTCTTAATCTTTTCAAAGCTGTTTGACCTGATGGTTTGTTCTTTGGTAACATTCCTCGCACCATTCTGCTTATGATGGTGTCTGGTCTACGTGGGTGGAATGGACCAAATTTAGGATTATTGATACTTGCAATCTCCAAGAATTTTCTATATTCTTCAATGATTAATTTTCTGTCTCCTGAAAGCATGATGTTTTCAGTATTTACAATTGACACTCTGTTTCCATTTATGAGTAATTTTGCAACATGAGAACAAAGTCTGCCTGCTATCATGTTTGTTCCATCTACTATGATATCCTGTGAAGCTGGTTTCTTTTCTGCTGCCTTTACTTCGGAAACTTGTTTAGCCAATTATTTTTACTCCTTTTCCTGTTGGATTGTTCTTGATTATTTGAGATATGTTTGATATTTTTCCACCTGACTCTATTACTTTTTTTGCGCCAGTAGTTGAGATTGAAAATGAACATAATGTTATTTTATGTGAGAGACTTCCGGTTCCTAGCACTTTGCCTGGAACTACAACGATATCATTGTCTGATACAAATTTATCAATCTGACCCAAATTCATTGTTCTTTTTGCTCTGGTTGGTTTTAAAGCCAGATCTGCTAATCTTTGCCATATTGGTGCATTGTTCTTCTTTGAAGCCTCATGCAAAGTCTTTACCATTTGAATGACAATTTGATTGGTCATGTGTAATAATGCCCACTTTTACCCAAATATAATATATGATGCTTCAACCTAGTGCGGCTACATTCTTTTGGAATTCGCCTAGTCTTTTTTCGAGTTCTTCTATAGCTGCACGTAGAACTTCTTTTGGAGACAGGCTGCCTGTGGTTTCTATGGTCAAAACATGTTCGTCAGGATTGTTTGTAGATGTAAGGGCTGCAACTGTAGCTGAATTCCATTTGGCATGATCGCTACCTCTGCCTAGTCTTGCATAAGCCTCCACTTTTAATTTCTGACTTGGGGCTAACGCAACAATTGGAATAGTGGAACTAACTGGCTTGACAACTTCGTCTTCTGAACTAATTTCTGCTGAGGTGATAGTGCGTGTTGTATCTGAATTACCTGAATCTAGCATGAGTAATACTCTGCATCGGCTGCAACCAAGTTCGCTGTGACAGTCGCATGCTGATGGTTCTATGAATCTCTCAAGATCTGTTCTTAATGGCATCATTGCAAGTCTGTGGGCTACTCCCTCGTCAGGCAAAACTGATGAATTTTCGATAATTATGACGTCATCTACTGCAAATGTGGGAATTCCTGCTAGGCAAATTCGTCTGAGTGCATTTGCATATTGTAAAGGTATACCCTTTAGTTTTACAACTATAGTGTTACCACTTTCTTGTACAATCTCTAAAGAAGTCAAAGCTTACGAAAAAGGGATGAAATTCCAAATAAAAATCTAGCGAGTTTTTCTTTATAGATAAATACTGAGCATGAGTACCTCAATTATGGAGACTAAAGTAACAGTTGTGAGATTTTCAGTAGAAGGCGAAAAATTTGAGATATTGGTAAAACCAGACCCTGCTTTGGAGTTCAAGTTAGGTAAGCGCAAAGACATCTCGGGTGTCTTGGTTTCAGAAGAAATCTACTCTGATTCCAATAAAGGGACTAGGGCATCTACTGAGAAATTGATGAAGGCATTCAAAACCACTGATGCAAATGCCGTTGCTACTATCATGCTCCAGAAAGGAGAGCTAAACCTTACTACCGATCAGCGAAGAAAGATGGTATCTGAGAAACATAAACAGATTGTGGACTTTATCTCTAAATCATATGTTGATCCAAGATCACACCTTCCACATCCTCCACTTAGGATAGAACAAGCAATGACTGATGCCAGAGTATCAGTTGATCCTTTCAGAAATACTGATGAGCAGATAAAAGAAATAATTGAACAACTACGATCAATAATTCCATTAAAGTCTGAAAACATGCTTCTTGAAATAATCGTTCCAGCACAATTTGCGGCCCAATCTTATTCTGTCTTAAAGTCATTTGGCACTTTACAAAAAGAAGAATGGCAATCAAATGGTGCACTCAAAGTAATACTAGATATACCGGCGGCGGCAAGGGCAAATGTAATGGATAGATTGGGCTCTGTAACAAAGGGTACAGCTTCTGTTGAGGTTTCAAAATGATGGACATAAAACGTCGATATGTTATTCCCGGTGATGTTATTGCAACTGGGCCTCTACGACCTGAACAAAATGTGTATCAAGATGGAGATAAAATGATTTCAACATGTGTCGGTATTTCAGAAATTTTTGAAAATTCAGTTAAAGTAATTCCGCTCACTGGGGGATACATGCCAAAAGCAAATGACTTGGTCATTGGCAAAGTAATTGGAACCTCTCCACTTTCTTGGGAATTTGACATTAACTCGTGTTTTGTTGGATTTTTACCTGCCCAAGATGTTTTTGGAAGAGACTATTCTCCCACTAAGGATGAGCTCAGACAAAGATTAGATATTGGTGATTTGGTTGCAGTAAGAATTGCTAATTTTGATAGATCAAGAGATCCTCTTCTAACTGTACAAGACAGAGATCTTGGAAAAATTGATTCAGGTGAACTAATTGAGATCTCTCCGAGCAAAGTACCTAGATTGATAGGCAAACGCGGTTCTATGATCCAAACAATAGAGATGGCTACTAAAGCAATTATTACAATAGGTCAAAACGGATGGATAGTAATTTCATGTGAAGATTCCGAGGGATTATTAAAGGCAGTAGAAGCAGTGAAAATGATCGATGCCCTGGCGCATACGCCAAACTTGACTGAAAGAGTCAAATCTATGCTCGGGGTTGTAGATGGTGAAAACAATGACACAATTAATGACTGAAGATGGAATTAGATGTGATGGAAGGAGACTAGATGAACTTAGAAACATCTCCATTAAAGTTGGAGTACTAAAAAATGCAGATGGATCTGCATATATTGAATTTGGAAAGAACAAAATTTTAGCAGGTGTCTTTGGACCAAGAGACGTTCATCCAAAACACATGGCAAATCCAGACTCTGGAATTTTACGTTGCAGATATCACATGTCACCTTTCTCTGTCACTGAAAGAAAGAATCCTGCTCCATCAAGAAGAGAGATTGAAATTTCCAAAGTTATCAAAGAGGCATTGCAGCCTTCGGTTATACTAAAAGACTATCCACGTACTGTGATCGACGTATTCATTGAAGTTTTACAAGCCGATGGTGGCTCTAGATGTGCAGCACTTGATGCAGCCTCTGTCGCCCTTGCAGATGCAGGAATACCAATGCGTGACTTGGTATCGGCTTGTGCAGCAGGCAAAGTAGCAGATAGAATAGTTTTAGATGTAAACAATGAGGAAGACCAGGAAGGACAGGCAGACATGCCAGTTGCATTGATGCCAAATCTTGGTAAAGTTACACTTTTACAGCTTGATGGAATGCTAAAACCAGAAGAATTCAAGACATGTATGCAAACCGCCCTAGTGGGTTGCAAACGAGTCTATGAAATTCAAAGAAAGGCATTAATGGAAAAATACTTCCAAAACGGTGAGCAATAAATTGAATTCTCAAATTCTAGATCAACTAAAACGAGATAAAATCCTGGACTTGCTAAAGACAGGAAAAAGAATTGATGGTCGCACACTTGATGAACAAAGACAACTCATCATTGAAACTGGAGTTATTCCAAAAGCAAACGGTTCTGCCAGAGTAAAACTTGGAAATACTGAAATCATAACTGGTGTAAAAATTCAACTTGACAAACCATTTCCAGATCTTGGAGACAAGGGAATTCTCATCTGTACTGCAGAGATATTGCCATTGGCAGATCCAAATGCAGAACCTGGACCACCAAATGAGGAAGTAATTGAACTTGCTCGAGTTGTGGACAGGGGAATACGTGAGACTGAAATGATTGACTTGCACCAACTTGTTCTAATTGAAAATAAATCTGTCATTGGAATGTTCATTGATAGCAGTGTGATTGATTCTGGTGGAAATCTTTTTGATGCATGCTCTTATGCATCTGTAGCTGGAATTCTTTCTTGCACTGTTCCAAAATGGGAAGTAAAAGATGAAGTACCTACTCTTGTAGAAGGAGTAACTTCCAAGCCTCCGATAAAGACATTGCCAGTATCTGTAACAATGGCAAGAATTGGTGAGTACATCATTGTTGATCCAACAAAAGATGAGGAATCATGCATGGATGCAAGAATTACAATTACAACAAATTCTGACGGTAACATTTGTGCTGTACAAAAGGGTGGAAGCGATGGATTTACCCCTGAACAACTTGTCCAGTGCTCTGAAACAGCCCTTACTGTAGGAAGAAAAATAAGGAAGCAATTTGAGCAGTTGATGTAAGAATGGCAAAAGGAAAGAGCGCTTCACTCAAAGGGTTAGGACAAAAATATGGCCTCAAACCAAGAAAAAAATACACCTCCGTGCACAGACAATTAAAGGCACAAAGAAAATGTCCCCAGTGCGGTTCTGAGAGATTTGGAAGAGAAGCAGTCGGAATTTGGGCTTGCAAAAAATGCAACTTCAAAGTAGCAGGCTTGGCATACGATGTCAAACTATAAGGCCAAAATAGAAATTTCTGCAGGCAAACAAACAAAAGCTGTTTTTGATTCACTAGAGGCCGACAATAAATTCTATGACGAAAATCCTACCAAGACAAATTTCTCACTAGACAAAAAAATTATCATAACAATTGATGCGCAAGAAATTCAACACCTGCGTGCCAATCTAAATTCTACACTAAGACTTGTCCAGGCAAGTAATGATTCAATCGAATCGGTAAAGATATAAACAAAACAGCAGGTCAGACATTCATGTCTGCAGGCGAACAACAAATTCCTCCATGGTTACAAGAGCAAGTAGGAAGATTGCAGCAATTGCAACAAAACCTCCAGTCTATCATGATGCAAAAACAACATCTTGAATCAGAACATCTTGAAACCGAGCGAGCACTTGAAGTTCTACTAAAGGCAAATGATGACGATACTGTATACAAGTCAGCAGGATCAATTCTTGTAAAATCTACAAAGCCTGTATTGGTTTTAGAATTGCAAGAAAAAAAAGAGCTTGCAAATACAAGACTGACTGTTTTATCAAAGCAAGAAATTAGGATAAAAGAAAACCTCAAAGAAGCAGAAGCCAAGATTCGCGAAATGCTGCGAGGCCCAACTGGTCAACCAGGACAAAAGACAGATACTCCTAAATAAAATATTTACAGAAATCTAATCTAGTTTAATGAAAATTGAAGATCTCCGAATGGTAGTTGACGAGAGGGAGAAAAAAAGCGGAATCCCTGATCTGCTAAAACAAATTGGAGTCAAAGTGGAAATGATGAACTTGCCAGTAGGCGATTATATTGTTGCACCAGAAACCATAGTTGAAAGAAAGAGCGTCAGTGATTTTATTTCATCAGTCTTTGATGGGAGATTATTTGATCAATGCAATAGACTCAAGGAACACTTTGAGCATCCTTGTATCATAATAGAGGGAAATGTAGACGAGATAGACAAAATTACGGAAAACCCCCTTGTATTTTATGGAGCGGTATCTTCTGTTGTGCTTGATTTTAAAATACCTGTAATCCCGACTCCCAATGCGTCTCATACTGCCAAATTATTGATCTCCATGTGTGCCAGGCAAGGTACGGCAAAAGGCCCATTTCTTAAAAAAATTCGAAAGTCTGGTGACCTGCAGCAACAACAGTTGTCTATCTTGTGCAGCCTGCCAGGTGTTGGAGAAAAACTTGCATCACGAATGCTGGAAAAATTTGGCTCTACTAGTAATTCATTGAATGCAACATCTGTGGAACTGTCCAAAATAGCTGGGATGGGAGAGGCACGTGCTCAAAAGATAAGAAAGATACTTGATGCTGAAAATAAAAATGCCAAAAAGACTGATCAAAAGACATTGCATGATGTGTGATGAAGAACTAACTTAGTTTCCCCAACGAGTCTTACGAGATTCAATCTAATGTTGAAGAGGGATGGACCGGGCCGGATCCGAACTTTTTCATTCCTAAGTAAGAACTAATCTAGATGAACAAAACCCCTAAGGGCTGTCACCCAAGACATCAAACATTTTTGTTCAAATGAATATTGCTGGATATGAAAATGTCAAACTACATTACGGCTCTTTTGCCGACTGGATTGGAAGAAGACTTTCTCTCGGCTGATCTTCTCTTTAGTTTGCTTCCACATATGGGGCAGCTTGACATTTTTTTTAAGACCTTGTTGCAGGCTGGACAAAAATACTCACTATCTAATATCTTGGATATTCCTTTGGTCATTATTGGAATGACTCGAAGATCCAAATGTTTGGCAACATTTGATACTGTATAATCATCTGTTATCAATTCACCATCTATCTGGATGCACAATGCAAGTACTGATACGTCTTCTTTTGATAAGCTGGGAAGGTCACCTGTCTGATTTGCTTTTTCCAAAATCATATCGGTGAATTTTTTTTCCGGCTCGATTATACTTAGCCTGCCTAGATCAATGAGGGTCTGTACGGCACCGTGATTTTTTTTGATGTGTTTTATTTCCTCAAAGACCAACGGAGTTGTAAAACTTTTTTCTTGTGAAGAAAATGGCACTCCTGCATAAAATGATGTTGCATCTAAGACTCTAGAAACCAAGCTTGCTCATCTGTCTCAAACCTTGTTTTTTCAGTCTTACAAATACTGCATGTTTTTTGTATTTTCGTATGGTTATCACTTCATCAAATCTGGCAGTCTTGATTACCTGGGCATCCATTATGATATTTGAATCATGATTGCTTATGATCTCAATTTTTTCATCAGGAACTACAATTGATGGCAACTTGTTTACAGGTGCAACTGGAGTTATGATGAGAACATCAAGACTTTCATGAAGAATTGGACCTCCTAGAGAATAAGAGTGACCTGTGGAACCGCTTGGCGTTGCAACAATTACTCCATCCATTTTTTGTGTTACGGTATCACTTTGGAATTTGATCTCAAACAGAGATGTCTTTGTTAAATTTTCCCTGTTGATGTATATTTCATTTAATGCTGGTGGAAAGTCTTGTCCTCCACAAGAGGCAACTACTCTAATTCTCTTGTCAAAAAAGATCTTGTCTGAAATGATTTGGTCAATGGCAGTATCAATCTCAGGCAGTGTAATCTCTGATAATATGCCCCTGTTTCCTCCTACGTTTATTGCAAGATTTGGCACTTCGTTTTCTAGATACCTAAAAGTTCGTAGTGTTGTTCCATCTCCACCTAGAGTTATTGTCAGATCCAATTTTGTATTCTTGAGATCTTCCAAATCATTGACTTTTTTTGCACCGTCGACATCAACAGGTGAAACAGTGTATACCTTGGCTTTTTTTGCAAGTAATTTTTTGGCAACTTTTTTTACTGCATCCTCTGATTCCTTTGAACCGACTTTACTTACTAACGCAACATTGTGAAGCTCCAATCCAAATTATCAAATTCTAATTTCACTTAAAAAGCATCTGATAAGTATAAAATATTAAGAGCCCTACCAGTGTAGGATGGTAGAGACAAAATGAATTATGCACAACACGTTCTAGTAGATACAGAAACTGTCGCAAATAATCTTGGCAAATCATTAAAAGTTGTTGAAGTGGATTATGATCCTGAAAATGCCTACAGACAAGGCCACCTACAGGGGGCAAGCCTCATCTGGTGGAAGCGAGACATTAATGATCCAATAACTCGAGATATAATCAGCAAGTCCCAGTTTGAAGACCTTTTATCAAGAAGTGGAATCACAGCACAATCTGAAGTCATTTTGTATGGTGACTTTAACAATTGGTTTGCTGCATTTGTATTTTGGATATTCAAGTATTATGGACATGAAAACGTAAAGATAATGAACGGTGGAAGAAAAAAGTGGGAGATTGAAAACAGATCCTACACCAAGGATGAACCACAAATACCAAGAACAAACTATGTTGCACAGCCGCCAAACGAAGGATTGCGTGCATATCTGTTTGATGTAAGAAGAGCACTTGACAAGAAAGATACCGTTCTAGTTGATGTACGTTCACCAAAAGAATTCTCAGGAGAGATAACTGCTCCAGCAGAATATCCTATGGAGCATGCTCAGAGGGGAGGACACATTCCAAATGCAAACAACATTCCTTGGGCAAGTGCAGTAAATGATATCGATGGTACTTTCAAATCAGTAGAAGATCTCAAGAAAATTTATGAAACAAAAGGTGTGACACCTGACAAAGATGTCATATGCTACTGTAGAATTGGAGAGAGATCTTCGCATACTTGGTTTGTTCTAAAATATCTGCTTGGGTATCCTCAAGTTAGAAACTATGACGGTTCCTGGACTGAATGGGGTAATATGATTGGAAACCCAATCGAAAAATAACGAAAATAATACAGAACTGCCAATTCTAAAAAAAGGTATATTCTATGCCATACTTGATGATCCCACTTTCATCATACTAGAAGACAAGACAAAGCGTGGTCTTACCGCACAAGAAAAAACAATTGATGAAAAATATGGCGTCTATTCTGATAAGGGTATGATATACGACATGGATGGAATTGGGCATAAGGTGGGCATTAGGTGGTATTTTCCAAAGGACAAGTATGGGTTTGATAAGGTTCTTGAGCATGCAACCGAGATGGAGCAGAGATACAGAAAGATCCGCGAAGAGACTTGCCCTGATTATTAGGAAGCATTTTTAAACTCTTTTTCCATAATACATCTCAGATGTCACTCCTGCTAAAGGATAAAGTGTATACAGTCCAGTCAGCTACATCAAAAAGAGGAGTATATCCTTTACACAGTTACAAGCTCGGTCTTTATCGTCTTCCTGTAAAACTAGAAGACACTTATGAAATCGATTCTATTGTTAGCGGATTTAAGAAAGTTTTTGAGATGGATAAATTTGCTGACAGGATTTACGCCACATATCGCTGGAAAGAAGAGAACATGCCAGATCCAGATGACAGTGGATACAAGTCTATAGATCTTGAAGTTCAAGTCGAGATTGTAACTGGCGAAGTCGTAGACATGATCTACCAAATATATCCAATTGAAAAATATGGTGACGGTTTATGGGTTAAAGATTACAGAAAGAAAGCAGATGCAAATGCAAAGATGGTAATTGACACAATTTTGCGAAATAGTGTACTTGCTGATAAAATGGTAGAGCATGAAGTAAAAGCAAAACAAATGACACCAGAGCAAGCACTCCAGGAATTAGAAGAGATGACACCACTAGCTCAGATAGTTCCTAACGCAAAACCAAAACCAAAACCAGCAGCTCCTCCGCCTGGACAACAAGCAGCACCAGTAGAAGAGCTAGAGACACCATCTGGAGCAAAGCCAGGTCCAATCGATGTTGACTTTAAATCAAAACTCAAAGTTGTCGAGACTTTTACTGCTCCATCTAGTCATAAAATAAAAGTATTTGGTCACAGAAAAGGCAATGAAATCCTTGGAATCTGGGGAGAATACGTTTCAGTTGATTATGATATCTGTGTTGGTGACGGTGCATGCATAGATGCATGTCCTGTAAAAGTTTACGAATGGGCTGAATTTGCAGGCAATCCAGCTTCTGATAAAAAACCACTGATGGCACGAGAACCTGATTGCATATTTTGTCTGGCTTGTGAAAACGTATGTCCAGTCCAAGCAATCAAGATATCAAAGAAAGGTTAGAGAAAATTTTTAGCGGTACGGCTATAAAGACTTTAGAGTTGAAAAACTCTAAATGCCCTTACATGCAATCCCGAATCCTTTAACACAATTTCTGTGGAATATTTTCATCAGCATTGCAATGATAATTACACTCTACACATGCAACTTTTACTATCTTGTTGTAATTGCAAGGCACCAGAAAAAGAACAATTCTATAGAACTAAAAGAAATTCCTACTGTTACACTCCAGCTTCCAATATATAATGAAAGATATGTTGCCGCAAGATTGGTGCATGCAGTATGTGCACTGGATTATCCAAAAGACAAGCTGTGCATCCAAGTACTTGATGATTCCAATGATGAAACATATGATCTACTTGCAAAACTAGTCTCTGAATACAAAAGCAAGGGCTTTGACATTAATCACATACGAAGAGCAGACAGGAAGGGATACAAGGCTGGTGCATTACGAAATGCAATGAAATCTGCAAAGGGGGATTTTATTGCAATCTTTGATGCTGACTTTATTCCTCCTACGTGGTTTCTCAAAAGAGCCCTGACTTATTTTTGCACACCAAACATTGGATTGGTGCAATGCAGGTGGGGACATGTCAATGAAAAATATTCTCCTCTTACAAAGGCACAAGCACTAAGTCTTGACTTTCACTTTTTAATAGAGCAAAAAGCAAAGAGCAACTCTCATCTCTTTATGAGTTTTAATGGTACTGCTGGTATCTGGAGGAAGCAGTGTATCGATGACTCTGGTGGATGGCATACTGCTACACTAGTTGAAGACCTGGACTTGAGCTATAGAGCCCAGATGAAAGGTTGGAAGTGTGTGTTTATCCCTGACATTGTTGTAGATGCCGAACTTCCCGTACAAATGAACGCTGCAAAAAGACAACAATTTCGTTGGGCAAAAGGCTCTATTCAATGCGCCATAAAATTACTTGGTGGCGTTGCACTAAAGAAAATACCTGTTGATACCAAAGTCCAAGCCTTTGTACAACTTACAAGACATGTTGTACATCCTTTGGTCTTGGCACAATTTCTTATCTTACCAATACTTTTAGCTTCAAAAATAAATCTCTATGTCATAAGTGGACTGCCAATGTTGACAATAATTGCATACTTGGCGATGGGACCTGTGGCGTATATCATGGTGATTCAGCAAATGTATGAAAAAAAATGGAGATCAAAGACACTTTCCTACCTGTATCTGATAATCTACTCTGCTGGCATGTCTGTTAATAATACGGTAGCAGTCTTTGATGCAATTCTTGGAAAGAAAAACGAGTTTTTGCGAACGCCAAAATTTGGAATAATAAAAAATGATGACGATTGGAGGGACAAGGCATATGCTCTGCCATTTACAAAAACTACTCTTCTTGAGATATTTTTTGGTGTATATGGAATAGTTGGCATCTTTGTTGCAATTTTTTCTAATAATCCTGTGTTTGTACCAATAATCGGAATTCAGGTAGCTGGGTTTCTTTACATTGCATATCTGAGCATATCTCATTCAACATTTAAAAAAGGCAAATCAAGAGGTAGAGTCGAATCAAAGGCAGAAAAAATGGCAAATAATTACTATAAAATTGCATTGGCAGGAATAATTGCATTAATCGCAGTAGGTATAGTCATGGCATTTGAGGAATATGGCAGTACAATTTATCCACTTGATCAATCAAGAGGAATATTGCTTAGGATCCAAGCCACGTCTGATCCGCAATTGATAGGTAATGATATCAAAATGGTTCAGCAGCTTTTACCCAAGTCTGGAAACCCAGTTTGGATATTTCCTACATCTGATACAGATTTTGGAATGATGCAAAAAGACCTTGATACAATGTCATCTACCGTAGATAGGATTTCTACCACTACTCCTGATACTGCAGCATTTCACACTGGAATGCTCAACGTCCATTACCAATCTTCAACATTGGTATTCAATTTGCTTGATGCCACGCCATACATGTATGTCAGCATCTCAAACATGTTGTTTGGTAGCATCTGGGTTGCAGTAATCATTGGAATCTTTGCTCTCTTGAAGAAGAAGAAAGAATCTCTTGACAAAAACGATGAAAGCTAGGTAATATTTAGTTCGCGTCTTATTTCATCTACTGCTCGTATTCCGAAAAGATCACGAACATGTTCCATTCTGATTCCTTCTTTTACGATATCAGAGCCAAGCTCTGTAATCAAAAGTCTGAATACATCTGTGAATCTTATCTCCCATCTGTCTGCACAGTCTAGGATCTTTGATATGCTCCATTGTTTTACTTCGGTAGGCAATGGCATCTTTGTTTCCACCTCGATTGAAATTCTGTCAAATAGATTTACCATGTCTTTGGTCTGACCCGTCATCTTTTCAATGTCTTCTAGTGTACCATATTTTGATTCAGAGCGCATCCTGATGTTTGACTGGAACTCTGACAAGCGGAGCAATCCCATGACCTCATGCGATGTATTCTGTGATGTCTTGTGAGTTATACCGCGGATATCCTGTAACTGCTGTGAAATCTCGTACGTCTTTTTATTAAACTCTGAAATTGATGCCGAGTTTTTGTTTAACAGCTCTGCAAAATCGGATATTTTTTCGTCTAAATCCTTGTTCTTTCCAACCATACCTTCCTTAAAGTTGGTAAACTCTGAATTGATGCTTCGAATATCATTGCCAAGTGCAGACAGTGAATCTGTTTTCTGAATAAGAGAATCAATCTCTAGACCCACATTTCTTATCTGAGAATTCAGGCCTGATATGGCGTCTGTCTTTGTGGTAATCGAGCCTATCTCGCCTTTGAGACTGGATATGCTCTCCTCCAATCCTGACATCTTTTCAGTCTTTGAGGATATTTCTTTAGTATTCTGTCTGACCTCCTCGATCTCCTGGTGTAGATTGGAAAGCGATTCTGCTTTTGTAGATATCTCGCTTGTGCTTTTTCTTAATTCTTCTATATCATTACTGAGATTGGAAAGTGCCGCACTATTTGCCACATTTTTGATCTCTTCGCGTATCTTCTCTGTTTTTTCGGATACGTGCATTATCATTTTTGTATTATTCCTGGTGGAATCCAAATTATCGGCAACACTCTGCATTATTTTATTGGTATCTGGCATAGATTCTTGCTTGTCGCGAATTTTCTCTACGTGGTCTTGGAGTCTGTTTATTTGATTATTTATCTTGTCTATTAAATTAGAATGTGCCTTGACTTGACTCATTCCAGAAAATAGGCGTTGGGTGTCCTCTTCAATTATGTTTATCTGCCGAGAGTTTTTCTGAATTTGATCTAGTGATGAATTTACTGATGATATCATGTCTTTCATGGAAATCAGTATCTTTTGATTTTCTACAAATATCTTTGACATTGTTTTTACTTCAGAAGCTAGAGTCTTGGTAGCATCTGAGATTGAAGACATTTTCTTGACAACATCATGTGTGGAATCTTTTGGTTTTGGTTTTGACTCTGTACGCTTTGACTTGGCCACTTTAAATTACAATGAAGGCAACCGTTAAAAAAGTTAGGTTTTGATTTTATTTGATACAAAAAAAGAACCAGATTTAGTTATTGACTAATTCTGGATCATGTAGACTTTCATGGAATGTCTTTGCTACCAAACCATTTGCAGTCTCAAAGAACTGTTTTGGACAAAACTCACAATTTAACATACATTACGGTATCATACGGTACTATTAATGACAGGGTAACTTTGCTATTACCTTACTATCTGATTTATTTTTCAAGCTTGAGAGAAACAGAATTTATGCAGTATCGCAAACCTGTGGGGTTTGGACCGTCATCAAAAACATGTCCAAGATGAGCGCCGCAATTCTTGCATAATGCCTCAACTCTGAGCATGCCGTGGCTTGTATCCTTCTCAGTAGATACATTGTCTTCAATTGGTTCCCAAAAACTTGGCCAACCGGTTCCAGAATCAAATTTTGTATCTGAGCTAAATAATTTGGTTCCACAACACAGGCACTTGTAAACGCCTTCCTCCTTTGAATCGTGATATATTCCGGTGAATGGCGGTTCCGTACCTTTCATTCTACACACAAAATATTGGTCCGAAGTCAGTTTATCTTTCCATGGATCGTTCTGTGGTTCCACGACTCTCTCATGGTCACTTTGGGATTTAATCTTTGAGTCTTGGAATCTTATATTTTCAAGCAGTCAGATACCCCAGGTATAATTCATCATTAGATCAGTATACCCAATCATCATTCTGCAATGAGACCTTTCTTGTTATGGCCTTATATTGTGACTGGTCTCTGTTTCTGAGGTAATCTCTTGCATCTGGTGCCTCTCATGGTGTCAGAGATAACAATTTTTCACCAATTTGTTACCCAGTATCACCTCGGATATTAAATAAAATTTTGTAGAGCCGTATCCATGAAAGGGGAGATACTCGAAAAAATTGGCTCTTCTGGAGTAAGCGGAATTAAGAAGCTTGACCTGAAAAAGACATTCGGCAAAGACTGTGAAGGTATACTTGAAGAGTTGAAAGCAAACGAGGAGATCTTTATTGAAAAAAAAGGCGTGGCATATTTTGTCTGGAGCAAAGAACACTATGTTCAGCATATCACTCAAAATGATCCAAAATTCAAACTAATGCTTGGCATGCTTGCAGGCGTAAACCAATCTCTTGCTAAAGTACAAGCACATGCCGATGTTTTACAGGAAGAATTGGAACGATCTGCATCCAAAGAGGGTGTTTCTAAAAATGATAATTTTGAAGGAGTCTTTAACAGTTCACTGAACCAATCTTCTACCTCAATAGGATGGGTTCCATTTGATAAAATCCGAGAGAAAGTTTGTGAAAACCAAAACTTGTCCAAGGAAAAATTCTATCAGATGGCAACAAATTTGATTGAGAACCATCAAGATAGATACGAAATATCCTCAGGAGGCCAGGAGGGAATTGTAATGCGCGGACTAGTTCATGGTTATGTGAGGAACATATGACATATCCGTATAATTTAGATTCAAATCCATATCCTAGTAGCCCAACCCCGACAGAAAAAGATGCAAAGATACTTGGAGGCAAACGACACAAAGAGGCAAAAGCTGCTATACTTGAATGCATAAAGGAGCTAAATAGAAAAGTAGAAGGCAAGACTGCCGAAAATGGCGATTTTAGAGTAATCACTGTTGTACAAGATGTTGGTTCTGGAAAAACTCATCTGGCTTTGCATGTAAAAAGTCTCAAGGGACGACACAATGTAGAGTGCTCTTATGTTGACTTGTCTACAATTTCGCCAAAGACTGTAACTGGAATATACGACGCAATGCTAAAGGGATTTGATAACGAGTTCTTTGTACAACTACGAACAAAGTTTCTAAATTATCTAAAAGAAAATGCAGAACAAGGAGACAATTCTGCCAAAAAGGCACTTGACTATACTTTTGTAAATAAACTCACTGGCATGACCATAAAAGAAAAGACTGAGGATATCATATCTGGAAAACAATCTGTATCTGTAGAAAACCTGACTGCATTTCTAGTTCACAAGTTTAACTATCATGAATCTATATTGATTAAAAATATAATTTCAAACTCATTTGATGAGGTTAAAAACTTGGAGACACTCATTGGAATGTTATCTTCTATATCAAAACTGACACATAGATTCCTGGGCAAAGTTCTTGTCTTTGAGATAGACGAGCTTGATGGAAACAAGGACTCGACTGAATTCATAAAAGGCGTGATAAATGCACATCTTCCTGCTTCTGTGTTATTGTTGATATCGACACCGTCTGGTTACTTGGAGATTCAAAATACCAATCCGTCTGTATTTGATAGGCTGGAAAAGGCAAATTACAAAATAGATCTAGCAGGATCAAACTCTAAAGATGAGCTTGCTGAGATTGTTACAGAATACATAAAACACGCAGACAAGAACGGTAAATTTGGCTCTGAAGAACAACAAGAACTAAGTGAAAAAATCCAGGTTCTATATGATGAATTTACAGAATTCCGAAACGTGCGCTCTGTCATTAATATTTTGTATCAAGCAATGGAAAAGGCCATGCAATCTGATTCCAAAAAAATTGATGAAGCAGTAATTGACGAGGCAATAAAACAATCATACCCAGGACTTAGAGTGCGGGGAAGTATAATGAATATACCAATATCTGATTTTCTGACAATACGAAGAAATGACGAAAATAATGAAAAAGAGATCAAAAACGCAATCAAGAGCCTAACTATTTTTGCGCAAGAAATGGGTACAATACAAAAACTGGAAAAACAAAACCTTCTCCTTGATGCAGTTTACCAAGATAGTTTTGGATCCAAGGTGGGATTGGCTGTAATTGCTAACGAATTAGGCATCCCTGACCTGGAACAAATCTCTGATATATCAAAATCTGCAGTTGTGGATAAACTAGTCATACTTACAAACAAAAAGATCCAGGCTCCGTACAATGCTACGGTTGTACACATGGACAAGTCAAAGGTGGTGGACTTGATTTACTTCAATAACAAGTATCATGGTAAAAAAATAACCGAAGAAGATAACGAGAGAATAGATCTCTTGGCAAGAACTCTAAGCATAATCTGATATTTTGTGAAGTATCTTTTTAAAAAAGTCACTATACCTCTACTGTATGGCAAGCGAAGAACTAGAAAAATTTCTTTTAGAAAGACACAAAGACGTTACACTCTTTGATTTTGAAGGAAAAAAGGTTCCTTGTATCATACTTGATGGACAAAAATTTGATGGCATGATGCGAACAATTGCTGGAAAACCCGTCTCTGTTGAAACCAATCTTAACATACTCCAGGATGGATTGGGGCATGTTTTTGTCAGGGTAACGTTGCAATTCTCGCAGGGTGGCATTGAAGAAAAATTTCTCATATATGCAAATGAGGCAGTTGAATTCTTTGAAGCATTGGCAGAGACTACAATGCTTGCACTTTCTTCTCCCAATTCACCATATGGCAGCGCTAATGTATTCATGATACAGCTTCCAAGACCTGAAAGAGCTCAGAATGCATTAGATATCATCAGAAAAGGATTACATAAGTAAATGCGGTTGCCGGGATTTGGACCCGGGTCGCAGAATTGGCAATCCCGCATAATAACCAAGCTATACTACAACCGCTTAACCGATTTAGAAATTATTAGTATATTAAAGGATACTGTTTGGAATACAATTTTTTAACATGATATTGCATGGTATATCATGGATAAACAACTTGAAGGAAAAATAGATCAGAAAATAAGTGAGGTTGCAGACAAGTCAGATGAAATTTTTAAAATTGTAAATTCATTAGATGAATTAAAGAATCATTCTGATTCATTTGGTTATGGAATTGTAATAGGTAGACTGTACAACTCATTTTATTATCAGTGCAGAAGAATTCTAAAGCGTAATCCTACAAATGAAGAATTCGAAGAGTTTGTTAAAATTCTAAACAAGAGACAAAAAGAAATTCTTGACCTGTTAAAGTAAAACTAGGCAGTAGCAACTTTTAGCGGAATTACCTTGATCATTGGAGTGCAGGGTAGTTTTACAGATGCACCATGTAGCGCTTTTTTTGCTGCTTCAAGATGTTCTTTCTTGACATGTGCTTCCATTATCACTTGGCCAATTTCAATACGTGCTGCTAGACTTACAGCTTTACCAAATGCGCCTCTCATTCCTTCTGACAATCTGTCTGCACCTGCTGTAGAGATCATCTTGTTTTCTCTTAGGAGAATGTGTGGATATACTCTAAGTGTTGAATAGTACCCTGTTTCTCCAGTAACTGTTTCTATTGCTTTATTTGCAGACAATCTTGCAGATTCAATTGCCATGTGTCTTATCTGCATCTTTTGGCTAGAACATAGCTGTACACAAAAATCATAATCACCGTCTTTTTTTCCTCCGTAAAACTTTGCAATTTTTATCTGTGGTTTACCCTTGATGTACTTCTTTCTTGTATATGGTTGACCGTTTCCAACTCGGTAATTTGCGCCGTGCATAATAACAGTTTTTTTTGTTTAGAGCCCTATATTTTAACCGTGAGATCACAAAACGTACTTTCTACGTGTACTAGGATTAAATTGTTCTAGCCATGTTTTATTCTGTTTACCACGTTGTCTTGCCTGTTACTTGTATCGATACTGAAAGAGATTTTTCTTGGCATGCGCAAGATCTATTATATTACTAATGGTTCCATGAATTTCAATGTCAGAATTAGAGTCCAAAGTAGAAGGAATGCTGGTAAAAGATCACGTCCTTGTATCTGACAAAGACATGCAGCACAGCTTGGAACTAAAAGGATTTGGAGAGATGATAAAAAAGAAATTTTTCCTCAAGCCGTTTGAATCATTATACTTGCTTTATGTTGACAAGCTCAAACTGTTCCGGGGAAAAAATACCGTGGATTTTGATTCACTGATGACAGAATGCATGAAGACTGATCCTGACGCTTTTACTAAATTTCTCATATACAGAGATCTGAGAACAAAGGGGTATGTGGCAAAAGACGGTTTTGGATTTGGGTCTGACTTTAGAGTTTATGAAAGAGGGCAATTTGGGGAAAAGGGTGCCAAGTATGTTGTATTTGGTATGACTGAAGGTAAGAGAGAGAAAATTGGTTTGCTACAAAAACAAATCGACGACATTACTACCATGGGAAAAGAGCCTGTACTTGCGGTAATTGAACGACGTGGCGAGGTAATTTATTACAAAGTCTCTAAAATACAATTTTATCAAAACAAAGATCAACCCATGTTTTCAAGTATAGAGTCTTAAATACGATAAAACTGTTTTTCATGTTGTGGAGTTCAAAGAGATTTACTGTTTTAGTTGTAAAAAAAGTCTAGGCCGGTATAATGAAAAATATTTCACGGATCAAAAAATGGGCGAAATAATAAAAGCAAATCACGCTTCACATGTTTACGAAGGACACGAAATCGTAGTGAAAAGAATCACTATTGATTGATGGTGTGATTCTTAATGTTGACTTGAAATGTATCTAAATTTTTCACTTACAAATCATAAGCAATTGTTTTATAGCTATGACAGTTCTCTCAACTTGTTGAAGACTACATTATTTTTGCTTGGGGCTGTTCTGGTACTAGTTGGATTTGCACAATCTGCGATGGCCATGACCAGTGACATTACATTAACTCCACCAACCTTGGTGAGTATTTCTGGCCAAAAAATTTCTAATTTTCAGGTTGGCCAGCAAATCGGAATCTCATCTATTCTTACAAACAATGGTAAATCTGATCAAAAGATCACATATTTGGTACAAGTAATGGATAGTAAAGGAAGCACAGACTTTCTACAAGGATCTTCACTTCTTGGTAATGGTCTTCCTAGCAATCAAGCAATTACAGAATCACAAGTCTGGATTCCGACGAGCCCTGGACAATACACTGTTGAAATATTTGTTTGGAGTAGCTTGACTTCCGCAATTCCATTAACTGATGTACTGCATACTCAAATCACGGTAACCTGATCGAGTAAGTTGCACTGTCTTGCAGATTTTGCATTTAAGTCTTAGGTAGAAATTCATAGGACAAGTTCTTCTTATTCTTTAATTATAATCAAAATTTTTGAATATCATGCCTGATGAATTGTGTAGAACCTGTGGTGGAGAGCTAGCTAATCATAAAACATGCTCTGACTGTAGAAAGTCTACTCAAAAGAAATGTAGAATGTGTAACCATGTTACTTTGCTACAAACTCATCAATATTGTATCAATCCCTCAAACCCAAAGCAATCTCTTGTTCAAGTAATTCATAATTCCAAAGTTTCAAAGACCAAGCAAAATTCGGTCCATTACTCTTTTCTTGCCCTTGGTATTGTTGGGTTTTTCATTCTAGGACTAGCTGTATCATCATATCTTGGAGTCTCTCAGGTAGTGCCTGATGAGGCCCAGGCCACTAATACCATGGAGAAGATTTCCAATATTCCAGTTAAATCTGGAACATCATATGATAACTGTCTTGCATATGGTAGTGGTGAATCCATCACTGTAACATGCCCTACTAATACTGGATCTGCATACACAGGAATACTTGACATGCCACAAGATCTGAAAAAAGACTTTACAGATTCAGTATTTTCAATTCGGGGAGTATCGATAATGGAAAACACTGATGGCTCTGTAACGTTACAGTATCATCTCAAGGCATATGTGACAAAACCATTTGGTAACTAGAAATTTTATAGATAAATGAAAGTGCTCCCGCCGGGATTTGAACCCGGGATCACTGCCTTGAGAGGGCAGTATGCTTAGCCGGACTACACCACAGGAGCTTAGCTAAGCCATCAAGAATAGCAATTTAAAGGAACGTTTTGCCTTTGAATGGATTTGTAAATTTTAACAGCTTTGATACTTTATAGCAAATATTTTGTTCCATTTCACATGGACGTAAAACAGATTCCTAATCTACTTTCACTCTCTGATCATCCTGTTGGTTTTGGAGGCTGTAGAAATGATGGAACTCACTTTGAATGCTGTGAATATGATATCATAATCATGGATGAACAATCCGGAGAATCAGTTCACAAAATCGCAGATGATTATATCCGGATACGACATCACTCTTTTGATGATTCTAACAGTGACACTTTGTATCATCTACAGGATCTGAGTATCGTTAACGACAATCAATGGAAGCTTCGGATGCTGTTATCAAAAATCAAAGAAAAAAAAGAACAGCTTACAATGTCATATGCACGAAGCTGTCTTGTTGATGTAGGAATTCTTGCCAACAAGGCAAAAGACTCTCTTAAAATCCAGAATCCTTTTGCAGGTATATGGATAAAATGTGCATCATATTCTTTGGCAGATGCAATATTCTGTCTTAATCAAAAGAGGCCCAGTCCAACTCACATGATGGAAATCATGAGGGACATGAAGACTGACAAGATAAACCAAAAGTTTTCCATAATACACCAGATTCTTGGAATTGAAAGGTCATCGACATCATTGCTTTCAAGGATGGTAAAGTCCACCATTGGATTTTCTGACATGACAGAGAATAATGGAAATTCTGGAATTATCCAGAAAAAATACGAGTATTTTGTAGCGAACTCTCTTCTTTCAGATTGTTACTTTTACCTTGGATATGTAAACAGAAACAACGTGATTAAAATTCGGAATCAAATTCACAAAAACCCTGAATTTATTCATGTATTAAAAGTTGGACTAGATATAGAAAATGATCCCACGGTAATTGATAACCAGGCAACCATATTGATGCAGTCGGCAAATGAAATACTTGGGAATCTAAAGGCTCAGCCATAAGGGTGGGTTACCCTTGATGACCATTTCGATAACTTTTAAAACCCTGTATGGGATCTCCCAAGTATGACCGATGCAGCATGTGGATGCGATTCATCCAAGGAAAATAACACAGAATGCGATTGTGAAATGCAGGGCTCATGTCTTTGTGACGGTAACTGTACTTGCAAAGCATCAGTTTGCAAAGATCACGTAGCATCATTCTGATATAGGTTTTAGAACCTTTTTTTCTTTTATTTTTTAAAAACTAGATCTACTTTTCGTTCTCGTCTTTTATGCCCCATGTCTTGACAAGTTCTTTTTGGAACTTGTCTACCTGTTTTTCATTGAGGGCCAGTCCGCAATTTTTGTGTGTTGGAACTACAACCATGCCGTCTAGCTTAAAGTCTACTTCATACATGTGCACTTTTTCACATTCACACATGTTCGGAATAAAATGAATCCACTATATTTGCTTATTTGAAAGATTTAACTAGATCATTTTTTCTAGCAAATGTATGCGAAAGTACACTGTATTCGCGATTTTTGCATTTTTGTTAATCGTACCTCTTGCTTTACAATCTGCACATGCTACTTCAGGCTCTGATTCTTGGTATCCAGGAAAAGGGCTCAAGCAAGGTGATTACTTTAGTTATAACGTATGCTGGACAGACTGGCATAACTGTGCTCCACTCCAGATGAATTTCTGGGTTAAAAATGAGACAAGCGATGGAAGCGGATGGAATGTTGTGTTTATGGCAGTTGATGGCTCTAACGTACAAAAGGGTATAATGACAATCGGCAAAATAACTCCAGACCCAACATCTTTTGACCCTAACATTTCTGATTATACTGGTGTTTATCGAAGCACTGTATCATGGCTTGATTCCTTTGCAACAAAAGATACTCCAAAAACTTTCAACGTTCCAGCATGGGGCCGAACTGGTTCAGTGGGTGGACAATCTGTTGGCCCTGTAAGTCATGAAAAAGTTACAGTGGGAGCCGGCACATTTGATACATATGTTTTGGGATGGCACAAAGGTGTAGATAATAAAATCTGGGTAGATTCCAGTGTACCGTTTCCAGTAAAAGCTCTTGTCTATGTGGATGTCAATACAGGTACACCTCCTCCTGATTATACTTTAGAATTATTGAAAATGGGAAATAGCCCAACAGAGCCTGATGTATTGAAAATGTCATCTACTAACATTAGCACAACAAGTGCACAGTGTGAACAGCCAGACATGGAACAGGATTCCGTTCATCAAGTTACTACAACTGATTCAAGTTCAATGGTTGTTGAATATAGATACAGTCCATCCAATCCACATAATGGCTGTCCAATAGAATTCAGATTATCCTTTGAGCAAAACTTTGATCAAAGCCAAAAATTCAGCAATTTACAATATGATATATTCATAGTTGACAATAATGATCAGAAATTGTACTCACTTGCTCAAGACAAGGGCAGAACATCCTTGTTTGCACCAGTAGGAGATGATGATAATACATTTACCCTGAAAGGAACTACTCCTGTGACTCATTTTGTTATAGCTGCTCTTGGTACTGGACCTGAAGGATCTCTTCCAGATACTAGTTCTGCAGGATTGGTAAGAATTGATGTAAAGACACAGGACTCATTTGGCGGTCCAACAAATCCACCACCTGTTCAGAATACCACCTCAAATAATGGTACGATGAATATGCCAATGTCAGTATCAATTAGTATTCCACAAGGCTCAACAGACACTAATGGTATCACGTATGATAAAAGAGATGTAACAGTAATGCCCGGCACTACTATTACCTGGACAAATAATGACGACAAGCCTCATACCATAACAAGTGGTACAGCTCAGGCAGGCCCTGATGGCAAGTTTGACAGTGGACTGGTACAGGCAGGACAAACATATTCTCATACTTTTACTGATGCAGGATCATACAGTTACTTTGATCAACCTAGTCCTTGGTTATCAGGATCTGTAACAGTGGGTCCAGCAGTACCAGAATTCCCACTGAGCTCGTTAATGATAATGGCAATTGTAGTTGGACTGGGAGTTTTATTTGTCAGAGTAAATCCTAGACTACATAAACTGTAAAAAAACTAGTTGAAACAATGCCCAACATAAGAATAGTAGCTATTTTTGCTGTCATCATAATTGCTGCAGTAGCTGGAATTGCATGGCCGTTTCTTTCTACAATGAAGACTGGTTACATATTGCAACCTGTACAGGCAAGCCAGTGGCATATGGGAAAAGGATCAGAATTTGTCCCTGACATGGTATATCAGGTTTCTTTTAACCAGACAAAATTTTCTGCTGACATGAAATTTCTTCCAGTCTCTGGAGGAACTCAGCAACTGCTAGTCAAGATAAATCCAGGTGGTGGAAATGAAATAGACCAGACCGTAAACATTGGTCTTGTTTATGATTTTGTAAATACATCTAACGAATCAAAATCATACTTTGACATCTTGAACCAGTCAATATTTTCTATGAGAGATTATGCAACTGATGCCAAGTTTCTTGCAAAAGATGCAGAGTGGGGTGACCTGTACATAGGTGCAAATGAGGAAAAACTCAAGGTAACTGATTCTGGAAAGATGTCATTTCAGTTTGGTTCTGCAAATGCGTATCTTTTATCATACAGAATAGGTGCCAAAATAAATAAAATCTGGGTAGTTGACAACTTGCCGCTTCCTGTAAAGGCTGAAATTTATGATCCTGACGGTAATCTTCAATATACTTACGAATTGGTTTCATTAAAAGCCCCTGCAACTCCTGGCTTGACCTCATAACAGTTTTCAAACAACCAGTCACAGAAATTTTTTATGTTGTCGTTTATTTTTCCCCAGACATGCAAAGAGGAAGGCAAGACATCTAGTCTATAATTTTGCTCAATTACTCGTACTCCCTCTTTTCCTTCATACATGTACGCATCCTGAATCTTGACGTTTTCTAATAGTTCAGTAGCTTTTGATTTTATTGTATCCCTTGGTATTGGAAATGATTTTGCATCTCTTTGAAATACAAATCCAATGTTTTCTGTTCCGTAGGACTCGTAATCTTCTATCTTTCCTCTTTCTGGGAAATTGAGTGAAACTTTGATGTTGTATTTTTTTCCAACACCTGTTGCAATTTCATTTATAGTTGTAAATGCTAAACCTGGACTCTTTTTTAAGAGAAACCTGATCTGAGGACTGGATGATTTTAGTTCTTCCTGTAGTCTAGAAGATATTTGGGAGAAGCTCATGTTTATGATCTGGAAATTTTCTCATATATGCATTAGGTTTTGTTTAATGGAAAAACACCAGCAGAACAAGCAGGAATAAAACTAGATTTAGGACAAAATAAGATTGAAAACCTTATCAAATTAGCAACTAAAAATAGTTCTGTTAAAATTTAATTCTCATTTGTTGACATCGCATTTATCGAAAATACGACAATGATCAGATATACAAATCCAATTATTGAAAGAATACTAGCAAGTACAAAACTACCTGCATCATATGCTGGTATTAGTGTTCCAGTTATTATGGACATGGCAGAAAATGAGAATGGTACAATTACATAGGCAACAGCCTGTTTTGGCGTAAGTCTAATGTAAGTTCGTTGACCCTTAATTTCTCCTTTAAATGATTTAATCGTAAGTAAAATCAAAATTCCTGCAATTACAACTCCATTTATTTGAAGTAGATTATTTGTATCAATCATTCAATCTTATCAAGACTCACTAATACATAAACCCAGATTTTACACAAAGAGAATTTTATGAGTGCAAACCCCATTCTCTTTCCAGAAGTAAATTTCAAAATGCTTATTAATTGAATATTGAGTTTTTGGGTTCAGATCATGAGAAGTTTATGGTTAGCAAGGTCATCTTATGATCACATCGTGTCCATAAAATTCATGCAATGAACCGTATCTGTTTTTTAATTTTTCAAGATTTTTTTCAGAGAAAAATTTCTCATTGTATGCTCCAAATGACTTCTTGCATTGGCTACAATATATTTCCCTCAAACCCACATTACCTATTCCTTCTGATCATCATCAAAAAGTGTAGCGACATTTGCTTTTCCAGTTAATCCTGAAATAATTATGATTGCCATTGAAGTCCAGATTTTTTCAAAGATGTTCTTATCTTTGTTTCTCACAGGTTATCCCAATGGTTTTAGAATCTCTCATTATGTAATTCATAATTGGAATCGGTTTAGTGAATCGAATTACCCTTTTTGGCAAATTATCCACAGTAGTATTGAACGTAATTTGTCTTAAGGTTTCTGGTACTCCGAACAAAACATTATCACTCGTTAAAATTTTTGATGAATTGTCTATGATTTGCGATTCTGATTTTCCTGAACGAATCTCACTAACAATGTATGCACAAAATACATGTAAAGTTTCATGAGTGTTTAGCCTCAAATTTCTTGAGAGCTTGTCTTTGACCATTTCTATGACATTGAGAAAAATTGCCTCATCCTCATCTTTGAATTCAAAGAGTTTGATAGAGGGAAGAATGTCTGGCTCTCCCTCTATCAAGACCTCAATTCTAATCAATTTCTTTTTGGAATCTGGGCTTTGGGTTTGCCAAAGCTGTACGTGTTCCCTGTACCGCGATAAGATTTTGGTCTTACTGGTCTGCCTTCAGTCTCTCCCTTCTTTGTGAGTGATAGTCCAGCTAAGAGCTCTACTATCAAACGATTTGCAAGCCCTGAAGTGATTCCGCCGCTGTATGAATTACCATCACTTACATCATAGTTGGGGGCTACTTCGACCAAGTCGAAAGCAAACTTGTCTGGATCAAATGAGGATGAAAGTAATCTCATCAATCTCATTCCTTCTCGGGAGGTGAGTCCGTTTGGTTCTGGCTCTCCAGTTCCTGGAGCATATGCTGGGTCAAATGTATCAATGTCCCAACTAATGTACACTGCATCTACATTGTCATTAGCTCTGTCTGCTGCTTCCTTGGCAATTCTGTCTATACCTAACTCTTCTACATCAAGCATAGTGAACCATTGAAAGTCTTGATCTGCCATCCACTTGTATAGATCTGGGCCTGGCCAGTATCCACGAGGTCCAATTAGAGTGTAGTTCTTTCCTTTTAGACATCCTAATTCCATTATTCTTCTAATGTGTGCTCCATGGTCATACTTGAAACCGCATAGACCCTGTGGTGCACAGTCAGCATGCGTATCGATGTGAATCATTCCTATGTTTTTATACTTCTTTGCAAAGGCTCGTACGTTTGCAAAAGTGATGGAATGATCACCACCAAGCATGACAGGAATGCCGTCAATATCTAATACTTCTTTAACTTTGTCAGTCATTCTCCTGTGGGATTCTACCACGTCGCCTGGTACAATATTCACATCTCCATAATCAACTGTTTTAAAAACTCCAAATGGATCAACACCTGTTTCGATGTTGAAATGCTCGTACGGAGGAGATGGCACTGTTGAAGCTGCTCTTATAGCTCTAGGCCCATATCTTGCGCCTGGTCTAATAGTTGTACCAAAATCAAAAGGTTCACCTATTATGGCAACATCTGGACGCACTTTTTCCAGCTCTGCCTTATTTTTGAGCAAAGGCAATTTCAAGAACGTAGGAATGCCTACAAAAATTGGTTCGTCGTTGCCCCTGTATGATTCTCCATAAAATTCTGCACCCATATTAATCACTTTAGTATTGTGTTAGTATATACTTAAATTTGTCTAAGTAATCTACGTTTTTAAATATGTTCTACAGTCGAACTTTTTCATACTTGATTCTTAAATTGTGAAAAGTGTTCCGTAATCTACGTGTTAAATCTGATGAAAAAATGATCAAAACATATCAATCCAACTAAATATTGTAGATTAAAATTTATTTGCAAAAGTTTTCAGTGCACATAAAATTTTAAATATACTGGAATTAATAATAGGGGATGGATTTAAGTGGCGTTTACGGGATGTTTGCAGCAATACTTGTTGCAGCCGGATTCTTCTTGTTTGTAGGAATAGTTGGAATAAGAGGAAACAAAAAAGAAGATGAATTACACAAAGTAGAAGAATCTGATTAATCTTAAATTTTCCTAATTTGTTTTTCGTAAATACTAATTTAAATCATAGTGTGCTACATAATCATGGTATGATATTTTCTTGGTTTAAGAAAAATCAGCCAGTAGTTCTTCCAGTAAAGTACAAAAAAGCTTCCAGAAAAGAAGCTTCAGAAGAGTTGGTACAATTGGGAGAAGATCTTGCCAACGATCGGCATTATGACAGAGCCCTTGAATACTTCAACAAGGCTATAGAAATGAACTCAGAAAATGATTTTGCCTGGGGGGATCGTGGCTTGATGTTGGATAAAAAGGGGCGAAAAAATGAAGCATTAGAATCATTTTCTAGGGCATTAGAGATTGATTCATCTAATTCTATAACATGGCACAACAAAGGATTGACGCTCCTGAAATTAGGAAGGCTTGCAGAAGGAGTTGAATGCTTCAACAAAGCCATAGAAATCAATGAAAAGTACGCAAAAGCGTGGTACAACAAGGGTCGCGGATTGTCTATGCTGGGAAAAGAAAATGAATCACAAAGAAGTTTTGATACTGCAAGAAAGTTAGATCCGTTACTTTTTGGTAAACTAAAGAAAATGAAGTCTTAGATTTTTGATAACAATCTATTCAAATTTTGTGATTACGAATCATGTGCATCCTAAAAGATGATTCGTTTTCAAAATCCTCTTCGCATGTTATGCATTGATAGATTGTATTTTTATCATGAATTTCTTCTGCATGTTTAAGCAAATCCTCGCGGTCTTTGAATTGCATACCACAAGAACCGCATCCATAACTTTTTTTTCCAAACAATTATGGATTATTAAATTTATTTTTATATAAAAATTTCCTAACATATTGTAGAGCACCGATCTTTCCTGTTTTCACTTGTTTGTCTCTCTTAGTTTTTTGCAAATCATGTTCGTAAATTATTTTTTATATGAAATTTTTTTTGCTTTATGATTGATCTATTGTTCGACTGTCGAAACTTGTCGAAATACCGGCATATTTATTAATATATAGTTACTAATTATGTGGATGGTTGACGCAATTCCGCTTTATTATCCAATCATCGTCATGGCATTTGTTGGTGTAACCGCATTCATTGGAGTTATTGCAGTAAAATTTGTCAAGAAAAGTAGCAAACGATACATTGTTGCTGGAAAAAGTTTACCGCTTTTCTTCATCGGTACAATGCTTGTGTCAGAAGCAGTTGATGGCAATGCATCTCTTGGAAACGTCGCGTTAACATTTACTGGTGGTTTTTGGGGAGGCGCTGTCATTCCTATGGGTCTAGCTATTTGTCTTGTGTTGACTGGATTATTCTTTGGAAAACGATTTAACCGTATGAACATGATTACACTTGCAGATTTCTACTATAGACGATATGGAAACACTACTGAAGTAATGTCTGGAACTGTCATGGCAGTCAGTTTCATAGTTCTTGTTGCTGGTAACCTTGCAGCAAGTGGATATATTTTATCAGTAGTATTGGGAATACCATTAATTTATGCAATGTTGATTTCAACTGCAGTTGTTTTACTGTATACGTATTTTGGAGGACTATTCTCTTGCGCATACACAGACATCTTCCACATCTATTTAGCTGTGGTAGGATTTTGGGCAGGCTTTTTGTTCTTCATAGGGCCATGGTCTCCAATTCCTGGTGGATTGGACACTATAGTGGCAAATGCTCCTGCTGGATTCATGGACATGTCAGGCTTACTCAATGTAGGTAGTGGGGCTCTGATAAACTGGGCTGCAATAATATCACTAGGATTAGGAGATATTGTAGCGTTAGACTTTATGGAGCGAGTATTTGCAGCAGACGGAGGCCGTACCGCAACAAAGAGCTGTTACATGGGTGCTGGAATAACCCTCCTGATCCTAATACCTGTAACAATGGTAGGCATTATTGGATTTACATTAGAGCCAAAGCTTTCTGATCCTTATACTCTGTACCCAATTATAGCAATAAAACATGTACCTGCAGTAATTGGTATCCTGATGCTTGTAAGTACAGTTAGTTGTGGTATGTCTACTGCTAATGGTGGCACATTAGCTATAGCAAGTGTATTGTCTAGAAACATGTTGCAACGAAATATTATAGCAAAGTTACTCAAGAGACCAAAACTGACTGATCGACAATTGCTTGTTGCAACAAGACTCTTTGTGATCCCAATGTTCTTTACCGCCTTTGCATTAGGTTATCTCATTCCAAGACCTGGTGCATATCTTGTCTTGGCATTTGATATTGTTTTAGCAGGATGCCTCGTTCCTCTAGTTTTTGGAACCTTTTGGAAAAAATCAACAGCATCTGGTGCTATTGCATCAATTGTAGTAGGTTCTCTAGTACGATTAATCTTATTCTTTGTCATAACTATCGCCCCGTCTGATAGTCCCTACTACCAATATGGTGGACTTGATACAATGATTCCTCCGCTCATATCATTAGCAGTATTCATACTAGTTAGCCTGGCAACACAAAAAAGAACACCGCCAAGACACGATGTGGTTTATCTTATTCCAAGTGATGCAGATGTGGTTAGCGGAGCCAGTGTTGAGGAATGGACTAGTCCTATAGACGTAAGACAAATTTCTAGTACCAATAAAAAAGGACCTGTTTAGGAATTAGAAACGACATGTCTAAGAATAACCAAACTAAAAAACATGGGACGAACACATTCGAAGATTACAATGTAACTATAAACAAAATACTTGTTGCAATAGACAAATCTGGATACAAGAACAAGGCAACCGCATATGCAGTAACTTTGGCAAGATCATTAGGAGCAGAGTTGACTGTTATTCATGTAATAGCAAAGTCATCATTTGGGGCTACGGGAGATTTACTTGGATATTATAGAGGTGGAAAACTCAAGGCTTATCAAGATGCACTAAAGAGTGAAGCCGAAAAATTACTCAAAAAAGCAGTAGAATTTGGTGAGAAGGAAGGAATACAGATGCATTCTGAAGTTATAATGGATTCATCAGCCGAGAAAGCAATCATAGATTATGCTAAAAAACAGAAAATAGATTTGATTGTAGTTGGAACCAAGGGTATGACTGGAATTGAAAAATTCCTCATGGGTAGTGTTGCTAATGATGTTATAACATATGCACATTGTCCAGTATTAGCTATACGATAGTCAAAATGGATTTGTAGTTACAGTTCGATTGTCGAACTAGTTAAGACGCTTTGTGAGTATATTTTTAACATAATCTGTAACCTCTAATCCATTTTGAGAGGCTTGATCATTTAATTGATCCCACATTTTTTTATCAAATTTCTTCTTTGGATTAAAAACAAGACGTATAGTCAAAAGACCTTTTGGCGCTCCGCGCTTTACTCCGGTTTTTATCATTACTTCTTGAAGTCTTCCTTCTGATACTGCATTAACCAATTTTTCTTGTAGTACCTTTGGCTTTCTTGCAATCTGTATTGCTTCGTAAAGTGTTATTTCGCCACTCTCTAATGCTTGTTGCAATGGTTCTGCTAATGTCAAAACGCTTAACCATTCGCTTACTGTACTTTTAGACAATCCATATTTTTTCGATACGCCGGTAATGCCTGATTGGGTCGAGTCAACTAACTTTCTTACCATTTTTGCTTTTTCAATTGGTGGTAGATCTTTACGAATTAAATTCTCAAACAAAGAAGCTGCTTCCGCTTCTGCACCCTCGAGTTCTGTTATCACTGCAGGTATCTCTCTTGTTCCTTTTGCACTTAGTGACAAAAATCTTCTGCGGCCTATGAGCAGCTTGTATCTCTTGCTTGCATTATCAAATCTGACAACTACTGGTTGTAATAATTCAAACTTGGACAAATGATCCTTAATTAATTGGTCTCTAGAGTCTTCACCAAAAGGATGGTCTTTTCGAACATTTTCATCTGCAATATCTATGAGCTTGAGGGGAATGTTTTTGATCTTCACAGATGTTATTTAATTACTAAATGTATTTATAATTTCCTTCTCTTGGTTTGAGCTGTTTTATGGCTAAAACGTACCAATTTGCACCAATTTTCAAATAAAATGTAGATTACGCATCATTTTTTCTCTGTGAATCAGTAGTTTACATTTTTTACCCTAAACCTTAAATCATTTTTGAAAGATCTAGTAAAAACTATGGAAAGAGTCAGTCTTGGATTTGATACAAACACTGAAGAAATCCTTAGCAAAACATCATTCTTGAGTTATCATATTGCAACATACAATGCAGTAAACGGAGAATTAGGATTGGCAGATGAACCTGTAACAGTGGACGAAATATTTGATTACATAAATGATCTAAAACATGAAGGAGGAGTGACAGATGTGCCGAACATAACAAAATTAGATATTTTGTTAACCTTTAGACTTCTCTTAAAGACTGGATTGGGCAAACAAACAATTCCCAATGTCGCTATCTTATCAAACTAATCGTGAAACACTAGTCAAACCTGTTAGGAAAATCAGAATTTTTATAATGACAGTATTTTTTTTGCGGAATTGATTCTTTCTAATAATTCCTTTAAGAACATGTCTGCAAACTGCTCGAATGTTCTTATGCCATATTTTAGCTCATATTCTTTTTTTCTTTGACTATATTCTGATTTTAACCAGTTAAAGTCTGCCTCCTTTAATTTGATAATGTTATTCTGTGAGACTGCTTTGGATTCAAATATGTTGAGCATGAAGATACTTGCAAATTTTGTAAAGTTATTTGCTTTGTATTTTTTTTCATATTTTTCTTTTAATATCTTATAATTTTCCTCAAACCATATTTTAACGTCTGATCTAACTGTCAATGATGTGTATCGTCCTGAAAAGTCGATCTTTATGTTGTGCATTCCAACTTCGTAATATTCTCGTTTTATTTCATTCATCATGATTATCAAGGCACTGGGAAGAAACATTCCTGGATAATATTCATCCGTGGACTTTTGTAGTGTAGATATGATTGCAGGCTTTAGTCCTATGGTTCCATATCCTTGACTAGGCATGAGGTTTGAACAGTATGTTATTTTAAAAATCTTAGTATTTAACTAAAATCAAAGATAATTGTCCATAAATAGAGATATTTAAGAAATGTGGAAAAATTAATTAAAAATATTTTTGACAATGGTCCTATAAGGGAACCATTGTATCAATTAGTCTTGCATTGGTTACATGCCC
This sequence comes from Nitrososphaerota archaeon, assembly GCA_013288545.1. GTDB lineage: Archaea > Thermoproteota > Nitrososphaeria > Nitrososphaerales > Nitrosopumilaceae > Nitrosotalea. The sequence continues at coordinate 8,079 of JABDBR010000003.1, read as the reverse complement.
GTCTTTCTGTTGAATAACTAGATCTACGGTGTGTTTGAGTTTATTCAATAGAAAAGTCACTTGTACATCCCAGGCGTCTTGAGGACCCTTTTCTGGAAGCGTAAAGAGTTCTCTTATCTTGAAATCTTGGATTTCAGTGCCATAGAGTGACTCTGTTATTTTTCTAGAAGCCTTTTCAACTTCATCACGTGTCTTGACTGGAGTCATGTGATACTATATACTTAGTAAATATAAAAATATATTGATTTTCGATTGTCGAACTAAAATAAATGATATAATCTGGCCATGGACAATTTTTGCGATGGTTCTGTTGTAGCTAGTTTTCCATCAACTGTGACTCTGTAAGTTTCAGGATCAATCTCTATTTTTGGAACTGCATTGTTGTAAAGCATATTTTTCTTACCAATATTTCTGCAATTTTTTACTGGAAGCAATTTCTTTTTCAAACCTAATTTTTTTGATAAACCATTCTGTATTGCTAGTTTTGAAGTAAAAGTTACAGATGTCGTATGCGTGGCCTTACCCATTGCACCAAACATTGGGCGATAATATACTGGCTCTGGGGTGGGAATGGATGCATTAGGATCTCCCATAACTGAATAGGCAACAAATCCACCTTTTATCACAAGTTTAGGTTTTACACCAAAAAATTCTGGAGACCACATTACAATGTCAGCTAATTTGCCTGGCCCTAGAGAACCAACATAATCTGATATCCCATGTGTTATTGCCGGATTGATGGTAAGTTTTGAAAGATATCTCTTTACACGAAGATTATCGTTTTCTCCTGTTTCCTCTACTAGGCGACCAGACATTTTTTTCATTTTATCAGCTGTTTGCCATGCCCTGATGCTTACTTCTCCGACCCTACCCATTGCTTGACTATCTGAAGAATACATGCTTAGGGCACCAATATCATGCAGTACGTCTTCTGCAGCTATTGTCTCACCTCTGATTCTTGACTCTGCAAATGCTACATCTTCTTTTACTGAGGAATTGAGATGATGACAAACCATCATCATGTCTAGATGCTCATCTAGAGTGTTGACTGTAAATGGTCTTGTTGGATTTGTAGATGAAGGAAGAATGTTCTTGTGACCTGCTATTTTCATAATGTCTGGTGCATGTCCACCACCAGCTCCTTCGGTATGATAAGTATGGATTGCTCTTCCGCCTATTGCTTCAATCGTATCATCCACAAAACCACATTCATTTAACGTGTCTGTGTGGATAGCTACCTGAGTATCAGTTTTATCTGCAACACGTAATGCAGCATCAATAGTAGCAGGAGTAGTGCCCCAATCTTCGTGCAGTTTCAAACCACATGCACCTGCAGCAATCTGTTCTAATAATGCAGGCTCTAGGGAATCATTTCCTTTTCCAAGTAGACCAAAATTTAGAGGCAATTCATCAAGAGCTTCTAACATTCTATGAATATTCCAAGGACCTGGAGTGCATGTTGTTGCTTTAGTTCCATCGGTAGGTCCAGTGCCACCTCCGATCATTGTTGTTGTTCCACTACAAATTGCATCTATTGCTTGTTGTGGAGCAATAAAGTGAATGTGAGTATCAATTATTCCGGGAGTGCATATTGTGTGCTCGCCTGCCATCACCTCAGTATTTGCAGATATTATCATGTCTATTCCGTCCATGACATTTGGATTACCTGCTTTACCTATTCCAGATATCAGACCATTTTTGATCCCAATGTCTGCTTTTATGATTCCCAGAACGGGATCCATGATAATTGCATTTGTTATGACTAGATCAAGTGAATTTTTACTAGTGACACCACTTGCTTGCCCCATTCCATCTCTAGCACTTTTACCGCCACCAAAAACTATCTCATCTCCATAATTTTGAAAATCTTTTTCGATTTCAATTATGAGATCAGTATCAGCCAGTCTAATTTTGTCACCCTTGGTAGGACCATACAGATCTACGTATTGTTTTCTAGGGATTACCAATGTCATTTTTGATTACCATCTTTGAATCCCTTTTTTCGCATTTTTTGCAGTGCAATCTGTTTTCTAGTAGCAAGTTTGCCATTAACAAGACCATTGAATCCATACACTATTTTTAGACCTCCATATTCTGTTAGTTCTATCTCCTTTGTATCTCCAGGTTCAAATCTTACTGATGTTCCTGATGGGATGTTCAAATGATGACCATATGCCTTCTTGCGAGAAAAGACAAGCGCCTTGTTAGTTTCAAAGAAATGTGTATGTGAGCCTACCTGTATTGGCCTGTCTCCAGAGTTGCTGACCTTGACCTTTACTGTCTTTTTACCTTTGTTTGCAATGATGGGCATGTCATTTAAGAAATATTCTCCTGGGATCATGCTATACTATGGGATCATGAACAGTAACAAGTTTAGTTCCATCTTCAAAGGTTGCCTCAGTTTGTACTGTCTTGATCAACTCAGGTACGCCGGGTAAAACATCATCTCTTGTTAACACTTTTCTTCCTGAACTCATAAGATCTGAAACAGATTTTCCATCTCTAGCTCCTTCTACTATGTGATCTGCAATGAGCGCAAGCGCTTCTACGTAATTTAGTTTTAATCCTCTTGATTTTCTTTTTCTTGCAACTTCTGCTACCATGAAAATGTACAGTTTGTCAATTTCTCTAGGAGTAAGCATCATATCTGTACCTATTGTAGCTTCTTGTATTTATTATTTATAATAAATTACTAAGATCAAAAAATATAACTTCATAGTATGATCTTAGATGATTATGCTTACAGTCACATCCATACTGGGAAACATTTTTGATGACAAAAAATTATTGGCCAAATTCAATAAAATGGAATCTCAAAAAATTTGTGAGAGATTAAAAATATCACGCCTAGAGACAGAAAGAAGTAGGATTAGAAAGAAAACGGATCTAGGCACAGATATAGGCCTTATTCTTGATTCTGGCACAAGACTACATCATGGTGATGTCATCGTGTCTAATCTCAAAAAATTCATCATAATTGAACAATTGCCTGAGAAAGTTATTTCTATAAAAATTAGAAAATTAAATGACAATTCAGTTGGGCTAGTTACTCTGGGTCATGTCATAGGAAACCGACACAAACCCATTGTGATAAAAGATGATGTTCTTTTCTTTCCAATTCAAGCAGATTCTGAAGTTGATGTATTTAAGAAACTACTATCCCACATCATAAATAATATAGAGATTAAGGTAGAGGAACAGATTTTTCAACCTCAACATGGAATATACCTACATGAGCACTAATCACGAGTTTTTTTTAATGCAGTTAGCCGATTCATTCTTCCCCTCTGGCATGTTTGGATTGTCCAACGGTCTAGAATCTCTTGTAAAACATGGTAGAATAAAAAATGAACAAGACATTTTAAATTTTATTGAACAACAAATAGAATTCCAACTCACAACTTGTGACTGTATGATTTTCTTGATTGCCATGGATGCTGCAAAGAATGAAAATATTGAAGAGCTTGTAGAGGCAGATAACAAATTTTATTCTATGAGATTAATAAAAGAAGCACGAAATACATCTGTCAGATCTGGCTCTCAGATATTGAATTGTGTAATTCAAATGACGCTTGACAAGAAGGAAACTAAAATTGCAAAGGAGTTTCAAATGAAAATAAAATCAAATGAAACTGTTGGAACATATCCTGTTTGTCTAGGAATTGCTATGACTCTACTGAGAATTCCTTCAGAAAGTGGGATACGAATGATGCTTTATTCATTTAGCCAGAGTGTCATAGCTGCTGCAATCAAGTTGGGGATAATAGATCACATAAGTGGCCAAAAAATTCTTACAAAACTTTCTGATAAAATAAATATAATTTCTAGTACAATTAAAAAAGAACCATTATACAATATTTGGCAGCTTACACCTCTAACAGATATTTTTCAAATGATTCATGAGCATGATGTCTCAAAAATGTTTATCACATAATTTGGAGATGGATTTGACCCTAAAAAATAAGAAAATACCAAAGGTTGGAATTGGTGGGCCTGTAGGATCGGGAAAAACACGTTTGATTGAGAGGGTGGTACCCATCTTGATAAAAAGAGGTTACAGATGCTGCATAATATCAAATGATGTCATATCAAAAGAAGACGCAGAACGAATGCAGCGAATACTGTCTACAGAGCTAAAAGTTATGCCTGAAAATATGATTATAGGAATAGCCACTGGAGGTTGTCCGCATACTGCAATACGCGAAGACCCAACAATAAATTTGGCTGTTATTGATGAAATAGAAAAGAAAGATCCTAGTCTTGATTTGATTATAATTGAAAGTGGTGGTGATAATGTCATGACTACCTTTAGTCCTGCCCTTGCAGATTATTTCATCTACATCGTAGATGTAGCTGGAGGAGACAAGTATCCAAGAAAAGGTGGATTGGGAATAGAAAGCAGTGATTTGCTTGTAATCAATAAGATTGATCTTGCAGCACATGTAGGTGCAGATCTTGCTATAATGAAAAGAGATGCAAAAAAAATGCGCGCAGAAAAACCCTACGTATTTGTTAATTGCCAAACAGGTGAAGGCATAGAAGATGTTGCTGAAAACATAATCAAATCAATACTGTTTGACAAAAAACCAATTATCAAAAAGGATCAAAAAAGATGAATTCACAAATTCCAGATATCTTCAAGAATTATGTAAATAAAAAATTTAAAATGCCAGGTCAAAATGGTATTATACAAATAGAACTTCAAGCAAACGATGATTCTAAAACATATATCAAATCATTATTGTCAAAAGCACCATTTTTGATTCAAAAAGCAATGTACCCAGATTCCGATTATCCGCATTTTGCTCATATCTACATGATGTCATCTTCTGGAGGTATTCTACAAGGGGATGAGCAGAAAATTGATGTTGTAATGGGAAAAAACTCTACAGCGAAAATCACTACTCAATCGGCAACCAAAGTTTACAAGATGGATGGTGGTTATGCTTCTCAATACATTAACATACGCAGTCAAGAAAAAAGCTATCTAGAATTTGTTCCACATCAAATTATTCCATTCAAATCATCTAGATTTTATCAAGAAGTAAATCTTGAGGTTGAAGAGAATGCAGTTCTAATCTATTCAGAGATCATATCTGCAGGTCGTATTGCATCTGGTGAAAAGTTTGATTTTGATCTTTGTTTTCTTCGTACTTCGGCCCATAGAAATGGCCAGATGCTCTTTACAGATGTCATGAACCTGAGTCATAAAGACAAGATAAATCTTGAATCCCTGTTTGGAGGAAAAGATGTCTTTTCTACCATTTACATAATTGGCAGTTCAATACCTGTGGAAATGATTACAGACAAGATCAATTTGGCTGTGCAAAACACATCTTTTTTGGCTAGTTGCTCTACTCTGCCGCATAATTCTGGTATTATTGTACGAATGCTCGCTGATTCTGTCTCTGAAATCGTGGATCTGACAGAATATGTCACTAGTATTCTTAGATCTTTTACCCAAAAAAATCACTCGATGGAATCTACAATTCACAACTCATCAATAGATATTGCATAAAACATATTTTTCATTTTTTGGAATTTAGGTTGCTGATCAGAAGTTTTATAATTACTAAATACTCTACATTTGCATGAGTTCTACAGGAGATTTACTTGGCGAGGGTACACAATTCTCTGTAGGGGAAGAAACACGAAGATACAATTTACTTGCTGGAAAATTGATTGCTGATCTCATTAAAACTTCATTTGGACCCAGGGGATTTGAAAAAATCTACATTGATCTTTTGGGTGAGGCTACTCTGACAAAGAACGGTTCTACAATGTTGCGTAAAATCGATGTTGAACATCCTGCTGCCAAGGTAATGATAGATGCTTCAAACTCCGTTGACAATGAGGTTGGAGACGGAACAATATCTGTAGTTATTTTAGCTGGTTCTTTGCTTGAAAAGGCAGAAAAGTTATTGGATTTAGGCGTATCACCTTCTACAATTGAGGCAGGATACAGGAAAGCAGCTGAATACTCCCTTGATATTGTAAGATCAATTGCAAAAGTTTCTACCTATACAAATAAAGAAGTTATGCTCAAGTTAGCTGAAACATGTTTGCGAACAAAGGCAATCTCTGTGTTAGGTGAAAACAAATCTATAGCAAAACTAGTAACTGATGCATTTTGTACAATTGCAGATTTTGTAAATAGGGAAGTTGAAATAGATGATATCAAAATCGAAGAAAAACCCGGTAATACTTCAGATATTGAATTGGTACAAGGAGTGGTCATTGATAAAACAATAGATTATTCTGGAATGCCTAGGTTGATTGAAAATTCTAAGGTTCTTCTAATTAATGTAGAGCTTGATGATGAGAGAACCAAGACTGACGCAGAGATCGTAATTAGCTCTCCACAAGAAATGCAAGCATACATTTTAAAAGAAAGTGATGATGTAAAGAGAAAAGTTCAAAAGATAATCGATTCAGGCGCAAATCTTGTGGTTTCCCAGAAGGGAATTAATCGATCGGCTCAAAATTACCTGTCTAGGGCAGGCATAATATCACTTCGTAGAGTAAAAGAAAATGATATTCATTGGTTGGAGAAAGCATCTGGTGCTTCAATAATGAATGATCTTGACAATATATCTGAAAAACATCTGGGATTTGCAGGTAAAGTTTATGAAAAATTTGTGGGTGATGATAAAATGGTATTTGTAGAAGGATGCAAAAATCCAAAATCAGTAACTATACTATTACGAGCAAATTCAAAGAGAATGCTTGATGAATACCATCGTACGGTACTTGATGCTATAACAGTTCTCAAAGATTTCTTTATGCATCCATCTGTAGTAGCTGGTGGAGGTTCAACTGAGATAATCATTGCAAATGAGCTTAGAAAAAGATCACTCTTAATTGAAGGAAAAGAACAGATTGTAATTCAAAATTTTGCTGAGGCGTTTGAAGAAATTCCACTAACAATTGCAAGAAATTCTGGAATGAATGTAGTTGATACCATTGTTCAGTTAAGAAATAAAAACTCTACACACAACAACGGACGCATTCATTCATGGTATGGAGTAGATGCAATTGAAAGAAAAGTTCGAGAAATGTATTCACAAGATGTTATTGAACCTCTTGTAGTCAAGGAACAGGTAATAAAAACAGCTGCTGAGGTAGCATCATTGCTAATACGCGTAGATGAGGTTGTCATGAAAAAACCTGTAATGTATACTCATACTCATAGTGATGGCAAAACACATTCTCATGCAAGAGGAAATCAAGCTCATGATCATTTTGACAAGCTTGGTAAGATGCAACGACCATCTCATCACTATTATTGAATCAAAAAATTACACTATCTAAAATATCTCATACATCATTTATTTACCCTAGCAAGAAGTGCAGAATAGAGAAATGGTAGGATGGTTGTTATTTCTGCATGTATTGTAGTTTGTTTTGCATTTTGAGTAACCTTGCCCCATGAGATTGCTTCTCTGACAAGAGCTCCACTCAAGCTTCCATCAAATTCTTGTGCTGTGGTGATGTAGACCGCATAATCAAGGCCATTCCTATATTGGTTCCACCATAGAGTGTGATGCTTTGATATTCCGCCACCCAACATAAAAGCGCCAGATTTTTTTGCTTTAAAAATGAGAGAGGACAAGAGATCACTGTCTGCTACCACATTTAGTTTGAAATCATTGTGTTTTTGAGTAAAAAGCCAGATCTGACTGCCTACTCCGCCATCCATTATTCCTGGTACTATTACTGGTATGTTGTTCTTGTATGCCCAATACAAAAACGAGCCCTCTCCTAGGTGCTCACCTATCATTCTAGTAATATCTGCGGTAGACATTTCTTTTTTACCTGATTTGTAAGCCTCCTCCAAGAATTTTTGCATCTTTTCTTCAATTATGGGCCCATAGCTTTCCATGGGAACAAGCACATTTCCCAATCTGTGAACATTTTGTTCTAAAAGTTCTGAATCATCTAGAGTAAATGATCCTTCCAAATAATTTGAAAAATATCTTGCTATGTCATGATCAAGGGCTCCGCATGTGGTAATGACAACATCGAACATCTTGTTTTTGAGCATATCTGCAATTATTCCTCGAAGGCCAGTGGATGTAA